>CALVSH010000076.1 GCA_944358945.1 uncultured Bacilli bacterium
ATTCTATCAGAGATTTCTCTTTTTGTATGCAATCCCCAAACCATTATACACAATCAATAAAAGCAAAGAAGTTGACAGCCTCAAATAGTTTATGTTATAATCGAACTGTTTGACGCCTCACGCTCAAACCGCATTGAAAAGGTAAAAACTATAATTTAGTACCTTAAGAGCGAGTCTTAAGTCAAAAAAGGAGGTATATGAATGAACGGTAAAAATGCTGTAATTAAAGTTGGAGGAAAACAATATTACGTAACAGAAGGAATTGAAATCTTCGTAGAAAAATTAAACGCAAACGTTGGTGATATTGTTAAATTCGACCAAGTATTAATGCTTGATAGTAAAATAGGAAGTCCTTATCTTACTAACGTTACTGTTGAAGGTAAAGTAATCAAAAACGGTAAACAAAAGAAAATTACTGTCTTTAAATACAAATCAAAAGACAGATCTAACCGTAAGAAACAAGGACATAGACAACCTTATACAAAAATTCAAATTACTAAAATTAATGGTTAATTATGATTCAAGTAAAAGTAGAAAAACATCATGCCAAATATCAAAAAGTAACAATACTAGGTCATGCACTATATGATGATTATGGAAAAGATATTGTCTGTAGCGCTGCAAGTAGTATTGTAACAACCACAGTAAATGGTATTTTAGCATTAGATAAAGGGAGTCTAAGTTATATGATTAGTAAAAAGGGTATGACTATCAATATTAAAAATGAAGATAGCACAACTCAAATACTAATTGGAAATATGGTTAGTCTTTTAAAAGAGTTGGAAAAAAATTATCCAGCTAATATTGAAGTAAAGTAAGGAGGAGAGTTATGGAATTTTTAAAGTTAAATATCCAATTATTTGCTCACCATAAAGGTCAAGGATCAACTTCTAATGGTCGTGATTCTGCAGGACGTAGACTTGGTGCAAAAGCTGCAGATGGTGAATTTATAACTGCTGGTAGCATTATATATCGTCAACGTGGAACCAAAGTATTCCCAGGTAAGAATGTACGTCGTGGAAATGATGATACATTATACGCAACTGTTGACGGAATCGTAAGATATGAACGTTTAGGAAGAGACAAGAAACAAGCTTCCGTATATCCACAAGAAGATTAAGAGCCTTAAAAAAAGGTTCTTTTTTTTTACCCAGTTCTATGATAAAATGATATAGAATAGAGGTGAATAGGATGAACAATAAAATAATTGCTACAACGCCAGATAATGAACAATTAGAAATAGAAGTATTAGATATTTTTAGTGTAGTAGGATATGAAGGAAAAGATTATATTTTATATACATTAGGAGAAGAGATGGATCAAGACCATGAAAGAGCTTATGTTTCGATACTAGAAGAAAAAGATAACGGTTATTCTCTAACAGAAATAAATGATTCTAAGGAATGGCAAGAAGTACAAAAAGCCATAGAAGAAGATATTGCGATGGCAGAGGATGAGAACAATGAATAATTCAGACCAAGTATATCAACAGCTTTTAGAAAAGACCTTAGACCGATTACAAAAACAAATTAGTGATTTAGAAAGAAAAAACAAAGGTCTAAGAGCACTAACAGATAAAACAGCCTATGATATAGAGGGCTATAAAAATGAATATAATGATATTGTTAACACCCTAAAACAATACCAAGCAAGACAAGAACATTCTGCCATAGTGGAAAATATTTTGAATAGACAAGATAAAGAAGCCGAAAGAATCATTTCAAAACAACAAGCAAGACAAGATAAGATTAACCAACTAGCAACTCTAGGACAACAAGCAACCTCAGCTCGTTATCAACGAAAAATAAACAAAATGATTACTAGACAACAAAAGAAAATAAGATCCCTTAATAAAAAACATATAAGACTAAACAAAAGACAAAGAGTAATTATGTTACCTAAATACTATCTTACCAAGAGAAGAAACAGCCTCCTATTTCGCCAACAAGGAAAAGTGCATGTAGTAGAAGAAAACATCAAAGACTTAGCTTTACTAAAAGCTCATCTTAATCCGGAAAATAGTATCATAGATAGATTAAAATCAACCATCTATGATATCAAAGGCAATCACTATCAAAACAAACTATCTCGTCAACAAGAAATTCTAAAAAATATGCAACAACATAAATATGCAGTCGCAATCAGAGGAGCTAGAGCGGTTGCGATGCCAAAAAGAGCGATTCGAAATTTAAGAAATAAATTTACAAAAGAGATAGAAAATACCAAGGAAAATACTCCTGAAAAAGAGACTGTTACTACGAATATATCTGATTTACTAAAAAATCAAGAAATGATTACCCAGGATAATATGTTTCAAAATATAAATAGTAACACAACCAATCTAATTGAAAACAATACCGTAGATAATGATGAGCCAAGGATAGAAGAAGTAACCCCTATAAAAGAAGAGACTGCAGAAAGTCTAGTAAACCAAATTGCTCAGGAACCAGTAAGAAAAGAAGCAAATCCAAAGCTAGTTCCTGTGATAAGATAAAGAAGGAATTTCTTTTCTTTTTTTCTAAAAAATGCTATAATATGCAAATAGGAAAGGAGAGTTGCATATGTTTGTAGATGAGGTAGAAATCAAAGTAGAAGCAGGAAATGGTGGCGACGGTTGTACTGCTTTTCGTCGTGAAAAATATGTCCCTATGGGAGGTCCATTCGGAGGAAATGGTGGTCATGGATCTGATATCATCTTTAAAGTGGATGAAGGACTTCACACTCTCCTAGACTTAAGATATCAAAAGTTAATTAAAGGAAAAAAAGGAGAAAACGGTCGAGGTAAAAATCAACACGGTAAAGGTGCAGAACCTATTATTATTAAAGTTCCACAAGGTACAGTAGTAACAGATTTAGAAACTGGACTAATTATTGCTGACCTTTCTAAAAAAGACCAACAAGAAATTATTGCTAAGGGTGGAAGAGGTGGAAGAGGAAACACTGCCTTTAAAACACAGGCAAATCCCGCTCCTGATTACTCTGAAAATGGAGAAGAAGGAGAACACAAGACGTTAAAAGTGGAAGTAAAAATGTTAGCTGACGTTGGATTAGTTGGACTACCAAGTGTCGGAAAAAGTACTATTATTTCCATGGTGTCAAGATCAAAACCTAAGATTGCTGCTTACCACTTTACAACCTTACATCCTAATCTTGGAGTAGTAAAGTCATCAGATGGTAGAAGTTTTGTTATGGCTGACTTACCAGGATTAATTGAAGGAGCAAGCAAAGGGGAAGGCCTAGGAGATAAATTCCTAAAACATATTGAAAGAACCAAGGTTGTTGCCCATGTAATTGATATGAGTGCCATAGAAGGAAGAGACCCTTATGAAGATTATGTTTTAATTAATAAGGAATTAGAAGAATTTAACGAAAAACTAATCAAAAAGCCACAGATTATTATCGCCAATAAAATGGATTTACCAAGTGCTAAGGAAGAACTAGAAAAATTTAAAGAAAAAGTAGGCGATGTAGAAATCTATGAAATAAGCGCCGCGACCAATCAAGGCCTACAAAAAGTAGTAGACCGCTTAGCTGACTTAGTAGACGAAGTACCAACTTCTCCACTTTATGAAGATAGTCAAATTGAAAGCCATGTTCTATATAAATTCAAAAAAGAAGAACCATTTACTATCACAAGAGACGATGATGATACCTGGGCAATTCAAGGAAAAGAAGTAGAAAGAATTTTCAAGATGACTAAATTTTCATCAGACGAAGCTGCCTATAAGTTTGCTAAAAAATTAACTAGAATGGGAATTGATCAAAAATTAGAAGAATTAGGTGCCGAAGAAGGTGACCAAGTAAGAATATTAGACTTCTACTTTGACTATAGAAAGTAATTGTGTTATAGTAAGCAACAAAAAGGAGAGATTATACATGAAAGAACCAAGTACAAAACAAGAATTAATTACTGAAATAGGAAAATTAGAAACGAAGTTAGACAATATAATATCTTATATGAAGGAAAATCCAAAAAGTGATCCTAATGCTTATGAGTTAAATGATGTTATGTTCGATTTCGCATCAATCGGAAATTTTGGAAGGTTATTTGAAGATACACCATATGCTTTTTCTGGTGATGAAGACTATCAAAGATTAAGTAGAAAATTCTATACTATTTATGATTATCGTCTTCCACAATTGATATCAAGTAAACAAGGACTATATGCCTATGATTTATATGAGTATTTTATTCAAGCAAGAAAAGATTATTTAACTCTAAATAATCCAGCAAACCTTGAAGAAATAGACTATGTACAGCCATTGTTTAATTCTATATGTGGAGTAAATCTATTTATCCACCAACAAGCAAGACAGGGAGAAAAAACTAATAATCCTGATATTATCCTATGGGATAATGAGTTTGAACTAGAATCTACCAACTTAAAGCTAATGGAGTACAAGGAAAATTCAAATAACTTACCAAGACCATTCGATATGAGAGATGGATTAATTTACAAAATGCAGGATGAGAATGTTAGTTGTTATAAGAAAACATTACAAGAAGTAGTAGATGCAAAAAATAATTACAATACAAAATAAGGTTACAAGTGTAACCTTTTTTTTCTTTTCCAAAAATTGGAATTTGTATACAAAATAAGGATTGCTTTATAAAATAAAATGAGTTATAATCAAAGTATAATATAGAGAAAAGTAAAGGGTGAACAGTATGTTGAATGTAGAATTTTTAAAAGAAAATGGGATAGACATTGAAAAAAGCTTAGAATTGTTTGGAGATATGCAAACATATAATGATACCATCGGTGAATTTGTTTTAGGAGCAAAATCCAAGCTACCAAAATTAGAAGAATATAAAAATGAAAAGGATATGCATAATTATGCAATTTATGCCCATTCCTTAAAAAGTGATGCCAAATATTTTGGATTTACTCATCTAGCAGAACTCGCAGAAGCGGAAGAACAAAAAAGTAAAGCCGGAGATATTTACTATATTTATGATAAACATGATGAATTAGTTACAGAAGTAAATCGTCTTATTCATGTAATTAGACAATATCTAGGGGAAGAAGAAATGCCTCGGAAAGAAGAACCTACAAAAACAGAAGATATGACTCTTCTAACAGAAGAAGAGATATACACCCAGGATACCATCTTAGTAGTTGATGATTCTAATATTGTTAGAAATTTTGTCAGCAAAATCTTTAGTGACTCTTATGTGGTAGCCGTTGCTAAAGATGGACAAGAAGCGCTGGATATCATAAAAGCCAATGCTAACAACAAAAATATTAAAGCCATTCTTTTAGATTTAAATATGCCAAAAGTCGATGGGTTTAAAGTACTAGACTACATGATGGAAAATAATCTACTAGAACAAATGCCAGTCTCTATTATTTCAGGTGACGCTACAAAAGAAACAATAGAGAAAGCCTTTGCTTATCCAATTGTCGACATGATAAGAAAACCATTTAACGTAAATGACATCAAAAGAGTAGTTGAAAAAACAATCTATTTTAGTGAAATGAACTAAAAAAAGGAAACCTCAGTTTTCCTTTTTCGCTTCATTCAATCCTTTTTCTACACGTTTTTTGATAATATCAACCAGTTGATTCTTAAGCTCTTGATCAGCATTTTCCCAGATAATTTCTAAAAAAACACCAAGCCCTGGCAAAGTCACTTCATCCTGTGATGCCACTGACTCATCAATTGCCCTTCTCAAAGTATCATAATCATCACCTTTAAAATTATTAATAATATGTTCTCTAATACTTAAATCCATAAGTTTTCCTCCTCATAAGTATAATGAGCATAATTATAGAAAAATATACATTAATTAAAAAGTAAAATTTTCTAAAAAACACATATACTAAAAAAATAAGAACTACTTAATTTATAATATTCAACAAAGAAGATAATGTTATGAAATCTATGACAAAAACCCTACAGAATATACTCATCAAACAGTAAAAAGCTAAGAAAGAAGAAAAAGAAAAAAATAAATATTTTGAAAGTTATAAAGTAGAAACCAAGTTTGATATCCTTAATATGACAGAAAAATCTTTAAATGTAACAGAGATATTTTGTATATGATAAAAAATCAACTTACTAGCTTGTTTAAAAGTAGGGTATAGTACTTGTTAGTCTTAGTCAAAAAGTTTATAACAAAGCTTTAGAAATTTATGATAATAGGAAGCTAGAATGCATCCTTTCAAAAAACAAAAGAAATACTAGAGTAATCTAGTGTTTTTCTATGTTCAAAATAATAAATAAAGTTTACTAAATTCTAACCATTTGGTACAATATTCTTGGTGATAACATGAAACTACAATTAGATGATGAAATTTATCCAATAGAAATACAAAGAAAAAAAACAAACAAAAACACCTACATCAGGGTAAAAAATGACATGACAATTCAAGTCACCACAAACTATTTTACCAGTGAAAAAAATATCATCAAACTAATAGAAGACAATACAGAAAAAATCAAAAAAATGTTAGATCATCAAAAAATTAAAAATGAAAATAATACAGGTTTTTATTATTTAGGTAAAAAATATGATGTAATCTATGTAGAGTACTGTGATATATCAATAGGAGAAACTAAAGTATTTCTAAATAGGAAATTAGATTTAGATAAATGGTATAAAAAACAAGCCAAGACAATCTATAAAGAACATCTAGATAAGATATATAATCGTTTTTCTAAAAAAATCCCATATCCAGATTTAAGAATTAGAAAAATGACAACAAGATGGGGAGTATGCAATGTAAAAACTAAGACAGTTACTCTAAATTTAGAACTCATAAAAAGAGATACAAAATATTTAGATTACGTCATTGTTCATGAATTATCACATTTAATTCATGCTAATCATTCTAAAAAATTTTGGGATTTAGTAGAAGAAAATATGCCAGATTATAAAAAGTATAGAAAGGAAATGAAAGATTTTTAATGGTAATTACAAGTTAAGATAATGAAAAAGTAAAGAAGTATCGAAAATTAAAGAAAAGAAAATATAGAGAAGAATATGGGGAGTTTATTGTAGAAGGAATGCATTTAGTACTAGAAGCATTTAAAAGTGGAATTATAGTAGAATTAATTATGGAAGAAAATAGTGCAATCCCACTACCATGTCCTTATGTCTATGTAACAAAAGAAATTATAAAAAAGGTATCAGACTTAGATACTCCAACAGATATTATGGCTCTATGTAAAAGACTACCAGATAGAGACCTAATTGGAAATAAATTATTAATATTAGATGAAGTACAAGATCCAGGAAATTTAGGTACGATTTTAAGAAGTGCCAAGGCTTTTAACATTGATACAGTAATATTATCAGAAAACACAGTAGATTTATATAATCCTAAGGTAATACGTGCAACACAAGGGATGTTATTTCATTTGAATGTTATCAGTAGAAAAATTTCTCCATTATTAGATGTCTTAAAAAATAGAGAAATACCAATTTATGGAAGCTCTGTTGATTATGGAATGGATGTATGTGAGCTTAGCAAGAAGGATAAAGAAAAATATGCTTTGATTGTAGGTAATGAAGGAAATGGTCTTCGTTCCACCACGTTAGATAAATGTGATAAGCGTCTATATATTAAAATGAATGAAAGAGTAGAAAGTCTAAATGTTGCAGTCGCAACAAGTATTCTACTATATGAGCTAGATAAATAATGGAAAAAGTATATTTAGGAACAATCACTACTACCCATGGAATCAAAGGGGAATTAAGAATTAAAAGTAATTTTCCTTACAAAGAAAAAGCCTTTAAAATTGGAAATCACTTAATAATTGATAACAAAGAATATGAAATAAAAACTTATCGTGTACACAAGAACTTTGATATGGTAACCTTGGATGATTTTACTAACATCAATGAAGTACTTCACCTCGTAAAAAAACCAGTCTATCTGTCAAAACAAGAACTAGTCCTTGAAAAAAACGAAGTTTTAGATGAAGAGTTATTAACCTATGAAGTCTTGACAACTTCTGGAAAAAGGGGAATAATAAAAGAAATATTTTATGCAAGTCCCAAGAACAAAGTAATGAGAGTAAAGTTAGACAAAGAAATATTAGTTCCCTTAAACTCTCCTATGGTAGAAATTAAACCAGATAAAAGACAAGTAATAATTGATAAAATGCTAGAAATGTAGGTGATAGTTTGAAAATAGATATTTTAACTCTATTTCCAGAGATGTTTGAAAATGTTTTCTCATCATCCATCATAAAACGTGCTGTTGACGAAGAAAAAGTAGAGATAAACATTCATAATTTTAGAGAGTATTCCAAGGACCCTCATCACAAAGTAGATGATACTCCCTATGGTGGTGGAAGTGGCATGGTATTAACCTGTCAACCTATCTTCGATTGTGTAGAAAGTCTAAAAACAAAAGATAGTCTCACCATCTTATTAACACCAGATGGAATTCCCTATAAACAAGAAATTGCTTACAATCTCGCAACTAAAAAACACATAATATTAATCTGTGGTCACTATGAAGGTTTTGATGAGAGAATTCGTAGTATCTGTGATATGGAACTAAGTATAGGAGACTACGTCTTAACAGGTGGAGAACTAGCTAGTATGGTAATAACTGATTCAATCGTTAGACTACTACCAGGAGTAATAGAACAAGCCTCTCATCAAAATGACTCCTTCAACAACAATCTTCTAGATTATCCAACTTATACTAAACCAAGAAATTTTAGAGGATTAGAAGTACCCAGTGTACTATTATCAGGAGATCACAAAAAAATAGAAGAATACCGCAAGAATGAGAGTATAAAAAGAACACAAGAAAGAAGACCAGACTTATTAGAAAAATAAAAGTAGGTGTTAATATGTATAGCGTGAAAAAGAAGAAGAAAAAGATGAAAGATATCACATTTAGTAAGAATATCTACATCTTTCCTATGGCAAGTAGCAGAAAAGTATTCCAAGTAGAAGGGCAAAAAATCAAAAATATATTTATTTTTAATTCCAAACTAGCTCATCCATTAGCCTCTAAAAAAGTGGAAAAAGAATATAAAAAACTTCTAAACCAATTAATGGACTTATTAACAAGTGATGATGATACTGGAGAAAGTTTAAGAGAAGCTTTAAACAGAATAGAAAAATTCCGTCAAGAAATCAAAAATAAATATCGCCACTTTTTAAAAAGACAAGAGCTAGAAGAAATGGGAAAACAATTAAAATTATTCCAAAAAGAAGCTCAAGTAAGATTTATTGAACTACAAAACGCTATCTATGAACAAACCCTACATCAAGGAAAAGGAAAATAATCAGAATTACCCAGAAAAGTGTATAATGAGTAATATAAATAGGAGTATAAAGATGAAAGAAAAAAATAAAGGGCTAATTATAACCATTATCATCTTAGCGATTTTCTTATTTGCGACAACTGGATATATTATCTATGATAAAGTAATAACAAAAGAAGAAGTAGTGGAAGAAAAAGAAAATAAAGACCAAGAAGAAGTAGTAGAAGAAGATCCAGCAAGAAAATTAACAGAAGAAGAACAAAGTATTTTAACTGAACAAATAAAAGAATATTCAACGTATCTAGCTATGGATTACCCAGTAGCGGATATAAGGGCAATATCCAATCAAAGTGCCTTACAATTTGCTTTATATGAATTGAATGTCTCAGGAAATGATTTCATGGAAAGTGATTTAGAAAAGCAATTAAAAAAATACTTTGGCAACAATCACCCATTTATCCATGAGGATATTGAATGTTACTTAGACCATGAACCTCTCTATACCTATGACAGCGCAACAAGAGAATATACATTTCAAGATATGCATGGACACGGAGGAAGTGGCTACTATCGTCCAACTGTCTTCTTTGTAGATGGCACTGCCAAAGACAATACCTATACAGTAGAAGTAAATATTATCTATGCAGACTACTGTTCAGGACTATGTGGTCCCATGATGACCTATTATAAAACATCAGGTGATAGTATTAACTCAACTAATGAAATTCTATCTTTTGATGAAGAACACCAAGTAACAGAGGAAGAATATCAAATGGTAAAAGATACACTTGATATCACAACATTCACCTTTGAAAAAGATAAAGAAAACAATTATGGATTAAAAACAGTTGATATTGATTGATAAATAAAAAACTAGAGGAGAAAATTACGAATACTGACTATACAAATATTAAAAGAATAAATTCAAGGGAAATAGAACTTATAATAGAAAAAGCAGTATAGGGAAAAGAAATTAGCCAGGAAGAAGTTGATACTCTTTTACAACATATGTACAAATCTGTACAACATACCCAAAAATATTTAGACGATTTTTCCCAATCTCAAGAAAAATGATAGTACTCTTAAAAGTTACAAATCTTATTTCTAAGATAAAGTATGGAAAAAAGACAGAAGGAGTATCTGAAGTAGTACCAATAATATGTAATATTAAAAAAACGCTTGACACTTCTAATCAAGAGATTTCAAGAGGAATAAAAATTACTGCTAACAATCAGTCTTTAGAAAATATAAAGATATTAATACAACAAGACCAAATGTTGAAAGAGTATATGGATAGTTTAGGAGTTTTGTTTGAGGAAACAGAAGATAGGTTTAATGATTATCATCAAGATTACGAAACACCAATAGCTTCAGAACATAAGGAAGTATTAACGAAAACAAAAACCAAAATGAAAACATTAGGAAAACAATATCAAGTAAATAAAAAATAGGGAAAAAGACATGCATCACGCTTGTCTTATTCTTTTGTTCAAGTTATAATGTAGAAGACGTAAGGAAGGGATTTTATGAAAATAAAATATAATTTATTAAAAACAGAAAAAAATACCAAGGCAAGATTAGGTACTATTGAAACAAACTATGGTACGTATGAAACACCAATGTTTATGCCAGTAGGAACACGTGCCACTGTAAAGTCGTTATCAAAAGAAGAATTAAAAGCGGCTCATGCTGGAATTATTCTATCCAATACTTATCATCTATGGTTAAGACCAGGTCCCGATGTAATTAAAAATTGTGGAGGTCTACATAATTTTATGAGTTGGAATCAGCCAATACTTACAGATAGTGGTGGTTTCCAAGTATTCTCTCTTGCTAAGAACAAAAAGAAAGATATTACAGAAGAAGGGGTTCATTTTAAAAGTCATATTGATGGTCAAAATTTATTTTTAACACCAGAAAAGTCAATAGAAATACAAAACAAACTAGATAGTGATATTGCGATGAGTTTTGATGAATGTCCACCAGCTAGTGCTTCTTATGAATATCTAAAAAATAGTGTAGAAAGAACTATTCGCTGGGCAAAAAGAGGAAAAGCCGTCCACAACAACGAAAAACAAGCTTTATTTGGAATCGTTCAAGGAGGAGCTTACGAAGATTTGAGAAAGTACTCCGCTATAGAAACAGTAAAATTAGATTTTGATGGTTACAGTATTGGAGGAGTCGCAAACGATGGAGAAAGTAAAGAAGATATGTATAAAGCTATCGACTACTCAACTCCATATTTACCAAGTGATAAAGTAAGGTATCTAATGGGAGTAGGAGAACCAGTCGATATCATTGAAGGAGTTATCAGAGGAGTAGATATTTTTGACTGTGTCCTACCAACGAGAATTGCAAGGCACGGTCAAGCCTTCACAAGATGTGGAAAGATTAATTTAAATAACGCTAAATTTAAAGAAGATTTATCTCCAATCGAAGAAAGTTGTGACTGTTATACATGTAAGAATTATTCTAAAGCCTACATTCGTCACTTAATTACCACCAAGGAAACACTAGGTGGAAGACTATTATCCATTCACAATATCAGATTCTTAATTAAACTAACAGAAGAGTTAAGAGAAGCTATTAAAAAGGATAATATTTTAGAATACAGAAAAGAATTTTTAGAAAAATATGAGTCAAACAGGAAAAATTAAAGTATCCTGTTTTTTTCACCAAATAAATTCATAGAATATGATATAATAAGAAATACAAGCGAGGGATTAGATGCAAGAAGAAAAACAAATCTTAATAACACAATTAAAACATGAAATAAAAAACTGGACAAAAGAAAAAAAAGAGTTTTATAACTGTACCAAGAAAGAAATGAAATACCTTTTATATGAAATAAAAAAACATAAATACGATTTCCTATTTCAGCACAATCATAAAGTAGAGCTTGAAGTACTAGCTTCTTGGCATCACTTACATAAAGTAAGAGAAGAAGACTACAAACCAGTTCATAAAAAGACACTAGAAAACTATGAAGTATATAAATACATCAGAAAAGTTTTAGAACAAGCAGTAGAAACGAAATCAGATAAGGATTTAAAAGACTTAATAATAACTTACCAAAAACTAACCATAACAAACTATTCAAAAGAAGACCAAAAAACGATAAAAAACAATTTAAAACATATAACTTCATCCACAACACCAAAAGAACTAAATGATATATTCTTCCCTCAAGATAATAAACTTTATTTTAAATATGAAACACTACCAATTATTACTGACATTTTCCAAGTCCAAGACTTAGTAAAAAATATAAAACAACATCTTCAACAAAATGATATAAAAACTCTATTCGCATCAAAGGCAACTACCAAGGAAGAATTATATATAAGAAGAATGATGCTAAGTCAAATAGACATTCCTCATATTATTTTTGAAAACTATTACATATTTTTTGAAACCGCTTTAAATATAGTAAGAAATGACTTAAAACAAGGACTAACACTTTCTAAAGAATCACAAGAATTACTTTGGAGTAAAACAATAACAAGAGAAGATACCACACTTCCTTTAATAGATGGTATTTTAACTTCTTTAGAAGGACAACAAAAACCATTGAACCTCAAAGAGACTTTACTAGAAATTCAAAAACAAAATAATTGTCCTGCAAAATTATTGACTAAGGAAGAAACTAACAAACTACATATTTCAGAAAAAGAAATTATAACTTCACTTCCTACAGATAAAATAGATAAATTCTTAAATCATCTGCAAATAAAATATGATAACCTCTATCAGAATACTACAAACTATGAATTTGTAGAAGGTTGTGTAGAAATATTAGGAGATTTATTGCTTTCTCAAATATTTATTGTTGGCAACAAAAGAACTGCCAAGTGTCTATTCAATAAAATGCTAATATCTAAGGGAATTCTCCCACCAGTTGTTGACTTAAACGAAAATGAACAAGCTCTATTGAAAGACTTCATTGACTCTAGAACTACACACTATCATAAAGCTAAGGAAAAAATATTAAAAAAAACATATCATACTGCTCTTCAATTTAGAGAAGGGTATTACTATGACCCAGTTATTATTTCTGACAAAGCTGTCTCTAGACCTGATTTTTCTAATAAATACTATCGAAGATAATTTATATGACATTCTAAGTTTTGTCAATATTAATTTTTTATGATATTATAGACATGCTGAAAAGACACGAAATTTCTATTTTTTAAAATTTAGAAATAATGTGTTTGTTTGGTATATAATATAAT
>CALVSH010000077.1 GCA_944358945.1 uncultured Bacilli bacterium
TTGACAGAGATAAAAATGATACAATTTTAAAACAAATAAAGTTCGCCTTTATTTGTTATCAACATTAAATCATATAAAAAGTTGCATTTAACTTTTCAAAGTTGCGTTTACTTTTTCATCTCAGCAAGTTTTCTCTCAACCTTAACAGAAAAACAAAAAATATATTTTTAAAAACAAGCCTTGTATAAAAGGTACACGAAGACATTTCTTCGTTTTTTTATGTTCTATTTCACGAACTATTTTTTTAGCAAGTCTATCTACTCTACCAGACTCTAATAATATAAATAACTTTCTTTGGTATTGATGTATACTCTTCCAATAACTAGAAAACTTTTGATAACGTTCAGCATTATCTATCATCTCCTGATTAAATCCCGTAGAATAAGCACCTGGTTCTACTAAACAAAAAGAAATATCATCATCCAAAATTTTACTTTCTTTCTGCATAGTTTTAACCAATTGAGAAATAGCACTTTTACTAGAACTATAAACACCTAAAAAAGGCATTGGAAACATTGATAATAAAGAGGAAGTAACAAATATCTTACCTTTTATATTCTTTTCTTTCATATGTTGATATACTTTTTTTAAAAGCAAAAAAGAACGAAAAATATTAACTTCATAAACATCACGTAAACTGTCTTCATTCATAACCAAGAGACTACCAGCAGTACCAAGGCCAGCATGATTAAACAAACAATCAATATCTAAACTATCCACCAAATGAATATCATCAGTAAGCAAATCTAGCTTTAAACAAATTGCATCAATCCCTTCTTTATTTAGTTTTTTTCTAAGTAAGAATACTTCCTTAACACTTCGGCATGTCATATAAACCAAATGTCCATGACTAGCAAGAATCTTACCAACTTGATAACCAATACCAGATGCTGCTCCCGTAATCAACACTCGCACACTCATCACCCAGTATTATTATTCCTCAAAAAAGAAATTCTAATCAAAAACAAAAAAAACATCAGAAAATATAGATTCTCTGACATTTAATAATCACACATCCGCTATAACAACACTACCCTTACCATCTAACTTATCTTGCATCCAACTCCTTGCATTCTCATCTTTAACAACAACTTGAATTTCGCTATTAACATTATAAAACATACTATTAAAATTCGTAACCGATGAAAAATCAGCATTTCTAAAATCCAAATAATTTAATTTTTTGCAATTTTGAAACATATATCCCATGGATTGAACACTACTAATATCAAAGTTAGACAAATCCAAAGATATCAAACTATTACAGCCTTGAAACATAAAAGACATAAGGACAACATTGGAGGTATCAAAAGTATCACTATTAACATTTAATACTTCTAAACTATTACAATTATTAAACATACTTTCCATATTAGTAACATTTGATGTGTTAAACATTGTCAAATCTAAACTCTCTAAACTGGAACAACCGGCAAACATATATGACATATTTGTCACTTTTGATGTTTTGAGACCACTTACATCTAGACCGGTTAAACTACTACAAGTGGCAAACATACCAGACATATTTGTTACATTCGATGTGTCAAAACCGCTCACATCTAAACTAACCAAACTTCTACAGCCATTAAACATATTTATTATTTCGGTCACACTTGAAGTATCAAAATTACTGACATCTAAACTAGTCAAATTACTACAATTATAAAACATATTGACCATACTTTTTACCTTTGCTGTATTAAATTTGCTTACATCTAAACTCTCTAAACTACTACAATTATGAAACATTGCATTCATACTAGTTACACTACTAGTATCAAAAGAACTAATATCCAATTTTGTTAAACCACTGCAGCCAGCAAACATATATTGCATATTGGTAACATACAAAGTATTAAATTGACCTAAAGATAAAGTGGTTAAAGAATTACAACTACGAAACATAAACGCCATATTAGTAACACTACTAGTATCAAAATTAGATAAATCCAAACTTTGTAGACTATTACAACCATCAAACATAAAAGACATATTAATAACATTCGAAGTATGAAAACTACTTAAATTCAAATTCTCTAAATTACTGCTATAAGCAAACATATTATTCATATGAGTTACACTTGAAGTATCAAAACTAGAAAGATCTAAAAAGGTAAGACCATAACAATGAACAAACATACTCGACATATCAGATACATTACTGGTATTAAAACTACTTAGATTCAAACCACTCAAAGAATTACAACTATTAAACATGCCTCCCATATTAGTTACATTCGAAGTATTAAAATTATTAATATTTAATTCTACAAGGGACGTACAATTTAAAAACATTTGACCCATATTGGTAACTTTGAAAGTATCAAAATTATCTAAATCTATACTTGCAACATCAGTAAAATTATAAAATAATTGAGAAGAATTAGAATTCGCAATGACTCCACCACGGCCTCCTATAGTGACTTTATAAGTACCGTTATCACTTCCATCATCTTCTAGATAAGCCATGACACTTCTATCTCCAGCTACTGAGGCATCCCAGGAATAGATGGCAGTATCTGGTATATCGGTATTGGTTTTAAATTCTATACTAGTAACACTATCTTTATCATATTCACTTGTCCACCAAGAACTTCCTTTCATAATAGGATATCCTTGTTCACTGACTACTCCATCCATACTTTTTGCTAGTTCCATCTTAGACCATTTTGCACGTAATGTTACATTCTCTTCAGGCATAATAAAGTAATCACTACCTATCTTCTTAACATTATCTGTAACTATCTCCCAACCTTGAAAGATATATCCACTACAGGTAGGCTCTTCCTCTGTTATTTCCACGGTATCAAATACTGACTGGACCTCACTATTTGGAATATTTTCTACACCACTTCCTTCCGGTGCATTACCATCATAAATGACTTGATATTTTTCTGCCAAGGTTGGTGTTAAATTACTACTGACATCCTCACTTTGATTCCCTATTTTACTTATTACTTGTTCACTCTTATTAGTAGGATATACTCCAGCCTGTCCAATGTACTCATCATTTAAAGATATATCCATCATTAACTTAGCTTTCCGACCAGATAAATAATTCGGAATTGTCCAAGTTGTTTTTTGTACTCCATCTTCTTCTGTTAATACTACTTCTCCATCGCTTACTTTAATATCATCTACACTATCTAAATTAAAATAATCATTATCTATATAATCGATAATCTGGAATTCTTCATAAGAAATCGGAGTAATACTAGCTTCTCCTAATATATCATCTAAATTAATAGTATAAGCAATATATTGATTATCACTCACCTCTTTAAGCTGTTCTATTATGGTGTCTCCCATTTCATACTGGATAGCGTTAACTGTTAAATAGGGATATGCCTCTTTTAAGTATTTATATTCTATTACCTGATTAGGGTTTCCTTCATAAGGATAACCATCCGTTAAAAACATCATAACGACTTCTCTATTATCTTGTTTCTGATAACCTTGTAGTAGTTCATCTACTTTAAGAAAAGCGTTATAGTAATTAGTTGAATCTCTTACTTGTAAATTGTTTATTTCATTAATCAATAAATCTTTATTATTAGTGAAGCTAGATAGTATCGTTGCGTTAGAATTAAATTCAATTAAGGATACCTTATTATTTGTGTTAGATAAAATATCATTAATAAGATTGGTACTATCTATTTTTACTTGATTAAGCTTATCTCCTTCCATAGACCCTGATGTATCTACAACAAAAATAATATCACTAGCTTCTCCTTTTGCCATTAAAGTGGTATCAACATCGAATGTAACCCTAGCACGACCTTTACTTATCCACTTAGAACTCTTCTCTACTTGCCAAGAACCTGGTACTTTTTCCTCGTAACTTACATTTTCTGAAGTAATAATTACACTAGAAATCGGTGCAGACATGGCATATGCATATGACATAGAACAAATAAAAAGCATAATAATCAACAAAATACTTGCCATTATCTCTTTTTGATACCTTCTTACCATTTTAAACTTCTTCTAAAACCTAAATCTAAAAATCATAAAGGATGTTACTTTATGATTGTTTTTATATTTACTAAAATGAATTCCTAATATTCAAAAAAAGACTACTGAAAATCAGTAGCCTAAGAGTTTCTTTTAATAATGAAGGAAACTCCCTTTTTTTCATTTTTAATTGTAATATCATAATTCATAATATTTAAAGTCTTTTTTACAATCGAAAGTCCTAGTCCAAACTCACCCTTAATCCCTTTACGGAACGGAGTAAAGATTCCTTCAAGGAAACCGTCATTGATGTGCTCTCCATCGTTGTAAAAGATGAGTTTATTCTGCTTTGCAGTAATTTTAATAGTAGAATTGGCGTATCTCATAAAATTCGAAAGCAAATTGTCAAATATGGTTTCCCAATGTTCCATAGTACCATAAAACTTAGATTTTTTATCTATATCCGTAACAAAATTAATCTCTTTCCTATGGAACTTAAACTTATTAACTTCAACTTCAATAATCTTTTCCATATCAACTAACTTATTTTCTACATTCTTTGAATTTTTGAGATAATCAAGTTTATTTAAGTAAAGAAGTGAGTGTACTTTATTTTCTAATTTTTCGGTTTGTTGTTTGATAACTTGAAGTGCGGTATTACTATCTTCAACATTATCTTCAACGGCTTCAATATATGATTTTATAACGGTGAGAGGTGTCTTAAAATCATGTGATATATTTTGATACATTTGATTACGGTATTCTTCTTGGTTAATTAAAGAAATACGCATATCTTCGATTGCCAAAGCCAATGACTGAATCTCATCATCAATCTCAAAATTAATATTATGATTATAATCCGGATTATCGATATTATCTATCTTATCTTTTAACTTTTCAATCTTCTTAACAATGAACGAAGACCATATAACAATAAGTAGACCTATCAATAAACACGTACTAAAAACTATTGGAAAGATAGTACTTAAAATAGCTTCTTTTGTTTCATTGATGTAACTATCATTAGAGATAGCTACCTTGGTAATTTCATCTTTAGTAATTGTATAGTAGTAGTAAGTATCATGATTATAGTTAAATTTACCATAATCATTTTTAATATAGGATAATAATTTATTTGTATCTTCGATGTCTATCACTTGTTGTATATTTTCACTGGTTGCGACTTCATCATCTACAATATAAATATACGCGACTTCGGTATTAAGTAATGATTTGTCGATTCGGTTATTACCAACAAATTTTAAAGGCTCACTTAAATATGTGTAAATATTCTTTTCAGCTACTGGAATTAACATCTTGGGAAGAATGACACCTAAGGAAATAAATAAGATTACAAAGGCTAAACCTACTAAGGCAACGAGCTGATGACTTAATTTTGTTTTACGAAACCTCATGATAAACGATACCCATATCCATAAACAGCGTTGACATTAAGTTTAGGAATCTTTTTACGAAGTCTACGAACTAAATCATCGACAACTCTATCTGTTCCAAAGTAATCACTTCCCCAGACAGAATCTAATATTTCTTCCCTAGAAAAACATTTATTTCTATTTTCAACTAACAATAACAACAAGTCAAACTCTAAAGTTGTAAGTTTTATTTCTTTATCCTTCTCACTCAAAACTACTCGTCTTTCAGTATCAATCTTGTAGCACTCATAAGTAATTACTTGAGAAGAACTATCTTTATATACTCTTTTAATTATTTTATCTACACGTAAGACTAATTCCTTACTTGAATATGGTTTTGTAATATAATCATCACTACCAAGCTCTAAACCTAAGATTTTATCCAAATCTTGATCGCGTGCGGAAGTAAAAATAACGGGTACGTTCTCATCTTGCTCCCGGATAGCTTTGATTATATCGTAGCCATTAACATCATCTCCTAACATAATATCCAGTATCCAAAGATCTGCCTTTTTTCCTATGTAATCAATAGCATCTTGTCCTTTTGTAAAAGTAACAACCTCATAACCAGAACGTTCTAAATAGGTCTGAATAAGGTTTGATAAGTCAACTTCATCTTCAACAAAACAAATCGTATACATTTCTACCACCTACCAATAGTATAACACTATTCCCTGAAATCTTCTATATCCTTATGGGCATCCCCTCCTTTAATAGGAAAATTATTGCATTTATAATAAGCATCATCCTCCTTTCATCTATATAAAACATCAGGTATAAACATTTTTAATGATAACTATCTTTTCTATCTATCTTCCTCCCTTCGACAATTTAACTATATCGCATAAATGTGTAAGAATTATTAAATAATTATGGGAAATTGTGGGAATTTAATCTTTAATAAAGAATTTTTCTATATTCCATCCTCCTTTCAATAATTTAACTATATTGTATAAATGTGTAAGAATTATTAAATAATTATGAGAAATTTTTATAATTTAATTTTCAATGAAGAATCTCTAGCATCTGTTCTCCTTTCATGTCTACAGTATATAAAACAATTATGGAATCCATATGATAAAAAAATGGGAAATTATGGGAAGAACAAATGAATTCAGTTTACTTAATTCAGCTTGTTCGTTTCCTTACAAGCTTCCTGCTTCACAGACTAGGTAACCCTACTTCTCCACAGGCTTAACATCCGATAGTCGCTACCGTAGTTTTGTTCTCTTTATTTATTTTTACATATATCTTTTTATATAAATCTTTAACCCTTCAAACATTATATTATAACTAGCATTAAAATCTCTATCATG
>CALVSH010000078.1 GCA_944358945.1 uncultured Bacilli bacterium
TTTTTTCCTCTGATATCTCTTGGATCTTCTAGTATTTCAAATCTTTCAAATAAATTCATAATTAAATCCCTCTCTTTATCCTGATTTAATTATACACTATTTCTCATATTATTTTTTAAGCGATTGCCATACAAGTGATTTGTCATATTTTGTCGAATTTTGACAAAAATATTTGGAAAAATAGAAAAAATTCTTTATAATTTTTAGTCAAATATTAGTCAATGGAGGATTTTAAAAATGGGAAGAAAAGGTGAAAATATTTTTCATAGAAAAGATGGTAGATGGGAGGCTAGATATGTTAAGGGTTATCGATTGGATGGAAAGTGTCAGTATGGTTATTTATATGGAAAAAGTTATCAAGAAGTAAAAAATAAAAGAAATGCTATTTTGTTACATAAAGAAGAGTTATCTGATGATAAGAAAGTAAGTGATGTTTTATTTAGAGAAAAAGTAAAGTTATGGTTAAAGAGACAAAAACTGTCTGTTAAGATGTCAACGTTTTCTTATTATTCATCAGTTGTTAATAGGCATATCATTCCTGTTCTTGGCGATATTTGTCTTGTACAAATAAATGAGAAAGTAATTTTATCTTTTATAGAGAAATTAATTCATGATGATAGATTAAAGATTTCCACTGTCCATGAAGTGATTGGGGTTTTAAAGCAAATACTAGATTTTTGTGATATTACTATTAAAATTAAATTGCCAAGGAGAGAAAAACAGAAAGTGATGGTTTTTTCTTCTTGTGATAAGAAAATATTAGAATCCTACGTGGCTAACTACTTTGATACTATTGCGATTGGAATTATTTTGTCTTTATATGCAGGATTACGTATTGGGGAAGTATGTGCATTAAAATGGAAAAACATTCATTTTTTATCTGGAACTGTAGAAGTTTCTAAAACAGTATCTAGAGTTAAAAATGTTGATGGTTCTGCTAAAAATAAAACTATTTTAATGTTAAGTTCTGCAAAGACAGATAACTCTATTCGTATTATTCCTGTTAATAATCAAATATTAAATTTATTGCAGGATTATAAGACTAAACATGGTATTAGCGATGAAGCTTTTGTTTTAACTTCTACTTCAAGATTTATGGATCCTAGAACTTATTATAATAAATTTAAAATTATTTTAAGAAAGTGTCATTTAGAAAAATATAATTATCATGCTCTTCGTCATACTTTCGCAACTAACTGTATTGAGAAAGGATTGGACCCTAAATCATTAAGTGAAATATTAGGTCATTCTAATATACAAATTACTCTTTCTTTTTATGTACATCCTGATTTAGAACAAAAGAAAAACTTTATGAATAAAGTATTTTCTTGTCCTGATATTTTTGTCAAAATTCTAGTAAAAATTAGTTAAGAACCTTAGAAACAAAACGTTTTTTAAGGCTTTTTCATTATATATTAAATATTATGAAAAAAAGGGGAAGAGCGTATTATGAGTGTTTTTATTCCTGTTAGAAAAATTCTTTCTATTCTTTTTAGCTTATTTATAATATGTCTTATTTCCATTATTCTTATTCATATTTTTCAATGGTCTCGTCAAGGTAAAAATTTTTCAATTCTTGGTTATCAACTTTTAATTCAACAGACTTATTCTATTGGAGATGCTGTTACTGTTGGCGATGTTATGGTGATGAGAAGTCAAGATGATTATCAGGCTGATGATATTGTCTCTTATCTAGATTTAGAGGGAAATGTAGTTGCTGATCAAATTTCTTATGTTGATACTACTCAAAATGATTTTATTTATTATTTGAAAAATAGTTATACCTCGCAAAAAATTGATACTGTCTTGGGAAGTGATATTCAAGGAAAATGTATTTTTGTTATTCCAGGATTAGGAAGTATTTTGTTGTTTTTATCTTCTTGGATGGGACTTTTTACATTATTCTTTATTGTTTTATTGTTAGGTGGAGGATGTTTTGTTTTAAAATGTCTAAAGCAAACTTTTAAAGGAGGTGAGAGTGGTGAAGAAAGAACAAAATAAAAATAAAAAGATTATTATTCTTGTGGTAATTTTATTGTTGTTGGCATTGACAAGTGGAATTGTTGCGACTACTTATGCGAGATATGTTAGTAGAGCAACAGGTACTGGTGATGCTAAAGTGGCAACCTGGGCAGTACAAGTTAATGAAACGAATATTGTTCAGAATTCTACATTTGCCTTAGATAGTAGTTTTGTTACATGGTCTGATAGTGAGTATATTGCAGATGGATATATTGCTCCTAGTAGAACTGGAACTTTTAAAATTAAGTTAGATACCACTGGTTCTAAAGTTGCTGTTAAATATACTATTCAGATTGATACTAGTTCCCTTGATAGCTATGATCAAATTCAAATTACTAAAGTTAATAATCAACCATTATCTGGTGATAGTTATTCTGGCATTATTAGTCTAGATGATGTAGATACTCCGATTGAAATTCCGGTAGAGATCTCTTGGACTAATAGTGATGCTAATAATACATCAGATACAAGTATTGGTTCTACTGTTGATACCTTATCTATTCCTGTTACTGTGACAGCAGAACAATATTTAGGAAATTAATTTTAATTTCCTAATAACCAAGTGATGTTCACTTGGTTATTAGGAAGTTTAAAAGGTGGGATACTTATGAATACAAGTCATTACGAAGTTACGCAGGAAAATAATGAAGAAGAAAAAGAGGAAAGTCGTAGAAGATGGTTAGAAATTATTTTAATTATTATTATCATTCTTTTATTACTTTTTCTGGGCTGGTTTGGAATGAAGTTTTATTTCTTGTTAAATAGAGAATATTCTAATATCAATGGAGATACTTTTGAAATTACTTGTGATTGTGGAAATGAAGGACAGTTAGAAGTATATGATTCTGATATTATTTGGGAAGATGAGAATGAACTTCAGATTTTTAAAAATCCTGTTTATAAGATGGATGAAGTTATTGCGCCGGGAGATAGTAATTCTTATTTGTTTTCTATTAAAAATAAAGCTAATTGTGATTTAGAATATGATCTTAGTTTTTCTGAAGAGAATCCTTTTGATATTAATATGAAATATCGTTTGAGAATTAATGATCAAGTAATTACGGATGACTGGGTAGATATTGAGGATATTTCTAAAATAGTAGAAAAGTTGGATGATCAGAAGGAAGATAAATACTATTTAGAATGGAAATGGGTAGAGAGTAGTAATGATACGGATATTGGTTCTAGAATAGAAGCTTATTATCATTTGTCTATCGAAATCGTTGGAAGACAGGTGATTTAAGGATGTGGAAATATGAGTAGAAAGGGTTATTCTAAAAAATATATAGAGTTATTGACAGAGGATGGAGAGAAATATATTCCGTTGCAGACTAAAAATCATAAGAAAGATAAACTAAAAAAGAGAATTTTATTTGGAGTTAGTTGTTTACTTTTATTATCTATTATTCCTGTTGCTTATTCTAGCTATTATACTGAGTCTTCATCTAATCCCAATTTTAAAGTAGCTCCTTGGAAATATAGAATCAATGCTAGTAATGATCAAGAAATTATTATTAATTTAGCTGATACTATTACAGAAAATAAATATAGCATGTCAATGGTTGTGCCTGGTACTCGTGGGGCTATTCCTTTAGAAATTGATTTTAGTGAAGCAAAGGTTGCGAGTAATTATGTGATAAGTCTTGATACTAGTGTCTATCATTTACCAAGTAATTTGAAGTTATATGAAGATAGTGATTTGACAAAAGAATTTCAAGGTATTTCAGGTAGTGTCTTGTTGGATGAAGATGTAGTTACTAGATATATTTATTGGAAATGGGAGTATACAACAGAGGATGAGACAGAGAGTTGGGCAAATGAAGAATTACAGATAGCATTTCGCATCGATTTGTCACAGAAGATTGAATAGGAGGATGTCATATGAAATTAAAAATTTATGTGGTAGTTGCAATTTTATTACTTAGTATTATGGCTCTTCCTGTTGCTTATGGTGCTTATCATAATGTTGTAGATCTTTCTGTTATTACTACAACTGGTGATATTGTATGTAATTTATCGGTTGATACTAGTGATACTTATATTGAAAATAATGAAGCTTTTTTTCTGATTACTGTTGATAATTTTAAGACTGAAGGTGGTCAAACTATTGTGACTTCTACTGATATTGATTATACGCTTACTGTTGAGAATACGGGGAGTGATATTGGACTTTTTCGTTATGTTGATGATGATGGAAATACGAATGAAGTTGCAGAAGAGAGTTTAACGATTCAAAGAAGAATTGGGAAGGATAAAACGTCTCAACAATTTAAAGTTTATGTAACAGCAGATACGAATTTAGAGACTGATGTTGATTTTAAAGTAAAGGTTGATGCTTTACAAGCCAAGATGGAATAGGTGATATTATGAATAAAAAGATTGTTTTGTGTATTTCAATTTTGTTGTTTATTTTTAGTGTTATGATATACCTTTTTTCTGATAGTTATGCTTTGTTTACTACTTCGTCCGAGGCAAATGGTAGTATCACTGTTCCAGAAAATAATTATTGTCTTAATCATGGATTTGATCGTTTATCTGATTGTATTCTAGTTATGGAAAATTATTCTAATAGTGTTGAGAATGCTAAAGAATATATTTCGTCTAAAGGAAGTGGAACTTTTTCTCAGATGGCACCTACTATTACTTATCGTGAAACTACTACAGAAGTTAGTAATTCTAATGGAGTTCTTAGTACGACAGCTCATTTTACATTAGGTAGTGGTTATACTTTTAATTCTTCTACGGGTATGTTTACTTTGACTAATTATACTAATAATGACTTATCAGACCAGTATATTGATTATTATACTTGTGGAGCTACTAGTGGTACTAGTATTACGTGTTCTACTATGTATCAAGTTAAGGCTTATACGGTGTCCACTTCTAGTAATGGTACAACTACTTATCGTATTACTTCGGCAGTAAGATATAATTATAGGGCTGTTGATGCACTTGATTCAGAAATAGGTTTATATGCTAGTAGTGATAATGATGGTAGTACATATTACTATAGAGGAAATGTAAAAAATAATTATGTTTCTTTTGCTGGATATATTTGGAGAATCGTTAGGGTTAATGGAAATGGTAGTGTTCGGATGATTTATTCTGGTAAATCTACTTCTGATACTGGTTCTTCTGTTACGATAGGTAATAGTGCTTATAATTCAAAATATTATGATCCTACTTATGTTGGTTATATGTATTCTGAGGATTTTGCCCTAAATACGGATAGTAATTCAGCGACAAGTTATGTTAATTTTAGTGAAAATGTTAGGTATTATTTTGGAACTGGTTATGTGTTTGATGAAGCAAGTAAAACATTTCACTTATCTGGTGATACCATTTTGGGTACCTGGGAAGAAGTTCATGATCAAGCGATTAGTCAATATCCATATACTTGTTTTAGTACGAGTTCTACAGGAAGTTGTAATGTTATGAAGAATGTTACTCGATATTCCAATCCTTATACCGCTACTGTTAAGTTGATTTCTAATAATTCCATTAGTTATGAAGCTACTTTGAATAATACAACAAGTTCAACGATTAAAGGTGTCTTGGATACTTGGTATTTTAATAATATTTTGAATAAGACGGATAGTAGTGGTAAGAGTTATGCTAGTTATTTAAGTGATGAAGTTTTCTGTAGTGATCGTAGTCTTAGTAGTGGTTCGGGTTATTTACTTTCTCCAACTTCTACATATGGTGCTTATCGAAGAATTTATCAACAGAAGGTTCCTACTTTACAGTGTAGTCAAGATGTTGATAAGTTTACGGTTTCAGATACGAAAGGAAATGGAAAACTTACGTATCCAATAGGTCTTCTTACTATTGATGAAGCCTCTATGGCTGGGGGTCTTTATAATTCAGTTAATACACAATACTATTTGTATACAGGTCAAACTTATTGGACTATGTCGCCGTCTTATTTTGCTTCGAGTTACGCTATTGTGGAAGTGTGGTTCATGTATTCGCCTGGTTACTTGCATCATTGGAATCCTACTTCTACTAGTCTCGGCGTGCGTCCAGTTGTCAACCTGTCTGCTGATGTGCTGATATCTGGGGGTGATGGAACAAGTCAAAATCCATATGTAATTATGAGTTAAAGCGGTTCAAAATGACTCATCATTTTGAACCGGGATTGTAAATTTGATAATTAGGTTAATCTAATGATGTGTTTTGTTTGTCGCCGTCTAACTTTGATTCGAGTAACGCTAATGCGAACGTGTGGAACGTGAATTCGACTGGTAACTTGAATCATTGGAATACTACTTCTACTAGTCTCGGCGTGCGTCCAGATTCCTACTACAATTAGTAACTGATTCATTATTAATTCTAATCTTTCATTTTATAGATTAATCCGTTTTCCTTATTTTAGGTTAATCTATTATATATTGTTTGTTCTTCTATGTGCCTACGCCGTCTAACTTTAATTCGGGTAACGCTATTGCGAATGTGTGGAACGTGAATTCGACTGGTAACATTGGCAATAACAATGTCTCTACTAGTCTCGGCGTGCGTCCAGATTCCTACTACGAATTAGTAATGATTACTAATGAACCGAGTATTATTGACTAAGGTTGATAATGAGAGGAAGTAATGTTTTAAACATAATCTTAGTAGATTGGAAACAAGATTAGCCTATGGTTGTTGCCAAAAAAACATAATATAGATACGATTTTAGAAGAATTTTCTTTCTTCTTCGGTTGTTATTTACTATATTGTTTATTATTTAGGAGATTTAATTTATGAAGTTAAAAGATAGATTTAAAGATTTAAAAAGAGATATAAAGATTTTATTGTTTTAATTGTTTCAGGAAGTTTTTATGTTTCTTATGATTCTTATGATTCTGATGCTGTGTTGTTGTCTTATTTGTTTTCTTATCAAATAAAAAATGATAGGGTTGGTTTTCCTAGTTCTGCTTTGGATAAAATTGTTAATAGTCTTTGTGAAAAGCATATTCGTGTCGTGGTTGTTGGAAGTGAAATTCGTGAAAGTGTCTTTGATGATAATCAGTATTATGTTTATTTAGATGAGGCTTTTAAGTTTTTTAATAATCATACTATGTTGGAGAGTTTAATTGATAGAATTCGTCTTTTAGTTATGAAAGATTTTGATAATTATATAAAAATAAAAGGATTTATTGATGAATTGTAATGGAGAGTTTAAATTATTATCTTGTAGTGAAAAGACTATGAATTATATAGCAAAGCAGTTAATTAACTTTCCTAATAGGGAGATGGTTTTGAAAAATAATATTGAAAAGACAATGTATTTATTGATTGAAAGTATTTTTTCTTATTGAATTGAGAATGTTTCTAGGATTAAGATGAAGTATTTAAAAAATTTATTGATTCAACTTTCTATGCTTGATTATTATATGAGAATTAGTTATCAAAGAAAGTTTATCAGTTTAAAACGGTATGAGTCTACCGCAAGATTTTTATTGGAGATTAGAAAAATTACTTATGGGGTGATTCGGAGTGAAAAATCAGTTTGATAATTATGATAATTTACTAGATATTGCGAAAATAATAGATGTTTTTCATACAATACGCTTAAATACTAAACATAAAGATAAGATTTTTGTATTTGAACTTTTCTTTTCTTGTAATATATTTTCGATATATCAAATTTTGAAGGAGAAAAATTATCTACATAGAAAGTACAATATATTTTTATTAAAAGAGCCTAAGTATCGTATTATTATGAGTGAAAGTATGACTGATAAGATTATTAATCATATGGTGAGTAAATACGTTTTGTTTCCTATTTTAGAGTCTAGATTAATTCCTATGAATATTGCGACTAGGTCTGGTATGGGAACAGAGAAGGGGATTTATTATATAAAAAAGTATATTCATCATTTAAAGAGAAAGCATGATAAGTTTTATGTTTTGAAGTGTGATATTTTTAAATATTTTTATTCTATTAATCATGATATTTTAATGGATAAAATAAAAAAGGTGATACATGATCCAGATATTATTCGTTTGATTCATGAGATTATTAGTAGTACGGATAGACCTTATGTGAATTTAGAAATTGATAGGTTGGTTCAAAGAGAGATTGAGAGGTTAAAAGGGAAAAACCTTAGTTTATGGTCACGTATTAAAGAACTTGAACAAATTCCTTATTATGATAAGGGGTGTGGGTTACCTATTGGAAATATGACTAGTCAGATATTAGCTATTTATTATTTAAATGATATTGATCACTTTATTAAAGAAAAGTTACATATAAAATATTATGTTCGTTATATGGATGATTTTGTTTTGATGCATGAAGATAAAGAGTATTTAAAGTATTGTTATAGGGAGATTCAAAAGAAAGTAGAAGATTTGAAGTTATCTTTTAATAATAAGACTCAAATTGTCGAGATTCATCATGGATTTACTTTTTTAGGATATAAGTTTTTATTAAAAGATAAAAAATTAATTATTTTATTACATGGTAAAACTAAGAAAAAGATAAAAAACAAGTTGAAGTATTTGAGAAAGCATCATCCTGATAATGAGGCTAGTGTATTGGCTAGTTATAAAGGCTATTTAAATAGAGCTTGTAGTGGAGGATTTCGGTATCGTAATCGATTGAAGTAGAGTTTTTCTTGAGTATTCGTAGTAGTGTTGGTGTAAAACTTGACAATTTGTTCGATTTGTGGTATACTATGTGCAATCAAATGGGGGTTTGGTTGTATGAACAAGAAATTATTTATATTAGATTTTATAGGAACATTAATAGGACTTGTGGCGGTATCATTATTAATGATTGTGTTATCGCAAGCTAGTTTATACTTTTTAATTATTTTTGGATTATTATTTATTTATACTATTTTTGTCTTGGTAGAATTTATTCGTTCTATTGTACAATATATGAGACAAAGTAAGATTAAGAAGTATTCTTCTTCTGTTGTTTCTATTATGAAGTATAAGTATTTAGTATGGTAATAAATAGAATTTTAAAAAAGTATTTTAAGATTCTTGACATTCAAACTTTAGTTTTGTATATTTATATTGATAAGTGTGATGACCGGTCTTGGAAAACCGCGAGCAGTATAGAAAATAAGTAGATTCTTCTGGAATAAGTAAGGTGGAACCGCGGGAATACTCGTCCTTATATATTCTGGGAGTTTTTTTGTTTTGGATGGTGATTGTTATGAATTTATTTGTTGCTGGTACGGCAAAAGAGAAAGTTGATTCTTCTTATCTTGATGATTGTGATGAGCTTCTTTCTATGGTAGCTAGTATTCCTAATATTCATTTAGTATTTGGTGGATATCGTAGTGGGGTTATGAGGCTAGGATATGATAATTTTAGAGAGAATAATAAGAAAATTATTGCGGTTAGTGATGAAGTGTTTCAATCTTCTTTAGATGAGATAGAAGCAGATAAGAAAATTGTTACTAATAATACAATTGGTCGTACGAATGATTTATATCATAATAGTGATTGCTTGTTGTTTTTACCAGGTGGTCTTGGTACTTATAGTGAACTTTTTTCTATGATAGAGGAGAATAAGAATAATTCTAAACCTAGACCGGTTATTTTGTATAATTGTAATTATTTTTATACACCTATTGTTCAAGAACTTTATCATCTTTATCAAGAGGGCTTTATTGAAAGTGCTCCTAGTGATTATATGATGGTTGAAAGTGATAAAAAGAAAATTTATACCTATTTAAAAGAAAGGAAGATGAAATAGATGGAAAAATTAACGATGGAGAAATTAACTAATTATTGTAAACAGTATGGTTTTATATTTCAGGGAAGTGAAATTTATGGAGGGCTTGCGAATACCTGGGATTATGGTCCATTAGGGTCTCGTTTAAAGAATAATATTAAAGATACTTGGAGAAAAAGATTTATTCAAGAGAGAAGCAATGCTTACGAAGTAGATGCGGCGATTCTTATGCATCCTAGAGTATGGGAAGCTAGTGGTCATGTTTCTAGTTTTTCAGATCCTTTGGTTGATTGTCGTAATTGTAAGATGCGTCATAGAGCGGATAATTTGATTGATGATTTTGATAGTAGTGCAGATGCTGATAATATGACACAAGAAGAGATGATGGCCTATATTAAAGAGCATAAGGTACCTTGTCCTAATTGTGGTAAGAGTGATTTTACTGATATTCGTCAATTTAATTTGATGTTTGAAACTCATAGAGGAGTTACTGAGGATGGAAAAAATAAGATTTATTTACGTCCTGAAAATGCTCAAGGGGAGTATGTTAACTTTTTAAATGTTCAAAGAAGTATGAGAGCTAAATTACCTTTTAGTATTGGACAAATTGGTAAGGCTTTTAGAAATGAAATTACACCGGGTAATTTTACTTTTAGAACGATTGAGTTTGAACAAATGGAATATCAAACATTCTGTAAAGAAGGTGTTGATAGCGAACTTTATCAATATTTTAAAGAGTATGCTAAAAAGTATTTTACTGATTTAGGTATTGATGAAAAAAAACTTAGATTTCATGATCATGAGAAGTTGGCGCATTATGCAAAAGAAGCTTGTGATATTGAATATCAATTTAGTTTTGGATGGGGAGAAATTAATGGAACACATAATCGTACAAATTATGATTTATCTCGTCATCAAGAGTTTTCTGGTGTATCACAAGAGTATTTGGATTCTGAGACAAATGAGAAGTTTATTCCTTATATTATTGAATCAACCGTTGGTTGTGATCGTTTAACATTAGCTGTTCTTGACAACTCTTATTGTGAAGAGGATTTAGGTGATGGAACTAGTCGTGAGGTTATGAAATTTCATCCAGCTCTTGCCCCTTATAAAGTAGGAGTATTACCATTAAATAAAAAATATCATGGTGATAGGGCTAGAGAAGTTTATGAGATGTTAGCTAAAAATTTCGCAACTAGTTATGATGAAACGGCATCTATTGGTAAACGTTATAGAAGATGTGATGCAATTGGTACTCCATTTGTTGTTACGGTTGATGATGAGACTATCAATCATGGTACTGTTACTTTAAGAGATCGTGATACTATGGAACAAATCGTATTAAAATTAGATGAAGTTGTTGATTATGTTAATGACAAAATTAAGTTTTAATTTTTGATTTTCAAATGAGGGTAAGGATGAAATTATATGATGAGTTAGAGTATCAAAAGCTTCTTTTAGAATTGGTTTGTAATAATAATTGGGCAGATAGTGTAGATTTTTTAGTTGATGATGGTTTGATGAGAGAACTTAATCGTGATATTTCTCCTAATTATAGTACGAATGAAAAAATTGTATATTATTATTTTAATTTGTGTTTTCTATTAGAAGCTGATATTCGTTATTCTTTTTGTAGTTTAATTGATAAAGAGAAGGTAAATTTGGGATTTAAAAAAAGTTCTAATAATCTTTCTTGTATTAATCTAGAAAATAATCAAGTATGTTGTTTTGAGTTTGACGCAATCTTGGGAAATATTATAACTAGTCTTGGTGGAGATGTATTTAAAAATTCTTTTACAGGTAGACCTTTTCATGTTAATACTAAGGCTTTGATAGGTAATTCTTTGCTTACTTTTGATTCTTTTGATACTTTACTTGATGTAGATACTAAAAATAAAGATATTAATACAGTAAAAGTACTTGGTAATTATTATGGTGTAAGTTGTGATTTGAATGATAAAAATATACGATATGAATGGGTTAATGAAGTTTATCGTGATGTTTTAGATAAATATTCTTCTGTTTTGAAATCTAAGTTTGATAGAGAAGATTTTGATTATTATTTAGATGTTATTAGGCAATTAGATTTAAATGATGAATTAAGTGAGAGAGTTATCAGTTATTTTAATAAGATTAATAGTATTGATTGTAGTCATACAGCGTTTTATATTAATGTATTTAAGAGTCCTATTGTAAGAGTGGAAGATTATGAACGAGTTAGATTGACTGGTGTTTGTTCTTATCGTGATGAGGAAAATTGTGGGTTAGATATTATTATGTCTATTAAACAAGATAATGGTAGTATGGTGTACTTTTTATTTGGTGATAATTATTCTCTTGATATATATTCTAAGGAAGAAATTGAAGAGATGTTTTTAAATAATCAGTTGATTAAAATAGATAAGGGATATTTTGTACCTGGTATTGATAGAAGTATACAAGAGGAGAGTACAAGGGTTGCTGGAAGTGAAATTGTTCCTAAAGTTTTAGAAAAGGTATATCAAGATTCCCTTGGTTAATTTTATATTTTGGAGGTATCATATGAATGATAGAGTTGTTTTAGGGGTTCCTATGAGATATGGTCATTTTGGAGAAGATAAGAGACCGATTTTGTACATAACAGAGAGAGTTCGTAGAACTTTTCAGAAGGCTGGATGTGAAGTCTTTGCCTTGGTACCTGTTCAGGATGTTGATTATATTAATACTAGAGGAAATGAGTTTGATGAACTTACTTTAGAAGAGAAAATGTTGATTCGCAAGAATTTGGATCGTTGTGATGGCTTGTTTTTTCCGGGTGGTAGTAAGTTTACTCCCTATGATAGGTATTTGTTGGAAGTAGCAATTGAGGAGAAGATTCCGGTACTGGGTGTTTGTCTTGGTATGCAGATGATGAGTTGTTACGAAGAAGATGTTTCCTTGGAGAAAGTTGATAGCGAGATTTCTCATAATCAGGAAGATGATGATTTTAGCTTGACTCATGAAGTTAGTATCAATAAGGATAGTAAACTGTATCAAATACTGGGACAAGAGAAGATTATGGTAAATAGTTTTCATAATTATCATGCAACTAATAATCATGTTTATAAGACGGTTGCTGTTAGTAGTGACGGTTTGATTGAAGGGATTGAATATCCAGGTAATACTTTTAATATAGGAGTGCAATGGCATCCAGAAATTAGTTATGATTTTGATGAGAACTCTAAAAAAATTATCGATACTTTTGTTGTAGCGATGAAAGAAGAGAAGCAGAAGAAAGAAAAACAAGAGACTATGGTGTAAAACTTGACATTTTGTTCGGTTTATGCTATAATATGGTTAGACTGAGGGGGAAAAGATTTATGAATTATAATAAAATCTTTGAAGATTATTTAGATAGTGTACAAGAAGAAGGTACATATGCGACTCGGGAAGAGTTAGAGCTTGCGGTTAGACCAATGCTTGATATTGTTAAAAACCATAAGGATGATACACCTGAGGAATGGGTTGAGGCTATTATTCAAGATAATGTTAGATATTTAGAGGAGATGCGTAATAATTATCCTATTCCTGGATATGTCGTTGGTTTGAAGAATGGTAATATTAATATTAAAATGCTTGGTGGAAATATGGATTCTACTAATAGAGAAATGAGAGAGGATGCTTTATTTGATATAGCTTCTACTACAAAGCTTTATACACAAATTATTGCTTATAACTTAATTAAAAATGGGATTTTTTCACTAAACGATAAAGTTGTTGACTTAGATTCTCGCTTTAAAAATGTTGGTGACTTGACATTAAAGGATGTTATGACATTTACTACTGAATTTAGGACAAATGGTCGTCTTTCTGATAAAAAGACTATTTCTGAAGCTAAAGATTGTCTATATAATATGAATGTCGTTTCAACTGGTAAATATAACTATAATGATATGGGTATGATGTTATTAAAAGAGGTTATGGAAAATGTAACTGGTAAAAGTTATGAAGAATTAGTAGATTATTTTATTGTGGATAAATTAGGATTAAATGATACTCACTTAATTCTTCCAGAAAAGAAAATCGAAAGATTTACTGGTAGTGCAAATGATTTTATTGGTATGGTTAATGATCCTAGTGCTTTATCAGTTGGAGGATTTAGTGGCCATGCTGGTATTAAAACGACTAGTGATGATTTGATTAAATTTGGAGAAGCAATTTCTAATGGTTATATTTTACCTAAGGAATTTTTGAAGGATGCTTATACACCTGGTATTACTATTAATCCAGATGGTGGTAAGGATTTCCGTGGTATTATGGGTAATACTTATACATCACATCCTAAGGGTATTAATGTTTCTTATCTTGATATTCTTGCTCCAAGAAAAGGTTTTGCTGCTCAAGGAAGTACAAGAACTCAAGTAACTATTTATCCTAATTCTGTTAATGCTATTTTGTTTAATCCTGCTTCTATGGGTATGGAACGTGCTAGAGAAGAGGAAGCAAAGATTAATGCTCGTCGTGATGCGGATCATCAACTTTCATTAGTAAAAGAATTTTCTTTTGATAGAGATGGAAAAACTGTTAACTATAATTTAATTGATGCAAGATTAATGGCACCAAGTGGTAAGACTATAGAGCCTGTTATTAGTCAAACTGAAGAATTAAATTTAAGAATAGGATTTTTAAATAAGGTTATAGAAGCATATGACCGTAATTATAATCAACCAGTAAATGTAGTTGCTGATGCTAATACATTTAGAAAATAAATTTGATAATATAATGTGGTACTAAAACTTATATAAGGTGTGTTTTTAGTGCTGCCTTTAAGAAAAATTTAGATAAAATCTAGAAAATTATGTTGACAAATAGTTAGTGTAAAGAGTTTTGGGGATTTTTCTTAAAAATCTCTAAATGTAAGGATGATTTTTATCATTCTTTTTCTTTATAATCTAAAATATTTTCTTTTACTTTCAGAAATTACTGTATAAGTATCT
>CALVSH010000079.1 GCA_944358945.1 uncultured Bacilli bacterium
AAAAATAAAGAAAAAAAAGTAGAAAATGTAGATAGCACTAATGAAGCATATCAAGTAGAAATTAAAGCAATACAATAAATGAAGATTAATTCTTCAATTATTTATATTTAAAAAAAAGCATTTAAAAATAAAAAAAAATAGGGTATACTGATAGAGAATAAGAATAGAGGGTGTCCATATGATTATTAGAAAACCTTATGCTTTTTTAATTAAACATTTTAGAAGAATTCATATATTTATGCTTGTCTTGAGTGTTTATATTTATTATAAATGTATGCAAACACGTTCTTTTGTTACAGAATTTTTAGAGTTACAATCTTATGACCCTTATTATGAACCAATTACAAAGTATGCTAGTGTCTTGGCTTTACTTATTTTAATAGTTTTAGTTGTTTCGTCGTTTATTATTGTAGTTTTATTACGTCATAAGAAAAAACCATGGAAATTATATATTGTTCCTATTGTTACTTATGCTTTTATATTTATTGTATTTTTCCTTGCGATTTCACTTTTTGCAGGATATGATGATTCTTCTGGTACTACTGGTATTCGAGCGATTAGTGATTTATTGTTTATTGGAACCCTTCCTCAGTATGTAGTTATTATTATTTTGTTAATGAGAATTTTTGGGGTTGATCTTAATAAATTTGATTTTAAATCTGATCAAGAATACTTGGAATTAAGTAACGAAGATAGAGAAGAAATTGAAATTAGTGTCAATATTGATAAAGAAAGCTTTAAAAGAACTTTTAAACGTTTGAAGAGAAATATTTTATATTTGTATGAAGAACATAAGTTAATATTTAATGTTGGAGCAGTTCTTTTAACAGTTATTGTTGTTGTTTCTGTTTATCGTTTTGTATTTATTACTCATAGATCTTATAAACAAGGTGATAGTATTTCTACTAATGGTTATACTATTCAAATTCATCATAGTTATTATACAGATAAGAATTATAAGGGTGATGAAATTTCTAAAGATAGTAACTTTGTTATTTTGGATTTGACTCTTACTAATGAAGTGAGTCAAAGAGATGTTAATTTTAATCGTTTTCATGTTATGAATCGTACGAATAATTATTCACAGACTTATAAAACGTATGCGACGGATTTTCAAGATTTAGGAACTACCTATGATAAGTTAACGTTAAGTAATGGTGAATCTAAAAGATTTATTATGATATATAAGGTGGATAAAGATTCTGATCCAAGTAAGTTTGTGCTTTATTATCAAGAGATAGAAAACAATCAGGCATATTTAAGAAAGATAAAATTAAATATTGAAGATTTAAGTAAAATAGAGACTCAAGATGTTAAAAAATTAGGAGAAGATGAGGTTATTGAAATGGGTGAAGATGATATATCTTTATCTGTTGAAAGTGCTGATTTGTTGGCACAAACTACTTATAATACTAGGGTTTGTGTTAGTAGAAATGATTGTTATTCTAGAGCTAATGAGTTAAGTGCTAGAGAGGAAAAATTAATCTTACAAATTTTCTTTACTTCGGATACTTTTACTGGTAAAGATTTCGTTGACTTTTCTAAGGAATATGGTAAAATTGATTATATAGATAATAACGGTAAGCGTCGTGAGACTTCTATAGTAGATGCCTTAAATAGAAGTTTTAATGGTAATTATATGTATTTGGAAGTGCCACAGAGTTTACAAGAAGCCAGTGAGATTCGGTTGAAATATACGGTGAGAAACAAAGAGTATATTTATAAGGTGAAGTAATAAGGAGATAATATTATGGATTTGAAAAAGATTATTTTCGATAAGAAAAAATATAAGTATTATAAAATTGCTGGTGTTGTTATTGTTGTAGTTTTATTCTTATGGTTTTTAGTTATTTATCCATTTATTACTTTTAAGGGGTATGAAAATCAAGTAGAAAAGGCTGCTAGAAGATATTTTGAATTAAATGATAATCAGTTACCTACTGGTACTCGTATTAAAACTCTTAGTGTGCAGGAGTTATTTGATCAGGCGTATTTACAAGATGATTTTTATGTTCCTCTTACTAAGAGTCCTTGTTCTATTACGGAGAGCTGGGTTAAAGTTAGAAGAGAAGATGGAGAATATAAATATTATACATATTTGAAATGTGGAGTTATTTCTTCTGTAGTTGATCATAAGGGTCCTGAAATTACTTTGAATGGTGAAGAGGAAATTACACTTGATAGAGGAGCTACTTATGAAGAATTAGGTGTTAAAAGCGTTGTTGATAATTCTGATGGTAAGTTGAATGTTGATGACGTTAAGATTGATGCTAGTGATGTTGATATGAATACACCTGGTACTTATGAAGTTAAGTATTCTATAAATGATAGTTTAAATAATAAAGGTGAGGCAACTAGAAAAGTTAAGGTTGTGTCAAGACTAGAAAATGTTGTTAAAGAGGATACTGGAGATAGTGGTGTATATAGTGGAAATGTAACTAATAACTATATGACGTTTTCTGGTATGTTATTTAGAATTTTAGGTGTTGATGGTGATAATGTTAAGATTGTTGCTGAACAAGATGTAAGTAATGTTAATTATGATGCCATTGATAAGTGGTTAGATTATTATTATGAACATATTCCAAGTGATTCTAGAAAATATGTTGTTAAGAATAAATATTGTAATATGACTTTAACTGATGAAAATGTGGCGAGTGTTACAGATTGTGATTCCTATACAAAAGAAGCTAATGTATCTATTTTGTCAGCAACTGATTTAAATAAGGCAACAGCTGCTGATGGTACTAATTATTTGTATCCACAAAGTATGTCATGGATTAGAAATGAGAAAAATGAAAATGAAGCTTATACTACTAGATCATTCTATTATGGTACTACTGCTAAATATATGAGCTTTAATAAGAACTATAATTTAGGTGTTAGACCGGTTCTTACAATTAAAGGTGATTCTTTAATAGTTGATGGTGATGGTTCATTTGAAAATCCATATTCTATTGGAGATTTTACTAAAGGTAAGGCTAAGGATAAAGTTAATACTAGACAGAGTGGAGAATATATTTCTTATTCTGGAATGTTATGGAGAATTGTTGATGCACAAGATGACGGAACTACTAAGGTGATTGCTGATGCTACTTTAAGTAATAATGGTGTTTTTGTTACTGCTCGTTATGATACAGATGATGAAGTAAATGTTTATAATCCAAAACAAAATGGAAATGTTGGATATTTTATTAATAATAATACAACTGAATATATTGATATGGATTACTTTGTAAATAAAGAAATTGAAGTTCCTATCTATAAGAAAGCTATTAAGTATGGAAATGAGAGTAGTACTAAGAAATATAAAGTAAGACTTGCTGCTCCTGATATTTATGAAATGTTTACTGCAGCTGATTTCCATGCACAAAATACAAGTTCTTATTGGTTTATTAATTCTTCTAGAAGAGAAAATACAAAAGCAGTTATGGCTGAAATTGGTACTGTTTTATATGGGGATTTGTATAATTATGCTAATTATGGAGTTCGTCCAGTAGGATTTTTAGATAAGAATTGTACTATCGTACGTGGTGATGGTAGTTATAATAATCCTTATATCATATCAAAGTAAGTAGGTGATGGAAGTGAGAAAACGGAGTGTTCAGTTGATAGCGAAAAAAAAGAAAGTGTTCCTCTTTATTGGAATCCTATCTTTTTTATGTCTACTAGGGGCAATTATGTTTTTACTATTTTATGATTATTATCCAGTAGAGTCTCGAGTGGATAATGTGATAGAAAATACTAAAAATGATTTAAAAGGTTCTGAAACAATTGGTTGGATAAGAGTTCAAGGTACTAATATTGATTTTCCTGTTCTTTATCTTAATAGAAGTGAATTTGAAGGAACAACAGAAAACTATGCATGGAATTCTGTTAATACAGAGACATTACTGAACAAAGTAACGCTTAGTGGTCATAATATTATGAATTTGTCTAGTAATCCTAAGGTAGCGGACCCTAAATCTATTCGATTTGAACAATTGATGGGATTTGTTTATTTAAATTTTGTTGAGGAAAATAAATATATCCAATATACGTTTAATGGGGTAGATTATGTTTATAAAATATATGCTGTTTCTTTTCCAGAAGCTAAGGATACTGAACTTTATGTAGAAGATAATTTAAGTAAAAATGAAATGAAAGAATATATTAATCAAACTCTTGAAGATAGTATCTTTAAGTTTGATATAGATGTGAATGAAGATGATAAGTTGCTTTCACTAATTACTTGTACTAGGATGTTTGGAGCATATTCTACTAGAGAACTTCGAATTGATGCTAGATTAGTTCGAGATGGTGAAATAAAAACAAATTATGATGTTGAAAAGACTGATAAGTATGAGGAAATTGAAGAACTTATGAAAGGTGGAGAAAACGATGATAAAGCGTAAGAGAATAGTTGTAGGGGTTTTGTTAGTCGTTGTCTGTTTTGCCGCTATTGTTGGAATTCGAAGTTTTTCGAGTTCTTCTGAAGTAGCAGGAGTAGAAAGAAATGAAACTAGTGCTCCTACTAAGGATGGTTCGAAATGTTCTGATCCTGATATGTTGGCAGAAAGATATAAGCCTGATGTTACGTATAACTCTGATGGTACGCAAGCGACAATTACTGTTGCGAGAGGTACTTTTAGAGCAACTGCTGTGTCTGCCGTTAATTTAGATGGAGGAAGTATACCATATACTAATTTGATTTCTGTTGATCCAACTACGTTAGGAAGATTAACAGCAAATAATTCTATGACAATTCCTATTGTCAATGGTTCAGAAGGTACAGCAACAATCCATTTTGTAGTTGATGAAACTGATGATACTTGCTTGGCTTACGATGAAACAACTATAAATTCTAGTGGTGGTCACGTTGGTACTTATGAATTTGATGTTAATTTAGAACTTGTTTCAACAAAAGATGAACGTGGTCAAGTTCAAAATACTAATTATGATGGTATTTGTCGAGTATTTAGAACTGGTGAAGGTTATGATGAATATAAAGATGTTTTAAATGAAGCTGGTAATAGTAAATCTAATCTTCAAAAATATAATTATAATGCAGTAAATGATACTCAAAAAGCTACTTATAATAATATTATTTCTTATTGTGTTACACCTGGTAATGTTAACTTTAATTATACAGAAGCGCAAACTGCTTCATTAATTGCATCAGCAATTCGAGTAATTAGAAGTCAGGAATCTTCTGGTAGTAGTACTGGTGGAAATGAAGATTTTATGGCAGCATTTAACGATGCTAAGTCTAAGGCTTTGGAATTAGGTCATGATTATTCTAGTTATCTTGTTGAGGGTGAAAATGGTCGTTACGTAAATACTACCATTGGTCTAACTTGTGCCTGGGATAAGACAGAAGAAGATGCTGGTGAATATTATGTAAATAAAGATTATTATTACGCTAAAGAAACTGATACAGATACTGTTAATTATACATATCATTATACTTCTGGTGATACTGCTACTGTTAGTGGTGGTACTTGTACAAGAGAGTGTGAAGAGTCTGTTGTAGTTGAATACGGAGCTCCTGTTGCTTCTAAAGCGGGATTATGTTTTGAGTATAAAGTACGAGTTACTAGTAGAGTAGTTTGTAATTCTTCTGGTAATATTAATCCTCCTTCACAACCAAGTGTATGTACGCCAACACCATTATGTAATAGTATACCTGGACTTTCTAGTCAAGCTGGTCCAAATGAAGATTTTGATCAATGTATTATGGAATGTGATGGTGGAGAGTATAGTGATTCTTGTAGTCAAAAATGTTATGACGAAGTTTATGGCGGAGAAGACGATAGTATAGATCCTTTATCAATTCGATATGGTGATGTTTCTACTGCTACTCAAATGGCATATGGTGATCCATGGCCAGGTTATGCTGGAAGCTATGCTTGGGAAGGTAATAATATCGTATGGCGTTCTTCAACTGGTGGTGACACTTATGGACGTTGGTATCAAGAAAATCAAGATGTTCGTACTCAAAGAGAACATGGAACTTATTATGCTGATGGTGGTGGATTTAAACGTCATTGGTATGGTGATCACTCTTGTAGTAATAACTGTGTTTGGATAGGTTGCGACAGAAATTCTTATTTAAATGATAGTGATGCTGCTGCTGATTATGTTAAGAATATGGAACTTTATAATCAAGCTATTAATTCTTGTAGTGCTGCTGCATCATGTACTACTAAAACTGGTGAGTTTACTATTGGTGTTACTTATAAAGATGATAAAGGTAATAACAATACAATTGATTTCCCTCTAGTATCTTCTGGAGTAGATAGTGCTACTTTACCGAGTAGAGGTGAAGGTAATACAGGTTCTCCAAGTGGTAGTGAAATCTTTATTCCTGATACAAATGAATTAGGATATGCTGGATGTTATGAAGATGGTGCTGCTCAAAATTGGTATCAAGTTGAGTGGAGTTTCCCAGGTACTTGGATTAATAATAAAACTGGTGATATTTCTTTCACAAAACCTGGAAATGAAAATGCTTGGCATTATACTGAAGATAAATTCTGTATGCCACTTAATGCACAGAGTACTAATGTAAAATGGTGGCAGTGGAAAGAGCTTACTAATGGTAATCCAACTTGTTATACAGCTGAAGAAATTTCTGATAGTATAGAGTATAATATTCATGCTACTGCAAGGAAATTTGGTTACTTTGGATGGAACTTTAATATTGATTGTTTCTATGGATTATTTAATGAAGTTCCACCTGAACTTGATGAAGATGGTTGTCCAACAGGAGATACTTGTGATCCAGAAGTTGAGGATTGTAGTACTATTCCTACACGAAGTTATGCTTTCAGAATTGTTGATTTGAATGATTTATTCCCTGAAAGTGCTAATGCTACTGATAATAATTCTAGTTCATTAGATATTACAGGTCGTCAACCTGGTTATAACTGGACTTTAGGTATTTCAGATGCTGATTCATCAAGTGTTCAAGTATTGCCTTCTTTAAGTGCTAAGAATCCGGATTATAAAATCGATCCAATTAGTTTAATTAGAGACATTCAAAATAAAGGTAATAGCATTTACAGTGGAGATGAGGAACTTGATTATCAAGTAACATTAGATACTGAAACACTAAGAAGTATCAGAGAAGATTATAAGGATAAATCTTATACAACATTTGATGGAAGTTCTGATATATATAATGGTGTTACTTCTTATCGAAGTAAATTACTAAATGAACTTGAAAGTCAGGGTGCTGTTAGTGAACGTGGTACTCCAGGTGTTAATAATGAGTAAAGGAGGCGTTAATCGGGTATGAATAAAGCGATGTTGACAGTTGGTATCATTATCTTAAGTTTAGCTACTTTGTTAATGATTAATATTATTTCAAACTATTCATCAGGTAGTGAGTTGGATTACTACCTGGTGAAAGAAACTGGTGAAGCTGCGATGATTGATGCTATTGATGTAAAATATTATCGTGATAATGGATTGCTTCGTATCGACAAAGAAAAGTTTGTTGAAAGTTTTATTAGAAGATTTGCTGATTCTGTTGATACTACTAGAAATTATCAATTATCTTTCTATGACTTAAATGAAGTTCCACCTAAGGTTAGTGTTAAAGTGGATTCTTCTACTGTATTAAGTTTTAGTGGTGATAATCTGGAGATGTCTACACAAATGGATGCTATCTTAGAAAATACTTATGATAAAGATCAATTTACTAATAATGAGTTTAATGATATGGATAGTGATCTTGGTAAAGCAATAGAAGAATAAGAAGGAAGGAGAGGATAAAATGGGAAATCTCAATGGTGGATTAAAAAAATTCTTATCTAATAAGAATACTGTAACGGTTGTTGGTGTTGTTGTTGCTATTTTGGTATTGTATATTGCTTATTCTATGCGTGTACAAGCTGCTGTTAATCCAATTAATGTACCTTATGCTACACAACAAATTGAACCTGGAACACAAATTACTGCTGATATGGTAGGAACAATGGAGGTTCCTCCTTCAATGCTTGAGGGGGATGTTCTTACTAATCAAGCTGATATTATTGATAAGTATTCTAATGCGGATACTTTAATTCCTGAGGGAAGTTTATTCTATACTAGACAGGTAGTTGAAAAGGAACAATTACCTGCTAATATTATTTTAGATTATCCTAAGGGTTATGTTTTATATAATATGCCAGTTACTACTGAGACTACTTATGGTAACTCAATTTACCCTGGTAATTATATTGATATTTATTTAAGAATTACAAGAAAAGAAGTAGAAGGTCAGGCTGCTACTACAAATGATGAACGTGAATTAATGCAATATGGTAAATTCCTTGAAAATGTTCAAGTTTTAGCTGTTAAAGATTCTGCTGGTCAAGCGGTTTTCTCTAATTTGGATGAACAGAGAACTCCAGCTATGATAGTATTTGCTTTACCTGAAGAATACTATATCTTATTAAAGAAAGCTAGTTATTTATCATTGTATGATTCAGAACTTGTTCCGGTTCCAACTAATGAAAGTTTACAGGATGAACCAGATGACTTAACTATGAGTAGTGATAGTTTACGTGAATGGATTGAGACTGTAACTTACTGGGACGAAAGCATGGGGTAGAAATTAAAGAATAAAAAGGAGTGGGTCATATGAACGAGAATATTTTTGATAAGCTGGATTTTGGTCCTTTAAGACCGTTGTTGGATAATGATGATATCACAGATATTTCGTTTGATAATAATGGACAAATTTGGGTACGATCTTTAACTCAGGGTTCTCTTAGAGTTGAAGTTCAAGGACTTACTCCTGAGTTTATCGAAAAGTTGGCTTTTCAGTGTTCCAATGTCATGGGTACTACATTTAATAATGCTAAACCATTTTTAGATGCCGAATCTTCTGAATTACGTTTAAACTTTGTACATCCATCTATTGCAACTAATGGTATTGCTATGGTTATTCGTAAGACCCCTGCGAAGATTCGTTTGGAAAAAGAAAAGTTACTTAAGGATGATTATTTTACACAAGATATTCATGATATTTTAATTAAGTGTGTTGAAGGACATTGTAATATTATTGTTTGTGGTGAAACTGGTTCAGGTAAAACAGAGTTTGTTAAATATTTAGCATCTCATACTAAGACTAGTGAAAAGATTATTACTATTGAAGATACTTTGGAACTTCACTTGGATAAAATTTTTCCTCAGAGAGATATTGTAGTGATGAAGACTAATAATGTTGCTAGTTATACTGATGTACTTGTTACTTGTATGCGTCAGAATCCAAAATGGATTTTGTTATCAGAGGTTCGTAGTGCGGAAGCTGTTTCGGCAGTGCGTAACTCTATTTCATCAGGACACAATATTTTATCTACTATCCATGCTGATAAGGCATCGGCTATTCCTTATCGTATGTATAGTTTGATGGAGACAGATTTGGATGTTAATCAGTTCTTAAATACTATTTATCGTTATATTCAAATAGGTGTTCATATTAAGGCTTATTATAGTAAAGAAAGAGGTAAGTTTCATCGTGAGATTGATGAAGTTTGCGAGTTTTATGTTGATGATAATAATAAACCTCAAAGTCGTATTATTTATCAAAAATTATTTGGACAAGAACCGGTTATGAGAAAACCAAGTCCTCATTTAATTGAGTATCTTGAAAATCAAAATATTGATATTAATTCTATTACTGAACATTTGAGTGATGATTTACCATTTAACGATGATGAAGAACGAGAAGAGTATATGGAGAAACATGAAGAAGGGGAGACTTCTGATACTACAACTGATGCTTCTACTCCTGTAGAGGTTCCTCAAGTTGCTAATATAGCTCCTGTTGTTAGTCCTGGTGAGTCTACTGTTGTAGAGAGTCCAATTAATGAAGAAGTAAAAACTGAGGTAAATACTGATACTAATGTTAATACTGTTTCTAATAATGTAGTTACACCTACAGCTGTTGCTTCTGTTGTTGCAACACCTAGTGTTGCTGCTAATAGTGCTTCTGTACAATCTGTTAGTACGACTCCTACAATTCCTACTGTTTCGGTTAATCCTGTAACCCCGGTTACTTCACCAAGTCCGGTTATGGTTAACCCTACTGTGAATCCTGTTCCTGTTCAACAGAACCCACTGGTTACTAATGTTAATTCTGGTACTCAATCAAATCCTTCGGCAGTTGATTTTTCTTCACTAGGAAGTTTGGAATAGAAAGGGAGTGAATTTATGTATATAGAAGAGTTAATTTTTCTTATTGTACTTGTTGTAGTAATTACTCTTTATCGTAATTATAAAGGGCAAAATGTTGGTAAGTTTATTACTAGTCAGGTACAACAAATGTATGATAGGTTTGCTCCTTATTCTTTTAAAGTTGTTCGTGAAAAAACAAAAGAATTAGGGCAGGAATATACACCACGACAATATTTAATTCAAGTAATTATTATGGGTGCATTTACTGGTGTTGTTAGTTATTTGTATTTCTATAATTTATTTATTTCTTTGATTTATATTGCCGTTGCCATTAGTTTTATTCCATATTTATCTTATTTACGTTGTAAACGTGTTTATAGTGAATTTATCTTTGAACAAATTCAAGTGTATACATCAAATACCATTATGGAATTTGCAACTACTCAATCTTTTGTTAAGGCATTAGAAGGAGTTCGTAATTCTGGTATTTTAGAAGACCCTGTTAAAAGCGATGTTGATCATATGATTGAATTAGCTTATCAAGATGGTAGTATTGATGAAGCACTTGATTATATGACACAGTTATACCCATACTATATTGTAAAAAATATGCATCAATTGTTTTTACAAATAACAAAAGAGGGTGCTAGAAACTCTATGGATTCTCTTGATAATATGCAACTTGATATCGATATGTTGGTTGAGAGTGTGTATCGTGATAGAATTGAAAGAGCAACCTTCCATAAATCATTTTTACAATTTGGTATTATGCTTTATCTTTTAGTTATGTTAACTCAGTATTTATTAGGACGTGAAACTTACTTAGTTATGCTAGAGAGATGGTATGTTAAAGTACTTATGCATGCAGTTTTGATTGTTAATACATACTTCTTATTAAAAGGTGAAAAATATTATAATGAGAATGTGGGTGCTGAATAATGGTTGAGATTGTTGTTGTAGGTGCGATTATTATATTTGTTTTGATATATAATAATACGATTGATAAAGATAAATTTATTGCTGATAATGAAAAATATTTTGATATTGTTAGAGAAGAAGATTACAACTTTTTAGTTTATGCGAGATATGGTGAAGATGTTGATCCTAACATTTTATTTAGAAAAAGAATTTATTATGCTTTGATTTGTGGAATTGTATTTTTATTTATATTTTTGAATCAATTATCTTTTCTTAATATTGTATTTTGTATAGTAATAGCAGTAATGGTATTTAAGATGCCATATATGCAATTAAAATCATTTTATAAAGCACATTTGCATGATATTGATGTAATGTTGCCATACTATTTAAAGAGTTTGGAAATTTTGATACAGCATTATACGGTTCCTGTTGCTTTAGGTAAATCTATTGATGATGCACCAGATATCTTTAAACCTGGTCTTCGTAGATTGATAGAGCGTATTAATTCTGGTGATTCTAGTATTGATCCTTATATGGAATTTGCTAATACGTATCCAGTTAGAGATTCTATGCGTATGATGCGTTTGTTATATCGTCTTGGATTAGGTTCTCAAGAAAGAAAACAAGAGCGTTTAATGATGTTTTCAAAGACAGTTTCTAACTTACAAAATAAAGCTCGTGAGACTAAATATAAAGAACGTTTGAATCATATGGAAAGTCAAACTATGATCATGTTAGTTGTTACTGGAGCAGGTACTATGGTAGTTATTTTGATTTCTATGATGATGATGTTTAACATGTAAAGTGTTTAAAAATTTATTGTAAATTTTATTTTTCATTGATATAATGATAATGTATTAGAATAAGAAAGGATGTGTATGTTTTAATGAAAGCAGCAACAGGTGAATTAAACTTAACAGTTATTACTCTAATTGCTATTGCAGCAATAATTGGATTCTTCTGGATTATGTGGCCAACAATTCAAGGTGCGATTAATAGCCAATGGGATAATATTAGTAGTGATTATCCAGGTTATGTAATTGTAGATCATATTACTCAAGATTAAAAAGGTAGGTGTAGGAGATGCGGGATGCATTTGGTGGAATTGTCAATTTATCAATGATTGTAGTGTTCCTAGTTTTGGTATGCGGATATTTAGCTTTTAATGTCAACTATACAAAAGCGTTCCGCGTCAAGAATTACATTATTACAACTATTGAACAGTATGAGGGTAATTGTGATAATACTAGTAGTGCTTGTGCCCAGAAAATAGATGATTATATTAAACAAGTAGGGTATAGTGCTCCCGATTTTGAGCTTGATGGATATACTTGTCATAAAGGATATTGTTATAAAAGATTTGATGTAGCCAATGAAGGTGTTGATGAAGGACAAAAACAATTTTATTATCGAGTAGTTACTCAAATTAATATTGATATACCTATTATTAATAAGATAATGCCCAGTTTAAGAATTTTCCAAATTTCTGGTAATACAAAATTGATAACTGCATTTGATTAGAAGAGGTGACTCTTATGAATGTTATTATAAGTAATGAACAGCGTAACATTTTATCTGGTTTAGACATTGATATTATCAAAAGTATTTCTGGTGAATACGAAGCTAATGAGATAGTAGATATGTTTAAAAACTTTTTTTATAATAAAATGGTTTTAGATGTTACAGCTATTAAAAATTACCATGAAATTAGAAGTTTTCAAACGATTGCCATGGGGCTAGATGTTGAAAAAATTGTTTTCTTCTTACCAGAGGGCAGTGATGTTTGTACCTCTAGTTTTTTGTCTAAATTAGTTTCTATGGGAATATATAATTTTACTACTAATGTAGATGGAATTAAATATTTATTAGAACATCCTAATACTTATAAACAGGTTGCTCATATTCAGCAACTGAATGAAGTTAGTACGGTTGTTACAGAAAAAGTTGAAAATGGTTCTAAAATTATTGGAATTCGTAATGTAACTGAGCATGCAGGAGCGACTACCTTTATTTATATTTTAAAAAGAGAGTTAAGAGCTCATTTTGGTGATACTATTATCGCTATTGAAATTAATAAATCTGATTTTCAATATTTTGGTGATAAAAATATGGTATCTATTACTGCAGATCAATTAAAAGGTGCTTTAACTAGATATGCTGGTGCTTCTGTGATATTAGTTGATTTAAATGATATGCAAGATGATTCTTTCTGTAGTGATGTTTTATATTTATTGGAACCTTCCACTATAAAATTGAATAAGTTGATGAGAAGAAATCATAATATTTTTTCAAAGCTTCAGCAGAAAAAAATAGTTTTGAATAAAAGTTTACTTACAAATAAGGATATTACTGATTTTGAGTATGAAGCCCAGACTAAAGTATTTTATAATATGCCTCCTTTAGATGAGAGACAAAAAAATCCTGTTGTAGATGATTTCTTATCTAGACTTGGTATATTGGCTTCTAATAAGAAGGAAAGTAAAAAAGAATCTGGTAAGATTTTTGGTTTATTTCGTAGGTAATGTTGACAAAAATTTTATTTTAAGATAATATTATTTATATCGAAGGAGAGGTATATTATGTTAAATTTATTTCAAATTGGTGTTGTTGGAAATGTAAGTGACAATTGTGGTGGATTAGGGCCTATTGTTAGAATTATAAAAAAGGGTGTTTTCCCTATTGTTCAAATTGGTATTCCTATTTTGTTAATTGTATTTGGTACTGTTGATTTAGGAAAAGCCGTTATTTCTAGTGATGAAAAAGAAGTAAAAGAAGCTCAAAGTCGTTTAATTAAGAGATGTATTTATGCTGTAGCAATCTTCTTTATTACTACCTTGGTAACATTATTAATGTCTTTAGTTGCTACTGGAACTGAAGGTGGAGATGGTGAAGCTAATACAACTGGTTGGGCTGAGTGTTGGAATAGTATTGAATAAGTTACTATTCGATAATAAAATTGTTAGATTAAATAGCAAAGTAATTGCTATTTTTTTTTAATTTTGTTATACTTATTCTGTGTAAATGTTTATATGGAGTGATGACAGTGAAACAGTTGAGGTTGTCTTTATTTATATTTGTCTTTGGAATTTTATTTTGTATTCCATATAATACGAGTGCTTTAGAGAATAAAGTGGTTAGTTGTGATTATCAATTTACGAATGAAAATGGCAAACAAATAGAATTGGAATATCAGATTTCTTCTGATGGAAGTGTAGAGTTACCTTTCTCAAATGGTACTTTGTATTCTGAGGATGGTAGGTCTTGGTATCATAGTGATCAGTTTAAATCTACTTATTATGGTATTGCTAAAATCAATAGTACAACTATTACTTGTCCTTCTATTTATGTTCAAGAAAATGAATTAGGAGTTACTGTTTATTCTAATCCTAATTATAGTGAATCTTGTTCTGGTAGGTGTTATAATATTACATCTGCTACTCCGAGATTGACGAATTTTGCAGAGGATACTGGAATAAAATCAAAAAAAGTTTTATCAACTTGTGTTGGTTATCCAATGGGATTTTTAAATAGACAAAGTTATGTTTTTCCATACTTTAGATTATTTGATGATGGTACAAAAGAATGGAGTATTGATGGTAAGAGTTATGTTCCCGTTACTAATGCTATTACTGGTACTGTAGGTGATGAGAAATTTTCTGTTACAGTTAATGACTCTTTATTAAATTCTGTTTTTTCTTCTACAAAAGCTAGTTGTCCATCTCAAATATATCGTTGTGTTAATCAAAGTGATGGTGGATATTCTTATGAATTATCTGGTGATGGTAATTCTTGTGGTAATAGTGAACTAAGTGCTAGTGATGGTCAGCAGAATGGTTCTAACTATTTTGATGCGGCACTTGGTACTCCAGATGAGGATAGCTCTGGTGATAGTTCTAGTTCAGATGGATTAAGAGATTCAGTTACTATAGATGATTTACAAGATGATATGGACTCCTTTGGTCAACCTAGTGATTGTAATTCTATTTTGGGTAGTACTCAAGATGAGGAGTCGGTTGCATGGTTATTGCAACAGTTGTTAAACTACGTTAAAATTTTAGGACCTATCTTAGTTGCTATTTTAAGTAGTTTGGATTTTGCTAAGTCAATTATCGCGAGTGATGATGAAGGTATGCAAAAAGCACAAAAGAAGTTGTTAATTCGTTTAATTTTGGCTGTTGCGTTATTTTTAATACCAACTTTAGTTAGTGTTTTATTGAATATATTTGGTATTACAACTAATGAAATTTGCGGATTACAATAAAGGCAGGTGATTAGATGACAGACAATGATAATGCGAACACAATTGGAGATTTGTTTCGAAGTTTAGGTGGTGTTTTAAATAATGCCGTTTACTTTTTATTAGGAATTATGTATCAAATTTTCTTTAATGTTGCGAGTGCACAATTGTTTGAAACAGAAACAATAAAGAATTTCTATGGACGTGTACAATTGATTATTGGTGTATTCATGGTTTTCAAATTAACTGTTTCTATTTTGCAGGGTATTATGGATCCTGATCAATTTTCTAATCCAAAGGAAGGTTTTGGAAACTTTATTACAAGAGTTGTTGTTGCGTTAGCTTTACTTACAGTTCTTGTTCCTATTAATGTACCAGATGTAGAAAATGCGAGTTCTTATGAAAAGTATTTGAATAATAATGGTCTTTTATTTGGTACTTTGTATTCTTTACAAGATCGTATTTTAACTGAGAATACTTTGGGAAGGTTAATTTTAGGTACCACTGATACGAATACAGATGCTGGTCTGGATACAAGTGGTATGACGGAAGCGGAAGCAACTACTGCTAAATTGGAGAGGTCTTCTAGAATTTTTGCTTCTACTATATTAAAAGGTTTTTTAAGAATTAATTTGAAACCTGCAGAAATAAGAGAAAATGATTATGAAACTGATAAGAATAATTGGTATTGTGAAGTTGATTCTGGCTCTGAAAATGCTGCACTTATCGAAACTTATCAACAGTTAGATGTTGACCCAAGTTCATTATTAAGTGGAGAGGTTTTAAAAGCTGATTGTAAAATTAATGAAAATGTTTTAGATGTTTTAGGTAATGGTGTTTCTAGTATACCGGTTGTTGGACCTTTATTTAATGTTTTCGTTGGTAACTCTCGTTATTTATTTGCTTTTAGCTGGGTGCCTGCTTTCTTTGTTGGAATTATCTTTTTAGTAATTTTAATAGGTTTTACGATTGATATTGCTATTCGTTCTATCAAATTGTCGGTTTTACGTTTACTTGCACCGATTCCTATCATTAGTTATATTGATCCTAAATCATCAAAAGATGGTGGAATGTTTTCTTCCTGGGTCAAAGCTCTAACTTCTACTTATTTAGATTTATTTTTACGACTTGCTATTGTTTATTTTGTTATATTCTTAATTCAGGATATGATTGTTAATGGTATCATTATTAATGAAGCTACTGGAATGGTTGGAATCATGTCATTTATTTTCATTATGTTAGGTTTATTTGCTTTTGCTAAAATGGCTCCTAAGTTTATTAAAGATGCATTGGGCGTTAAAGGTTCTAGTATGTCTAATGTTGGTCTTTCTGGTCTGCTTGGTGGTGCAGCTTCGGTAGCTAGTATGAGGAGATATGCGGAGAGTCCAAAACAAGTACTTCAAGCTGCAGGATTAGGAATGCTGCAAGGAGTTGATTCTTCTCTTCAGGGTATCAAGCAAGGAAAAGAATTTTCACCTTTTGATTCATGGAATCAAAATCGAGATTTTATGGCCAAGCTTTTAACTGGTGATAAGGATGCTCGTGGCGGATTCCTTGGAAAGGCTATGGATCGTTTGAATTATGGTGTTCGTGAAGGAAATGCTAATTTATTAGGAATTGGTAAACAAGACTTTGCTGATGCTGAGTATATGATGAAGTTTAGGCAACAACAAGCAAAAGATGCACAACGTGAACTTGATTTTGCTACTCAAGCTTATCAGAATGCAACTGGTTCAGAGAGAGAGGCAGCTTATAAAAGATATCAAGATGCTTACGAAAAATATGATCAATATAATGTTGCGGCACAAAAAGCCAAATCAACTTATGATAATATGAATCAGGATCGAAAAATATTGGGTGTTCAACCTAATGCTGGTGATAACTGGTCAACTAAATATAGGGCTAAGGGAACTTATCGTAGTCCTCTTGGTACTTCAAATGATCCATATGGAACTGCTTCTAAATTAAGTAAAGAACATGGTCTTCCAGAAGAACCTATAAAGAATGATCAAGTCTTGGGTACTATTCAAGGACATTCTTCAGCAGTTAACAATTTTAGTGGAACTAGAGATGATTCTACACCTGGAGTTAACAATTTTAGTGGAACTAGAGATGATTCTACACCTGGTTCTTTCGGTCATGGTTCTGATCCTCGAGGTCATTAGTAAAGTAAAAAGGAGTG
>CALVSH010000080.1 GCA_944358945.1 uncultured Bacilli bacterium
ACATGATAAACTATCTGATGCCCACATATTTCTTACAGCATTAACATACTCTTTAGATGTAGAAATAAATGTATCCTTTCTTGAGTTTTCGATGTAACGAGTCATTGCAGGAATTGCTACCATCATTAAGATACCCATGATAACAATAACAGCAAGTAACTCAATCAAAGTAAAACCGTTATTATTTAACTTCTTCATTTTAAAATTCCTCTCTTTCTATTTTACAAAATAATCATACTATATAATTTTTCAAAAAGCAATACCTATTTTTCATTTTTAAAAAAAATTGACAAATCAGTTTACAATTTTACAAACTTGTATAAATACTATTACATGATACATGAGATATTGCAGCATCTGGCTTAGCCAACTCACCAGAACCACCATTCTGAATCAAATCCCCCGGTTCATTACCATACAACTGTTCATAAGATTTATAAGCAATACCACGATGAGAACCATCTGTTAAAATCTCATCTATTGTAACATAATAAAGATATTGATTTTTTCCAGCAGCCGTTGGTTGATTGACAATAATAACATAAGAATTTGTCTTATCATACTTTCCATTATTAGGAGCATTATCAAATTCAGAATTATCCAAATAATTTAAGGACATAACTGTACACTGATTCTGGGGTGGACGAAATGAAGGATTAGCTCGAAACTTATATTCCGCCAAGGATAATAATTTTTTAGCATCTTCTACATATGCATCCGCCTTACTATTATTTAAAATTCCCAAAACATTAGGAACAGCAATTACCATAATAGCCACTAAAATAACCATTGCCGCCAACAATTCAACCAAGGTAAACCCCTTATTATTTAACTTCATTATTCATCACCTTATCCTAATCATATACTCCAATTATACCATAAATTAGAAAAAGACAAAGTTATTTTAATACTTTTTTCATATTCGTAATTTCACTCATAGTAGTTTCCGTTTCTAACTCTGGATTAAATAAATAATCATATCGAAATAAAGAAAAGCCTTGATACTGTTTTAAATTTCTAGTTAATATAATCTCTCTCATAATAATATCATCATGATTCATCCACTCTTCACTACCGCTTTTCGCAAAAGTATCAACTGCACCTACTTTATAAAAAGCAAGTACCGGTAATAGTTCTACCTTAGAAGCTAAATTCTCCCATTCATCTAAAACAGAAACAAAAGCTTTTGTTTCATTATAAAAACCATAATATATCTGAGGCATCAAATAATCAACATAACCATCACTACTTCCCCACTTTTTAACATCCGCATAATGTTTTTGATAATTATTATCAATATTGCCATCAGGAGAAACAGCAAACAACACATCATGTTTATGACAAACCTTATACACTCTTTCAATCAAATCATTAACCTGCATCAAACGAAATTCTTCAATCGAAGTATCTGGATTTTCTTCCTGATAATTTTGAAAATCAACAGCATCAACATCACCACTAGGATAAAAATAATCATCAAACAAAACACCATCCACATCATAATTAGAAACAAGTTCTAAAACCCCATCTACTATCAACTGTTTTACTTCTTCTTTTGCAGGATTATAATAAACACCACTAGATACAAAAACCGTATCTGTTCCTAGATAAGAATATGCAGGATTATCTACTGACAAATCACTAACATCACTATCCCCACGAATACGATAAGGATTAATCCAAGCAAATAATTTCATATCTTTTTTATGACAATAATTTAAAAATACCTTCAAAATATCATATCCCGGACTAACTCCCTCTTCTCCACTAATAACCGCACTCCAAGGATAAATATCAGAAGAATAAAAAGCATCACTAAAAGTCCGAACCTGTAACAATACCATATTAAATCCTGCATCATCTATATTAGAAACCATAGATTGAATCACTTCTTTAGCTTCCTTTTTATCTTTATACCTCAAATAATTACCAAGTTCAATATAACTAACAAAAATACCTCTATCCTCTTTTTCTAAAACAATGGTATCTTCTTCAGTCAAAAAAGAAATAACAAAAAAGCAACTACACATAAATAGTAATAATAAAACAATCTCTTTTTTCATAGTATCACCACTAAAAAAATACCATAAAAAAAGAAAAAAGATTGTCACTTTATTGCTTCTTTACAAATTAAAAACAATCTATTTTTCTGATAAAATCCATAGAAAACATCTTCCAATTGATAATTTTCTTGACGTAAAGCTTTATTAAGCCAAGTAGTATCTTTTCCTATCTGATATAAAACATCTTTTTGTACTTTACCATCAATAATAACAGGTAAAGGATAAGTTCTATTTTTATCTTCATTCTTCTTAAAAACAGACAACTTTCCACTAGTCTCCAAAATAGCATAATCCACTTCTTCAATAGACTTAATACCTCTACCACGTAACTGTACTAATAAATCATCCAAATTATATCTTTGTTGTAGCATTTCTTTAAAATTAATCTTTCCTCTTTCTATAATCACAGAAGGATCTCCATCTAAAACACTTCTAATAGTAGAACTTTTTAAAGACACACGAGATATTACCACCTGTATGACAACCAAGGCAATAATAGGCACAATCGATAAAAACATATTCTGTTTATAATTATCAATAGAAATAGCCGCAATTTCCGCAATAAAGATAGAAACTATCAAATCCATAATAGAAAGTTCTCCAACTTCTCTTTTTCCCATAATACGATAAATTACCATAATTAAAAAATAAAAAAATAAAGTTTTACCAAGTACTATAAAATAAGCCATATTATCACCCAGTAATAGTTTAAATCATTTCATAAATTTTATACAAAAACATACAATAAATTGAGGTGACCCATGAATATAATTAAAAAATATACTTTTTGTTTTTTATACATGATTCTATCTTTAACAATTATTCTTTTATTATTAACTACTCTTTATCATTTTGACATAATTTCTTCAAATATTTATCATTTATTAAAATTAATAATGTTTTTAGGAATACTATTATTAACTGGTATTTCATTAGGTAAAAAAGCTACAAATAGAGGATATTTAGAAGGAATAAAATTAGGAACATTTACAATTGTTTTATTTACTTTACTAACTCTTTTAACTTCTCAAGATTTAAAATTAAAACTTTTATTATATGACTTAATTATTTTGATAACTTCTATACTAGGAGGAATGATTGGTATAAACAAAAAGAAAGATTAATTATCAATAGACAAGTTATTGACAGATATATTAAATGATTAGAGATAGACAAATAAGCAATTTCATATTACAATAATGTCGAGGTGATAATATGCCAAAATGGGCAAAAATTTTAATTGGGGTTTTAGCGGTTGGAATTATTATCATAATTGCATTAGTAATCTATATAAGTGTTGCATTCATTGGTGAAGATGGAGTAATGAATTCTCTTACCGATTATGTCCAAGCTGAAGATGGACAAATTACAATTGATAGTATGGAATTAAAAATAACAAAAAACCAATACGAAGTAGATTTTTTCTTTAACAAGAATGAATATGAAGCAATATTAAATGCGAAGACTGGTGAAGTGCTTTCTACTGATTATCCAGATACGACACTTGAACAATTCTATGAAAATGCACAAAATGAAAACGTTACAACCTCAGAATTGCCAGAATTAAAAACTGTTGAAGAAGCGCAACAAATTGCTTTAGAACATGCAGGATTAAATGAAGCTGATGTTACCCTTGTAAAAGCGCAGGAAGAAACAGATGATGGAAGATCATATTATGATATTGAATATCGTGACGCAACTTTTGAATACGACTTTGAAGTATTAAAAACAGGTGAAGTATACAATTATTCAAAAGAACCAATAAATGATTAAAACTTCGAAAATTTCGAAGTTTTTTTATACACTAAACATCTACAATAACAGCTGTACCATGACCTCCTAATTTATTTTGTACCCAGGATCTTACATCTTCATCTTTTACGAAAACTTCTAAATTTGAAGTACCATTAAACATATTTACATAATTAGTTACAGCTGAGAAATCTGCATTTCTAAAATCAAGCTTTCTTAAACTGATACAACCATTAAACATATGAGATACGCTTGTTACATTGGAAGTATCAAAACTACTCAAATCCAAACTACTCAAAAAACCACACCCATTAAACATACCGGAAAAATCTGTTATGTTAGACGTATTAAAATTACTAACATCTAAACTAATCAAAGAGCTACAACCAGAAAACATAGATGCCATTTTAATAACTTTTTCAGTATTAAAATTTTTTAAATCTAAGCTTTCTAAACTAGAACAATAATTAAACATACTACTCATATCAGTCACTTTAGAAGTATCAAAACTACTCAAATCAAGTTTAGCCAAACTACTACATTGATTAAACATGGTAGACATATTTTTAACCTTTGAGGTATTAAAATTACTAACATCAAGTTCTATCAAGCGACTACAACCAGAAAACATACGAACCATAGTAGTTACACTAGAAGTATCAAATTGACTAAGATCAAGTTCTACTAAACTACCACAACCTGCAAACATCCATTCCATAGAGGTTACCTTTGAAGTATCAAAACTACTAACATCTAAACTTTCTACACTAGAACAAGAACCAAACATATGAGACATATTAGTTACATTTGAGGTATTAAAGTTACTGACATCAAACTCACTTAAATGACTACAGCCAGAAAACATAAACTGCATATCATTAACTTTTGATGTATTAAAATGAATTAAAGGTAAAGCAGTTAAAGAATTACAACCCCGAAACATAAATCCCATATTTGTAACATTACTTGTATCAAAAGTAGATATATCTAAATTTTCAAGGTGATTACAACCATCAAACATGAAAGACATATTAGTAACTTTCGAAGTACGAAAACTACTTAAATTCAATTCTAATAAACTGCTACAACCAGAAAACATATTTGCCATATTGGTTACATTAAAAGTATTAAAGCTACTCACATCTAAACTTGCCAAACTACTACAATTCCAAAACATACCATACATAGTAGTAACTTTAGAGGTGTCCAGTTCACCAATACTAAGCTCTAATAAATTTGTACAACCACGAAACATCCCCTGCATAATTGTTACTTTAGATGTATTAAAGTTACTAATATTTAAAGTACTTAAATTAGTACAACCATAAAACATATTTAACATATTTGTAACATTTGAAGTATCAAAATTATTTAAATTAATATTGATTACCCCAGTAAAATTTTCAAACAAAGAAGCACTAGTAGAATTTGCGATGACTCCTCCTCGACCACAAATAGTAACTTTATACGTGCCATTTTCACTTCCATCATCTTCTAGATAGGCAATCACACTTCTATCTTCTGCTTGTGAGGCATCCCAAGAATAGATTGCTGTATCAGAAATATCCGTATTAGTTTTTACCACTATACTGGTGATATCTGCTCTATCATATTCACTTGTCCACCAATCCCTTCCCTTCATGATAGGATCCCCTTGTTCACTGATTACGCCATCCATAGACTTAGCTAACTCTATCTTAGACCATTTCGCCCTCAAAGTAACATTCTCTTCAGGCATCACAAAATAATCACTACCTATTTTTTTGACTCCATCAGTAATTACTTCCCATCCTTGAAAGATATAACCTTTACAACTTGGTTCTTCCTCTGTTATTTCTACGGTATCAAATACTGACTGAGCTTCGCTACTTGGAATATTTTCTACACTACTTCCTTCAGGAGCATTTCCATCATAAATAACTTGATATTTCTCTGCCAATGTTGGAGTTAAATTACTACTCACATCTTCAGTTTGATTTTCCATTTTTGATATTACTTCTTCGCTCTTGTTAGTAGGATATACTCCATCCTGTCCAATATACTCATCTTTTAAAGACAAATCCATCATTAACTTAGCTTTCCGACCCGATAAATAATTAAGAATTGTCCAAGTTATTTTTTGTACGCCATTCTCTTCCGTCAGTGTTACTTCTCCATCGCTTACTTTATTATCATCGACACTGTTCAACGTATAATAATCGTTATCTATATAATCAACAATTTGAAATTCTTCATAGGGAATGGGAGTGATACTTGATTCTCCTAATACTTCTCCTAAATTATCCTGAAAAGCTAAATACTGATTATCACTAACTTCTTTTAGTTGATTGATAATTGTATCTCCCATTTCGTATTGAATGGCATTTACTGTTAAATAAGGATATGTCTCTTTTAAATATTTATACTCTACTACCTGATTAGGATTACCCTCATATGGATAACCATCTGTTAGAAACAGCATCACTACTTCTCTATTATCTTGTTTCTGATAACCTTGTAGTAGTTCATCAACCTTTAAAAAAGCATTATAGTAATTAGTAGAATTACCAACCTGTAAATTATTTATTTCATTTATTAAAATATCTTTATCATTGGTAAAGTCAGTGTGTATAGTTGCGTAAGAATTGAATTCTATTAAGGAAATACGATTATTAGCATTTGATAATATATCATTAATAAAACTGGTAGAATCAGTCTTTACTTGATTAAGTTTATCTCCTTCCATAGACCCTGAGGTATCCACGACAAAAATAATATCACTAGCCTCTTCTTTAGACATTAAAGTAGTATCGACATCAAATGTTACTCTAGCCTTACCCTTACTAATCCACTTAGCACTCTTCTCTACTTGCCATGAACCTTCTTCTTTGTTCTCATAATTTGTATTCTCTGACGTTATAATAACACTAGAAATTGGCGCAGATATAGCATAAGCATATGACATAGAACAAATAAAAATCATTACCACTAATAAAACTCCTGCCACTATCTCTTTTTGATACTTTCTCATCATAAAAACTCCTTGATATAACTACATCACAAAATCACAAAGGTTGATACTTTATGATTTAGCCTTGAAATATAAGAGTTTTAGATAATTTGACCAAAAAATTGACTAAAAAACATTCGACAAAATTTTTACTCTCTCGTTGTTTTTATAAGCAATAAGTGACTGAAAATTTGACTAATTAAAATATAATTTTATATAAAATTCAAATATTTTTTCTAAACTAAAAAGTTAAAATAATTGAAAAAACACCAAATATAGTGTATATTTAGTGTAGAAAAGATAGAAAAAGTAGACATATTTACAATCATAAAGTATCAACCTTTATGAAAACAAAAGACTACAGAAAAAATTTCTGAAGTCTTTTTATTAATCTATATGACTGGTAACATAAATAGTTGGATATTTTACATGAAAAGAATGATGTCTTACTAATTCCCTTTTAATTTTTTCTTCTAACCTAGTTACTTGTCTCAACGTTAAAGATGAATCCATCTCCACAATTAACTGTAACTTATAGTACTTTCCATAACGAATTAAATAAATCTTAACTTTCTCAACTCCCTTTATTTCCAATAAGAACTGTTCTATTTCTGAAGAAAGTTTAGAATCTACTTCTACTTTTCCAATCAAATTCATAGAGTTTTCGATCATAATTTCAATCGCAGTCTTTGCCACCAACAATCCAATACAAACTCCAACAACTAAATCAACATAGCGAAAAACTACAATTCTATCTGAAAATTGTAATAAAATAACCGCAACCACAACACCAAGCGATGCATACAAATCCATCTTAGATTCTTCAAACGAAGTGATAAGTAACTGACTATTAATCTTCTTACCAACGGTATAAAGTAAAATAAGTACAATAATTTTTAAACCAAAACAAGCAAACAATATCCAAAGTACCGAAAGACTAGGAATATGCCATTGACTTCGAATTCCATTAAAAATAATAAAAATTGACAGTAACAATAACAATACTCCAACAAACAAATTAGTAAGATATTCTATCTTTCCAAAGCCAAACGGATGACTTCTAGTAGGTCTCTTTTTAGAAAATTTTGCCCCTAAAAACGAAACAATATCAGTAACAAAATCGCTAAAAGTTTGTAACCCATCTGCAAGCAAAGAACCAAATTGAAAGAAAATACCAGCTACTATTTTAAAAATCGAAATAACTAAATTTGAAACCATACTAAATATCAAAACTCTAGATTCCTTACCCATAATTTTACTCCCTTTCTAAATCATTTGTAATATAAATAGTCGGATATTTCACATGAAAAAATCGATGTCTCATCAACTCACGTTTTAATTTATGTTCTAAATTAGTAATTTGTCTAACACTTAAATTACTATCTACTTCTAACATAATATGAATTTGATAATAATTTCCATATTTAATCAAAGTAAACTTTGTATCTGTAACACCATGAAAACTAAGAATAAACTCTCGAATATTAGAAACTAACTCAGAATTAATTTCTGCTTCTCCTAATAAAGACAAAGAATTTTCTGAAATAATTTTTAAAGCCATAGTCAAGACCATAAGACCAATCATACTAGATCCAATGATATCAGCATATTTTAAAACAGGAAAAAGATTAGAAAACTTTAAACACAAGACAACGATAAAAACAATAATAGTAGAATATAAATCAGCTTTTGCTTCTCTTAAAGAGGTAATCAATACTTGACTACGAATCTTTTTATTAGTATACCCTAAGAACACTAAAACAATGACTTTTAAGAAAAAAACTGTAAGAAGTAAGAAAAACACAACATTATCTGGATAAGTTACCTCACTCAAGAATCCCTGAATAATAATATAGATAGACAAGACAACAAGTAACATTCCAACAAACAAATTAGTAAGATATTCAACCCTTCCAAACCCATAAGGATGATGTCTCGTAGGCCTTTTTTTAGAAAGATGAACCCCAAGGAAAGAAACCAAGTCTGTAATAAAATCACTCAGTGTATGAAGACCATCTGCAAACAAACTTCCTAAATGAAAAAACAATCCTCCTGAAAACTTAATAATAGAAATAATAAAATTATAAAACATACTAAATACTAAAGCTTTTAATTCTCTTGTCATACCTACTACTCCTATCCTATTAAAAATTATATCACAAAAGTAAAAAAACTCTAATAACAATTGTTTTTAAAATAAAAAAAGAAGCTGAAATTATTTTCTATCAACTTCTTCTTTCAACATCTTAATTTCTCTTTTCACCAAGAACTTCTTAAAACGATAGTTTTTAGGTAAAACTTTAATTAAAATTTTTCGAGACACTAACTCTCTTTTATAATATTCATGAAAAAGTTTTCCCTTCTTCTCTAATAATACTGGTCCAAAGAAATATTCTTTTCTACTATATTTTCTCTTTCCTTTTTTAAAAATTAAAATTTGATAAATAAACTTTCCCTCTTTTACAAGTTCTTCATTAGCTAAATAAAACTCATTTTTACACAAAAACTTTTTAACATCAATTTGATAATTATTAGGACTAAGAATAATAGTATTTACCTTTTTTAACACTTCCATATGAGCCTTAAAAATACCAATCATGCTTCTTCCACCCATACCAGAAATAATAATTGTATCAATATCATCACTATAAGTATCAAGACCATCACCAAGTCTACATTCTATCTCATCTTCTAGATGATATTTTTTAATATTTTCTCGAGCGTGATTCAAAGGCCCCTCTTTAACATCACTCGCAATTGTTTTAATATTCTTTTTTCTTTGTACCAAGTAAATATCTAAAAACGCATGGTCACATCCAACATCTAAACAAAAGGAATTAGCTTCCACTAAATCCCCTATTTTTTTTAACCTATTATTAATTTTCATTAATCAGTTAAGAAATCCTTTAATTTTCTAGAACGAGATGGATGTCTTAATTTACGTAACGCTTTTGCTTCAATTTGACGAATTCTTTCACGAGTAACTCCAAAGATTTGACCAACTTCTTCTAGAGTACGACATTGACCATCATCAAGTCCAAAACGTAGACGTAATACTTTTTCTTCACGATCTGTAAGTGTTCCTAAAACTCCTTGTAACTCTTCTTTTAACATTTCAATAGTAGCATACTCTTCAGGTCCCATGGTTCTCTCATCTTTAATAAAGTCTCCCAAATGAGAATCATCCTCTTCTCCAATTGGTGTTTCTAGTGATACAGGATCTTGAGAAATCTTATAAACTTCACGAACCTTCTCAATAGAAATTCCTAACTTTTTAGCAATCTCTTCATCCGTTGGCTCCCTATTTAAATCTTGTGTTAATTGACGTTGTACACGAGCTAATTTATTAATAGTCTCCACCATATGTACTGGAACACGAATAGTTCTAGCTTGATCAGCAATTGCACGAGTAATTGCCTGACGAATCCACCAAGTTGCATAAGTAGAAAATTTATATCCTTTAGTAGGATCAAATTTATCAACAGCTTTCATTAATCCAATATTACCCTCTTGAATTAAATCCAAGAATAACATACCACGACCAACATAACGTTTCGCAATACTAACAACTAATCTCAAATTAGACTCTGCTAACAATCTTTTTGCTTCTTCGTCTCCCTCTTCAGCACGCTTTGCATATTCAAACTCTTCATCACTAGTAAGCAAATTAATACGACCAATCTCTTTCAAGTACATACGTACAGGATCATTAATTTTAACATCTTTAGACAAAGTCAAATTTTCAACAGGGACTTCCTCAGTAATCTCTTCACCACTAACCTCATCTTGTCCATCTTCAGAAACAATACTAATTTCTGCTTCCATCAAAGAATTATAAAGTTCATCTAAGGTATCACTATCAATATCTAATCCTTTTAACTCATCTGCTAATTGTTCATAAGTTATATGACCTTGTTTCTTTCCTAACGCTAGCAACTTCTCTTTTCTTTCTTCTATTGTCTTAATTTCTCCAACCATTCTTATTATCTCCTATCCGTAACTTCCGAATCTTCTCAGCAATTTTAGCTTGTTCTATAGGGTCTACTTCCTTCTGTAAAGAATTTGTAAGTCTTTTTATTTCTTGAGTGCGACTATATTCACGAATCACTCCAAAATACTCAAACAATTCTTCACGAGTAGTATTTTCCATATAATTAGATGCTAAAATATCGTTAAGAAAATTAACAATCTCTTCTTTATCTTGAACATAAGTATAAAAATCTGGAATATTAATATCTCCATACGTCGTATAATAATATACAATTTCACTCGCTAACAATCGACTCTTTTCATTAGGAAAAATAAATCGTTCCTTTTCAAATAAGCTTATCACCCAGTCATTGTTTAACATAAAATAAAGAATTTGTTCCATTGCCTTTTCATACTTTGTTTTTTTCTTATTTTTAACTTGATACGTAACAACCGTTTTCACTGTCTTAGGTTTAGGTTTTTCTAATTCTCGAAAACGCATTTCCAGTGTATTATAACTCAAATCAAACTCTTTTGCAAGTTTTTTTAATATGATTTCTACTCTAATAGGATCTCCAACCTTAACAGTTTCTTGTAATACTTGGTTAATATATTGTGCAGTTTGTTCATCACTACGAAAGTCAACTGTCTCTTTTAACTTTCTAAGTTTAAAATCATTAAAGGTAACTACACTTCCTAATAAATTTTCAAATCTATCTTTACCTTCTCTTAATATAAAACTATCAGGATCATCTGGATTTGGTAACACTAATACTTTAGCTTCAATCCCCTCTTCCAACAACATATCACCAATACTTAAAGTAGCGTGAACTCCAGGGTCATCTCCATCTAAACATAAAATAATATTATCAGAAAGTCTTTTAATCAACTGAATTTGTTCATGAGTAAGAGCCGTTCCCATTAACGCAACAGTATTTCTAATACCAATCGTACTAGCACGAATGACATCCATAAATCCTTCCATGACAATAACCGATTTCTTCAACCGACATTCTTCTCTAGCTACATGATAATGATAAAGTAACTGACCTTTTTTAAAAATCGGTGTCTCCTTCGTATTCAAATATTTATTCATACCATTATCTTGATAAATTCTTCCACTAAATCCAACGACTTTACCAGTCAAATCATATAAAGGAAATATAATACGATCAATATAAACATCGCGTGCATCACTAGAAAGTCCAATCGTATTTAAATCTGCCAAACTGTATTTTTTACTAACAAATAATTTAGTTAAATCATCACTTTGAGCTAAAGAAAGTCCAATCTCAAACTCTTTGATTACATTATCATCAATACCACGATTAGCTAAATAACTTCTCGCAAATTTTCCAGCCTTTGACAACAAATTATTTTGAAAATATTTTAAAGAAAAAGAATAGGCATCATAATAAGGATCAAATCTAGTGTTTTTCCTAGCTACTCTAACACTAGAAACATCAACTCCAACTTTTTCTCCTAAATAACGAAGTGTCTCTTTAAAATCCATATGTTCATAATTCATCAAAAAAGTAAAAACATTTCCTGTCGCATGACAAGAAAAGCATGTATAAATCTGTTTCTCACGAGAAACACATAAAGATGGATTAGAATCATCATGAAAAGGACAAACTCCAAAATAATTTTTTCCCCTAGCTACTAACGGAATTCTCTCACCAATGATATCAACAATATCACACTTACTACGAACTTGATTGGTAAGTTCATTATTCATTGACACCACTTCCTATAAACTAGTCTTAATTATATCATATTTACACGATTTTTTCTATATTTTATAACTCTTTTGTTTACTTCTTTTCACCTCAGAAATCATATCACGACAAAAAGCATTCATTAAAGTATTAGAATACCAAATATCTTTAATAACTTCTGAATCCATAACTTTTCCTTGCTTCTGATTAAAAATAAAATTTGCCATATCTAAATAATAATTCATACTAAATAAACTTAAAGGATAAATTCTTTGATAATTATTATCGTCTAAATAAGAATTTAATTGATATTGAACATCTAAACAATTAATACAAATTCCTCGTAACATAGGATTCCATTGTTGCTCTAAGTCACTTGCTCTAAAATAGTCAACAGAATAGTACTCTTTATGTTTTTCTAATAATTTAATATTAGTATCAATTCTTGTTTTTACCTGCGTAAAACTATCAACACCAGTATCAGTATATTTTTCATATTCTTTTAATAATTCATCACTTTCTTGAAATAATTTCAATATATCACCTAACCTCTTCTTTTTTATTATAATTTTATTTTTTAATTTTTGTTTTTTGATTATCTAAATCATTAATATAACACTCAGCTTTATGAGTACAAAAATCCCAAACTAAGTTAGTAGATTGTTCAATATCACTAACAAAGGATGGATGATACATATCTTCAGACCCTTGATTAATATTATCGTAAATAGCGTCAACACTTAAGCCAGCTCTTCTTATAGTATCAACAAAAACCTGATTGCAAAAGTCCCCTAACCGACTAATCTCTTGATAATTATCAGAAGTAAGTTCTTGTAAAAAATCAGACTGTAAAGAATAAAAAGTTTTACATATATCAATACAAAACTCCATCGACAATATCTCACCCTCTAGTGCTTCCACTTTCGGAATTTCCCAAATTAAAGGTGGAATAACTAACATATAATAGAAAGAAATCTTAAATTTTTCTAGTTTTGTTTTTCGAATACTCTCTTCCCAGGATGTAATCTGTTCGGAAATATCATCACAAAAAACTTCTTGTTGATACGTAGCATCTTCTAAATTAGAGACTTCACTATCAGATACAATATAATTTAAATAAGCTTCTCTTACTTCCTCTTCATCTCGAAATAACCCCATGAAATCACCTGCCATTTTTTATAAACAACTTCTCATTTTTGTAATCAGATTGATGCACTTCACCCATCTTCTCATCACGAAAAGTCAAAAAATTACCAATTGCTGTTAAAACATTATCAAACGTTGATGGATCAAAACGGCGATCAAATCCTTCTTTTATATTATATCCCGAAATAATATCTGCTTGATTAATATAATCAATAACTTCTTTCCCATAATCAAAACAAAAACATCCTAACTTTTCTATTTCTTGATAATTATCTTGGTTAACTTCTGAATGTAATTCCTTAATAGTATAATACAATTTATACATAAATCCATATCGAATCTTACTTGCTTCATTTTGACTATGACGAACAACATAATATTTAGAAATAGAAAGTCGTCCACCTAATAATTTTATAGCGGCATCACTAAAGAAATTACTATGATCTAAATCCAATAAAGCATCACCAAGAAAAATACAATAATCACTCAACCGATCCGAAACATCATCACAACTATCTGAAGGATTAAAAACTTCATAATCAGAATAAGAATTTTTAAGATCATCATAAGAAAGATATAAACTAAATTTATTTTCTAGCATAATGTCAACCTTCTTCTTGAATAGATATAATCATCAATAAAATCAAAAAAAGCATCAACCGAAGTATTTACTTCATCTAAAGATAACCTATTAGTAACTAAATTTTCATAGGCCAAGCTAGTCTCTGAAAACATATCATCTATAAACGGTAACAAATCACAAACTAAGAAAGTATTATCCAAAAAATATTCCTCGTTCTGAAACACTTCATACTGTTTTTTAAATTTATCAAAAACACTTGCACCGCTAATATTGATATCTTCCATAACACTATTTTTATCTGAATTCATTTTATTTAAATTTATTCTTTCATTAGAATTTTCAATACCACGTTCAATATCACCAAACAAGTCTTTACTAATTTTCTCATATAAATAATTATTAACAAATAATTCTCTATATTCATCCTTTGTCTTATATAACACAACTCTACCCCCTAAGAATTATTTTTTTATCTTTACATTCGCTATTGTTTCTACATGAGATATCATACCATCATAAAAATCTGAAAATGCTTCTCTTGCCTCTATTACGTCATCTAAATAAAGACAAGGAAACGAAGTTAAATACTTATCTTTCTCTGCTATTGTTTGATCAATATTCATAAATTGCCAAAATATGAACTTTTCCATATTACTAAGTGCTTTAGAATTTAACATCATTTGTGCTTCGTATACTTGCAGATAATAATCATGAAATTCTAAACAAATATTCATCCCTAAGCATAGTAACTCTCTTCTATTTTTATAATAACACAAATCAGTGTCACCACACAGTAAACCTTTCATCTTCTCGTAAAACATAAACTTTTCATTACGCAAATACTCTTTAGTATAAAATCTACCTTTAGAATCAATGACATCACAAGCTTCCAAATCACAAACTAAATCTTGATAAGGGTAACCATGCTCCCTAAATTCTAAAAACATCTTTATATAATTTTTTTTATCATTTATAAGCATATAAACTCCTCTAAATCATATTTCGTCTTAAAAACGAGTCAACGTTCTGATCAATATAAACATCTATCTCACACTTATCAACCATCTTAATAAATCCTAAACCAGATATTACTAAATCTTCTCCATATTTCACTAAATAAGTCTTCTTACTCAAATCTTTTAAATCATCCTTATTACTAGAATTTAATAATCTCTTTACTTTCAAATCATTAGAAATATACAAAGTAAAACTATTTCTCTCACCATCTACATAATCAATTCTTAAGAAATCTTCAATAATAATAGATTGATTCTTCTTAATTTGATAAGTCTTCGGTTTAATCTCTTTTACAGGAGAAATCTTTTTTACCATACGAGAATCTACTACATTTAAAATAGAACCACTATCAATTAATCCTGGAGTATCAATCAATGTCAAATAATCATTAATCTCAATAGTAATAGTATTTAACGTGGTAGAAGGAAGTGGAGACATCGTAAGTTCCTGCGTCTTATCAGAATAATTCTTAATCAATTTATTAATCAAACTGCTCTTACCAGCATTCGTATGTCCAACGGCATAAACATTCTTACTAGTCTGATAATACTTAATTCTCTTAAGTAAGTAATCAATATTATAATTCTTATTAACACTAACAACAATAATCTCTTCAAAATTTAAGCCCATCTCTTCAAAATAAGCAATCAATTTTTCTTCTTTAACAGATTTAGGTAAAGCATCTTTCTTATTTAATACCAAGATCATCTTATTGGGGATTGCCTTACGTACCACTTCAATATCTTTATCTACATTTAATAAATCCGTAATATATAAAACTAAATCCTTAGTACGACCTACACTCTTTAAAATAGACAAATACTCTTCATTCGATTTCGCAACCATCTGATATTCCCCATAATTTTTCATACGAAAACATCTCTGACAAATATCATTTTCTAAACTCGTTGTATACCCTTCTTGTAAAATATTTTCATCCTGTAATAATACACCACAACCTTGACATTTCTTTTCACTAGTCATAATAATTACCTCTCTTAAACTTACCACGTTTTTCATAATGACGAATAATTTTATCTTCCCAATATCGATTGATACCAGTAATTTTTAAATCTTTTTTTCCTAACGGATCAACTAAAACTGTCATTATATGAAACCGTTTACCAGCAAGCACATCTGTTACAATCTGATCTCCTATCATAACCATTTCTTTCTTCTTAACATTATACTTTTTCTGTATTTTACGAAGTCCTCTAGTAGATGGTTTCATTGCTAAACTGACACCACCTACACCTAAATCTTCCATATAAGGTTTAATTCTTCTCATATTATTATTAGATGCAATAAAAATCAAAAAGTCATCTTGTAAACCTTTAATTAATTTTTTTACATTTCGAGGACATTTTTCATTATCTAATAATCCTAGTGTATTATCTAAGTCGAAAACAAGGCAACGAATGCCTTTTTCCTTTAGTTTTTCATAATTGATATCAAAAATATTCTTTCGATACATACTTGGTTTAAAAATCCCCATAAAATCACCTAAAAACTATTATACACTAGTTTTTTTAATTAGTCTAATTATTTACACGTTGAACAACCATATCCGTATATGGACCAATTGCTTCAAAACTATAACCATTGGCTAGTCCATAATCAATAATTTTTCCAACAGCATCTTTCGTAGCAACCTTTACATCATGCATCAACACCATATTTACTTTATCATAAGAAAGATTAGAAATAACAAACTCACTAATTTCATCAGCATCATATTTTCCACCTTCTGCATCATGAGAATCAATATTCCAATCATAATAGCGATATCCTCTACTGACAACTTCTCTTGTCAAATAACTCATAATACCAGGTGTATACTTTTTACTAATAGTATTACTACTTCCTCCCGGAAAACGAATCAACATTGACTTCTCTCCCGTAATTTTTTCTACTCGATCAGAAACAATTTTTAAATCATTAAAATAAGAATCAATAGAACCATAGACAACAGAATAATCATGACTAGCCGTATGTAACCCAATTGAGTGTCCTTCATCATACATTCTCTTTATCAAATCATCAGGTCCTCCACTAGTAACAAAAAACGTAGCGTGTACTCCCTTTTCTTTCAACACATTCAAAATAACATCCGTAGTTCCACTTCTAGGACCATCATCAAACGTTAAGTAAATTACTCCTTTTTTCACTGGCTCCATTACCACAACTTTTTGTTTTACTTCAGTAGCATTCCCAGCCTTATCAACTGCCTTATATATCTTTTCATACTCCCCTACTTGACTCATATCAACATCTCCAGAAATACTAACATCAACATCTCCACCACAATTATCTTCTACTTGATAAGTAGAATTCTGAAAACTATCTCCTTTCGTAACCATCACTGTATTTCCAGAATCCAGTGTTAAACTAGGTCCTTCTACATCTTCATAAAAGACATCTCTAAAAACCTCTGTCTGATTACCAAAACTATCCTTAACTTGATATCGCATCTTACCATTCTTTTCAACAACCTCAACTGAAGAAGTAATATCACCATCATAATTATCAGTCGCCTTATAATCATCATAAAGGTACTTTTGATTAGGACAAATATACAATTTTTTCTTATTTCCTGTAAATTCTATGCTTGGTCCTTTAGAATCAACCACTTTTACAATTCTAGTCTTAGTAATTACTTTTCCTTCATAAAAAACTTGATAGACAACTGGATATTCTCCTACTTTAGAAGTATCAACCTTACCAGTTACTTTGACCTTAGAACTAATATCTTTTCCACGATAACTAGATATATAACCAGGTTCTGAATACTTATCTTGATATTCAACTTCTAAAACTCTATCTCCTTCTAACATAATCCTAGGAAAAAAAAGCATTTGATAACTTGCCATCAAACAAACACCAATTACCAAGAACAACGATAATTGAATAAACATTTGTAAGTGCAACCTAGAAAGCCTTTTTTTCTGTAGTGCATTCAATTTAGAAAATGAACGAAAAGAAGGTCTATACCTATGATTTAAATTATATCTTTTTCTCATAATCTACCACTCTCACTATCATAATTATACTCCATTTAGAATTACCTGTCTATTTATATTCTACAACAATTATTCTTTATCATACTGCTTATCTTTAATAAATTCTCTTAATATCTTAGTAAGTGCTCGTTTTTCTATTCTAGAAACATAACTTCTAGAAATCCCCAACTTTTTTGCAATCTCTTTTTGTGTTTCTTCATCTTGATTACCAAGTCCATATCTCCTAACTAAAATCTCCCTTTCTCTAGGAAGTAATACTTTCATATACTTTTTTAATAATTGAATATGATCTTTCATATTAATATCTTCAACAAAATCTGGTTTAGGACTTTTTAACACATCTTGTATCGCAATCTCATTTCCATCCTTATCAAATCCCACGGCTTCATTAATAGAAATATCTCTACTATATTTATTATTACTACGAAAATACATTAATATTTCATTTTCTATACATCTAGCACAATAAGTTGTAATTTTAACACCTTTATTACTAGAAAAACTATCAACACCTTTAATTAATCCAATCGTTCCAATACTAATCAAATCATCCGTATCGTTAGGTTTTTGATCAAACTTCTTGACAATATGAGCAACCAATCTTAAATTATGTTCAATTAATTGGTTACGAGCATTCCTATCCCCTGCTTCCTTTTTTCTAATACACTCTTCTTCCTCTTCAGGACTAAGTGGTTCAGGAAATACTTCATTAGAATAACTCCCCGTAAAACAAAGTACATCCTTTAACATAGAAAACAATTGAAAAAACATATAATCACCTAACGAATTATATGTTTTTTCTTGTCGAATTATTTAGTTTTCTAACTTTTCTTAAAAGATTTAAGTCTATGAAAAACAGCATTCATACTAGTTTTTAAAAATTCTCGATTCATCCAATAAGAATAAATTACAACGACAACTAAACTTAAAATATCTAGATAAAGATTACGTTGATAATAAATAACTATTGCAAAAATAAAGATACAAATAGTTTTAATTAATAATCCCTTTTCATAAGTAATCATCATATATTTTTTTAAATCAAAATGTCTATAAACCATCATTACAAAGTAACTAACTGCCGTAGAGATTGCTGCTGCATAAAGGCCAATAAATTTAACTAGACCAAGATTAACTACAATATTAATAACAGCTCCAATAATCGATGTTGTTGCAACCTGTTTTGTCATTTTCTTAGCAATATATACAGCACTATATAAACAGATAATAACATTAAACACTGCTCCTAATACTAATATTGGAATATAGTAATAAGCATCATCATAACTATGATTAACTAACAACGGAAAAACAAATGGCATACAGGCAATCATTCCTACCCCTAAACAAGTAAACAACTTAGTAACGGTATTCGAAATATCAGAGAAAAATTCATCTCGATCAGGACTATCAATATGTAAAGCTGCAGACTCACTCCAAGATAAATTAAAAATACCAAGTAAACTAGATAAAATTGTTGGAAATTTATTACTAACAGCATAAATACCATTCGCAGCAGTTCCTAAAATAGCAGTAATGATTGTTCTATCCGAAACATTAACAATCCACCAACTAATACCATTAGGTACTAAAGGAATAGAATAATGATACATCTCTTTAATTAACTTCTTATCTTTCTTTTTAAAGTCAATATAACGCCACATCTTTAAACGAACAAATAAGTAAATAGCTCCTAATCCATTCGCTAAAGCAATAGAAGTAATCATACCAAAGGCACCAAGTTTAAACACAACAATCAATAAAATATTAAATAAGATTGTACTTGCACCCGTAATAATACAACTAATAGCATAATCAAGGGTTCTACCTACACCTCTTGCAATCTGTAAAAAGTTACCAGAGAAAGTACAAATAACAATATCAATCAATATTAAGAATCGATAATCAAACTTCCAAAAACAAGTAACAATCAAATACCCTATAACAAAAATAAGTAATGAGAAAAGTAAAATAATAAAATTATTACTAAATACTTTTTTAGTCTCTTCTTTATCTTTTCTACAATCTACTAAGTATCTAAAAACACTCATCTCAAGTTCCAACGTAATAATTGGAACAATCAAAGTAACATAAGTAGTAATTAAATCAACAAAACCATACTCTTCTGTTACTAAATAACTTGTATATAATGGTAATAGTAAAAAAGAAATTAACTGGGTACATACTTTGCCCATAAAAATAATAATTGTATTTTTTGCCAGTTCTTTTTTCTTACTCATCTAATACCTCCTTTAACTTACGTCTAAATAATAAGTAATAAAGACCAATACCAAACATCGCTCCACTAGTGTCAATCAAGACATCACTAAACTGTCCACTTCTTCCCGGTACAAACAACTGATGCACCTCATCTGTACAAGCATAAAGAAATGCTAAAAACAAGGAAAGAAATAAAAGTTTCCAAATAGGAAAAGAAAACTCTCTAAAAAAACTAATAAGAGTAATCCCTAAGACAAAATAGATAAAAAAATGGGCCGACTTTCTAACAGGAACAAAAAACATATCAATAATTTCTTGTTGCTGCTTTTTTGTTAAAGAATCCATTCCTAAAAGATTAGTAACTTCTATAATAACACCTTCACTTTTCTTAGTAGATTCTACTGAATTATCTGTAGAAAAGAAAAAGATTATCATCATACACAATAAAACAACAATTCCCTTAATAATCTTCTTGCTCATCTTTATCACCTATCTAAAATAATAACATAAATAAAAAGGAAAAGAAAGAAATACTACTTAGATTTCACACTAGACAAATCATTTTTTTCCTGCAATCTATCATAAAATTTATTTTGATAAGAAATAGGCAAGCAAGTGTTAGAATGAAAACTTCGTGTATCTTGATGAATATCAACATATCCTTCTATATATTCTGGCAAAACATGATAAACAGTATCACCACCATTTTTACCCCAGATTTTCTCTCCATTATCAGAAGTAAACACTTCTTTAGGAAAAGAAAAAAGTATATTAGTATTTCCTTTATAAGAATAAGATAGTATTCCAACAAAACCTTCTTTATAAGTAACATCTAAATCATTATTCATACTTTGAAAATAAGTCATATTTCCAATATCACATGTTTTAGAGGCAAGCCCTTCTCTTAATATTTCTTCACAATGAGCATTAGTACCATGTATTGCCAACAAAGTACTTTCATCCTCATACAACTCTTCTATTTTTTTGCCATATTCCCTATCATAAACACCATCATATCGAAAATACTGATAAGTCACTTTTTCAATCGACTCAGGAAGTAGATAATGATAATTAGAATCAACCTCAATACCAAGTACATTTTCAATATGATAGTTCTCTAAAACAGACATAGGTAAACCATGATGTTTTTTTTCTTGTTCTCTAATTTCTTCAAATAAATATTTTTTAGGAATTTTATACTTAGAAGAATCCACTTCTTTAGGAGATGAAATCTCATCTAAAACATCTTGATAGCTTTTTTGAAAATAACGAACCGCTAAAGAATCAGAAACAATAGAAGAAATCTCTTCCTTTTTCTTTTGACAATATAATTGATATAAAGAATTATTTGAAGTTTTATCATACTGAATATTTTTAGAGTCTAAAAGAACAATTTCTTTCATAAATTCTAAATCTTGTTGTAAATATTCATACTTATCTAATAAATATAAAACACTATTTTTATTATCGTCTAAATTTTGAATATTCTGTTGAATAGTAGTAAGTTGCAATTGCCAATCAATTTGTCTATTTTTAGTCTCAGAAATCTGATAATTGACATGTTTTTCTTCCATGTTATACTCTTCTATTTTTTTCATCAACTCCTGACGTTTACTTCTAACATCGCGAATCTCTGTTTCTCTTTTTTCTTTTTCTTTTATATAATTCTGATACTTAGAAGAAAAGATTCTTTGAAAAAAATTAAACTTTTGATAAGGTACCATAAGAGGTTCTATAGTATTTTCAAGCTTAGCAGTTAACTCTGCCTTCTTATTTTCCAATTGTTCTTTTTTATCATTCAAGTCATGATAGTTTTTTATCTCTTGGTTAACAGAAAGCAATTCTTCATTTAATTCTTCTAACTCTTTTCTAATCAATGACTGTAACATATTAAATATCAACTCCTCGAATAACCTTAACCGCATCTCCTACATGAGAAAGAATATCACCACTGATCATAGAGATATCGCTTTCCTCCTCTTCTGCTATACACCCTGCAATACCATGTAAGAAAACCCCAGCTGCAATCGATAACAATCGAAAATCAAGATAACTAAATAGTCCAGCCAAGATACCAGATAACACATCACCACTACCAGCAGTAGCCATACCACTACACCCTGTTGTTATAAGGTAAGAACACCTCCCATCAGAAATAACAGTAGTATGTCCCTTCAACAAAACACAAACATCATATTTTCTAGCAAAACTAGATACCAAGTCAATTTTATTTAAAGAAATCTCTTCTATGTCTTTTGAAGTTAATCTAGAAAACTCTTTCAAATGCGGAGTAAGTAAAATATTACATGTTTTCTTTCTTAATATATCTAAATCCATCCTAGACAAAGTATTTAATCCATCTGCATCAATAATTAGATTACCCTGATAATGACATATAATAAAAGACAATACATCTTCTAACTTATTATCTCTTCCAAGACCCATACCAAATGCTAACGAATCCAAGTCACTTATAGAAGACAATAACTTATCATAAAATAAAGAATCATCATAATCAGGTAAAACACAAATGGTCTGTTCTAAAATATTAGGACCAAGTAAAGGCAATACTTCACGTTTAGTAAGAATTCTACTAATACCACAACCACTTCTCAAACTAACAAGTGATAAATACGCAAGCTTTAACGCTCCAGAATATTCTAAACTTCCTCCATAAATACCAGCTTTACCAAACATCCCTTTATGAGAATCATCTTCTCTTTTTGAAAACAATTCTCTAATATCAGAAACTTCTAATTCATATACACTATCATCAATTCTTCTCATAACAACCTCAACTAATTACTTTTTAACTTTAACATTATTTACACAAAGAACATTATTATGACTATTTAAATATTTTTTAGTAGCATCAGGATAAGCTTCCATTAATTTAAACACAAGATCAAAAACATCCTTCTTTTCTGACTTCGATGCATCATCTATTTTTTCCCTTAAACAAACTCTTAATAAGTGGAGTTTCCATAATATTATTTTCATAAGTATCTTCGTATTTTTGATAAATATCTGGATAATGCTCCTTAAGTTCTTCTGCATATTGACTATAAGAACGTAATACATCATAAGAGACATTAGAATGATAAAAAGATTGGTCAATATCAGCAAAAAACGAAATCATATCTCTTTCTAATTTTTCTTCAACTAAAACACCAGAAAAATCATAAGCTAACTTCTCTAATATTTCCTGATAAGGCTTCCAACTTTTAATTATATCCTCACCAGGTACCAATTTCTTACAATAAACATAAAACTCAATATTAGGAATTAAATTACGTCCTCCCCTAGGTCTATCATCATAAGAATAACTACATCCATCATCCTCTAACATCATACAACGACTAGGTAAAGATACTAAATCAACAATATCCTTACCTACATTTCTACTTCTCAAATATAAAATTCTATCATCATTTATAAAATCAAAATAAGAAACAATAGAAATATTACCTGTTTTTAAAGCTTCATACAACAAATCATAATCAACCTCTAAAAAATCACTAGCATCATAATCACAGCCACCACTCTTACAACAACGACCTCCACAACTACGACAGATATCTAAATTCTCATTCTTCTCCATAACCATTACCTTTCAACCAACTTCTTAATAAAAGGTTTTTCTATAATTATTTTAATAAGTACCTGAATAACAATATCACAAAATATCCATTACTCACTAACCTCTTTTAGTTCACAATTTTTAACAGCTAAATATGCCTCTTCTTCATCATTAAAGTAAATAGTTTCATTCTTTAATTTTTCATAAGTTTCATTACCTTTACCTAATATTAAGACCATATCTTTATCTTTAGCCATATCAATTGCTCTTTGGATAGCCTTTCTTCTATCAAGTACAATTTCATAATTATCATAACTATCCTTTATATCTTTAATAATATCCTCACAAATATCTTTAGGATCTTCACTTCTAGGATCCTCATACGTAAATATGGCATAACTAGCATTTTTAACAACAACTTCTCCAACCTTAGGTCGTTTTAGATAATCTCTTTCCCCTGCTTGCCCAATCACTACAATACTTCGGTTAATATCTAAAGTATGTACAAAATTTAAAAGTTTACTAATACCATTAGGAGTATGAGCATAATCTACCATAACATAATAAGACGTATGAGTATCTAACAAATCAAGTCTACCACTTATCTTAATATCTGAAATTCTCATCAAACAATCTTTAATATCAACACCTAAACAAAGACTCGCAAGTAATCCCGCAGCAAAATTATATACATTAAAATCTCCAAGTAAAGGACTATCCACTTCATAAATCTCATCTTGATATTTAAAATGAATCAAGGTATGCTTTGGATAAACCTTATAATCAACAATCACTAAATCTGCATCCTTATTCATTCCATAAGTAACAACTTTACCATTACTAGCTTCTCTTACTTTATCATAATAAGGATCATCCATATTTAAAACACAAAAACCATCTTTTTTTGTTTGTCTAAATAATTGTAATTTACAATCTACATAGTTTTCAAAACTACCATGAATATTTAAATGTTCTGAAGTAATATTGGTATAAACACTTAAATCAAATTCTAAAGTTTTAAGTCTTCCTCTAAAAAACGCTTCACTACTAGCTTCCATAGCCACATACTTACAACCATGATCTAAAAACTCCCTAAAATAAGAATACAACAAATGAGTATCAGGAGTAGTATTAGGATTATCACCAACAAATCCACGACAACTTCTACCATTAGTACCAATATAACCACATAAATCATCACCAATTAAAGTCTGCATAATAGTAGCAGTTGAAGTCTTACCATCAGTTCCCGTAATACCTAAGACTTTAATCTCCTTATCAGGATAATCATAAAACCTCTGACATAAATAAGGAAGTTCTTTATTTGTATCATCAACTTTCACAACAGGAACCGACTTATCTCCTACTTCACGACTCACTAAAACAGCACTAGCTCCATGTGAAATAGCATCATCAATAAAATCATGTCTATCAGCAGTAACTCCCATCGTACAGACAAATAAATCACCTTCACTACATTCTTTAGAGTTTATTTTTATTGCTTTTATTTCTACATCCGAACCACAATTAGGATACAATTCACTAAGTTTTTTCATACAATCACCTAATAGTTATATTTACTATTTCTTCCTTTCATCTAACTTTCTATTACTAGAACTATAAAATGTAACGACTTAAAATCAGGTAAAAAAACACCAATCATATAGTCAAAATCTTCTAGTACAACAACAACTATTATACAGGAAAGAACCAGAAAAAGAAATACTTTTCCCATACCATCTAAGGATATTATTTTATAAATACAAAATAAACCTGAAAGTAATATATTTTAGTAATTTTCTAATATAAACCTACTATTTCTACCATTTTCTAATAAAGAAAAAGATTTTATTACAATATACAGTAAAGAATATGAAAAAAAGATAGTTTTTCTTGATATCTCCTAGCATTTATTCTAAAATGTAAGAGGGTGAAAAAATATGAAAACATTTGTTGTAGGTGCTGGAAGCGACTTAGGAGTTCATATAGATGGAGCTCATTTAGGTCCTGTTCAGTTGATGAACGATTTAAAAGGATTTTATAAAGGAGAAAGTACTTCTTTCGTCCAAGATGAAAATATTATTAAAAGTAGAAATTTATCTGATAGAAGAAAAAATGAATATGAAATAGATAAATATAATACAAAATTATATCAAGCAATACTTGAAAAAGTAAAAGAAAATTACTTTCCAATTACGATAGGAGGAGACCACTCGATTGCGGTAGCTAGCGCTCTAGCAAATGCCAAGGTTCATGAAAATATTGGTATTATATGGATTGATGCTCATACAGACTTCAATACTTTTGATACTACTGTTAGTGGAAATATTCATGGACTACCACTGGCTGCTATTACAGGATATAAAAATCACGAATTAAGATATTTCTTTGATGGTAATACAATTCAACCATCAAAGGCCGTAGTAATTGGCGCAAGAAGTATTGATGACTGGGAACAAGATAATATCAGATATTCAGGTATAACAGTATTTACAACTGAAGATATCAAACAAAAAGGTGTTGAAGCTGTAGTAGAAGAAGCTTTTCGCATCGCTGGAGAAAAAACAAAAGGAATTCATATTAGCTATGACCTAGATGTCATTGATCCGGAAATAGCTCCAGGTGTATCAATACCAGAATTTGATGGAATCACCGAAGAAGAAGCCATGAAAATAAACGAAACAATTATAAAGCATATAGACCAAGTAACTTCTTACGACTTGGTAGAATTTAATCCATTAAGAGATGAAGGCAGAAAAACAGAACAAATCGCCATCAACTTATTAGCACAAATAATAAGAGCTGCAGAAAATAAAGGAAAATTTACTCCTAAACAATACTAAAAGAGTTGTTAGAAAAAATCTAACAACTTTTTTTACTTTTTAATCTTCATTTTAGCAATATAATTTACCGAATCATGAGTATACCACTTATAATAATTAGAAGCACTTTCAAATAAAACATATAAACTATCATCAACAGATACGATAGCTTCACTCATCGGTGGTAAGCGATAATCCTTATTTAAAACACTAGAGTCTAAATACCACAAAGGAATTTTTTTGTCATCAATCATATAATAATCATCATGTTCCTTTTCTAATACATTTTGAAACACTTTAATATTAGAAGACTGAAAACTCCAGAAAGATTGGCTAATAATAAACTCACCATCACTTGTAAAAGCAAGACCTTGTACCCTATCAGGAATAGAAATAACATATTGAATGTCCTCTAACATAGAACTATCATCTACGCTATATCCAGTCAACAAAGCATAATTTTTATCTCCACTACTAGTTTCTAAATCATGACCCGCCTTAGTAGGATATATTTTAGGATAATAATACTCACCTACCCAGAAAATTCCATCATGATATCTCGCAAAATCAGCTTTCGTAAAAGTAGAAACAACATCATCATAAGAAACATTAGACATATCACTAGATGCCATAAGATTCTCTAAAGAAAAACTATAAATACGATAATCATCCACCAACCAAAAAACATTATCATCAGTCGCAATACCACCAGTATGTCCTTTATAAGAAGAACCATCAGGATTAGCTAAAAACAAAGTCTTTACTAATTTACCACTAACAAAATCAATAAAAAACAAAACGGAAGCCCTATCTTTTTGAAAATAACTAGATGTAATAATCATATTATACTTTTTAGAATAACACATTCCCTGAGGAATCGCACTTTCTCTTAAACCAGGTATCACTGTAAAAGGAGTAGATAATTCTAGAAATTCTGAATATCTATTTTTAGAAACACTTGAAAACTTCGTCTGTTGTGTATAATAAATATTTTTCATATATCTCACCAAGAAAATCATATCAAAAAAAAGACTTCAAATCAAACTGAAGTCCATATAATTAATAATTCCTATCTCTTAAGAATGGTGGTAAATCAAAATCTCCATCATCAGAATCATTAGCATCCAACATTTCAGGAACTCCTTCACCAACGGAAGCACTTCTTCTACTAGGTGCAGCATTACTAAATACTGGTTCCTTAACTTCTGCTTTTGCTTTAGCTTGAGCATTCTTTTTATCAAATCCAGTTGCGATTACAGTAACGATAACCTCATCTGACAAGTTCTCATTAATAACAGAACCAAAGATTGTATTAATATCAGTATTGGCAGCATTACGAACAACTTCCGCAGCTTGTTCTGCTTCGAATAATGTTAAGTTAACTCCACCGGTAATATTAATAATTGCATCTGTAGCCCCTGTAATTGGTGTTTCCAAAAGTGGTGATGAAACAGCCTGTTTAGCAGCCTCAATAGCTCTATCTTCTCCCATACCAATACCAATACCAATAATAGCATGTCCACTTTGTTCCATAACAGCTTTAACATCTGCAAAATCAAGGTTAACAAGACCTACAACAGCAATCAAATCTGAAATAGATTGAACTCCTCGACGAAGAACATTATCAACCTCTTTAAATGCTTCTAACATTGGTGTAGTCTTGTCAATAATTTCTCTCAATCTATCATTAGGAATAACGATTAACGTATCTACATGTTTTTTTAACTCATCAATTCCTTGTAATGCATTATCCATTCTTCTCTTACCTTCAAAAGAAAATGGTTTAGTAACAATCGCAACTGTTAAAGCACCAAGTCCTTGAGCAATTTCTGCAACAATAGGTGCAGCACCTGTACCAGTACCTCCACCCATTCCACAAGTAATAAACACCATATCAGCACCAGCTAAGGCATCTTCTAATTCTTTTTTAGACTCCACTGCAGCTTCTTTTCCAACTTCAGGCTTAGCTCCTGCACCAAGTCCATCAGTTAATGAAGCACCAATTTGAATCTTAACATCTGCCTTAGAAGAATTTAATACTTGTAAATCCGTATTAGCAGCAATAAATTCAACACCTTTTACTCCTGATTCTACCATTCTATTAACGGCGTTTCCACCACCGCCACCTAAACCAATAACTTTGATTTTAGCTAATTGATCTAATTCTAATCCACCTATCATACCTAGTCCTCCTTAGTTATCAAAAAAATGTCCAAACACTTTACTAATAATATTATCATTATTGATTGTCTTATCGTCAGGAGACATCAAAGTTTGAACATCACTTTCTGATATCATACTGACATTTTTTCCTCGTAAAGACATCTTATCATCAAAATATTCTATCGCTCCAAGCACACTACTATATCGATTATGTCTCAGACCCATTGTATTAATATTACAAACCTTAGCATTTAATCCAAAGACAGACTCCACAATATATTGAAATCCTGCCATCTCACTAAGGCCACCTGTTACTATTATATAACGTATTTCTCTATTTGTTAAGTTTTTTATTTCTTTTTTCGCTAAATTTAAAATTTCATCTAACCTAGCTTCTACAACTTTAGAAATACCCACTTGAGAAATCTCTTTTTCTTCCTCTCCTACTGAAACAGTAACACTATCATTACTATCTGCATAAACCTGCATACTAACAGCAAATTGCTCTTTTAATCTTTTAGAATCGGCCTCTCTTATTTTAAAAATATAAGTAATATCCCGATCCACATTATGACTTCCAATAGGAATAGTTGCATTCTTTATCTGTATTCCCTTATTAAAAACGGAAACATTGGTAATATCTTCACCAATATTAATGATAGCTCCTACTTCTTTTTGAAGTCTCGCATTACGAACTGCATAATAATCTCCTGTAGAAGTGAAACAAACATCAATAGCATCTAATCCACTAAGTTTTAACACCTCTAAAATCCGATATAATGGTTCCTTAGGTAAAGTAGCAACAACCACCTTCACCTCAAGCATACTACCTCGCATTCCCTTTGGATCAAGAATACCTTCTTCCTCATCAACCGTAAAATTAATAGGCACAGCCGTAACCAATTCTTGATTTTCCTCTATTCGACCAATCAAGGCATCTTTTAACACCCGTGATACATCATCACCAGTAATAACACCATCTATATCAATAGAACCAACGGCAATATCCAACATACATCCAGTAGGAGGAACTACAGCAATCGCCTTAATAATTTTAATGCCCAACATATCATCAACTTTTTTTAAAGCAGCCCTCACACTAGAAACACATTTCTTAATATCAACTACCTGTCCCTTAGAAACACCATCACTAGGGCTATGAACAGACGCTAAAACATGAAATTCATCTTGTAGCTTTTCCAAAACAACAACTTTAATACTATCAGTGCCTAATTCAATTCCCGTATATACTTGACTCATGAAAGCATCTCCCATCTTAAATTCAATTATACTATAAAAGAAAAAAATCGCCAAGCATTTTGACAATTTAATTTTTATAATAAATCGCAAAATCCTCATAAGAATCGACTTTTTTATAAGAATCCATTACATATTCTACAATCGCTTTATTAAATTGATTATATGGATTATCATTACGATAAAAAACTAAATTAACAATAATATAAACATCATCCATATTTTTTATTTTATTTATCATTTTTTCATCCCCATGATAACCAAAGTTACCATCCATAAAAAGATCAAAATAAGTAATATCCTCTCCTCTACTAGTTTTATACTGCATAGCATTAGGGGATAAAATCAACTTATTATCATATTGATCAAAAAACTCAAAATATTCAATAGATTTCTGATACTCTTCTTTAGCACACAAAGTATACTGAAATCCTAAAATATCAGAAGCCCAGACTGGTTTTAGTAAAACACAAAAACTAATAAACAACAAAACAGAATATAAAACAGATAAAAAAACTATTAACCCATAATAATAATTTTTCTTAATAGGAATAAAATCTAATATTTGTAATACAAAACAAATAGAATAAATCGCAAAATGATGAAAATCAAACAATGGAATCATAAAACTAAATCCCATAATCAAATAACAATTATGAATATCTTTTTTATTCTTTATAGTGATAATAATCTGAATAATCAAAAGAAAAATACTAAAAAAGAAAGATAGAGAAAAAGGACGACTATTATCACTCGAAAAATCTAAAAGTCCTAAAAAACATAAATCAATAAATGGATATAAAGCATCATTCCATAAAAGATAAATAAGAAAGATAGTACAAGGAACAACTACTCCCACCGCTCTACGTAACAATTTTTTAAAATCTCTAAAATAATAAATAATAGAAGGAATAATTAGAAATAATCCAAATGTATGCTTACTCAAAATTGCACATCCTATTACAAAACCAATTAAATAATCTTTATCTGGATATTTTTTTTCTAAATATAAAAGAACTATTAACATAAATAATGCCATAAAATTATAAGTAGCATTAATTCCTAAAAAGTTAAATAAACAAATACAAAGTAATAAAATATAAGTTTTCTTACCATACATTTCAAATAAAAAATAAAACATAATAGTAACTAAAATACTCTGTTCAATAACAAACATTAAATAATTATCAAATATAAACAACCCTAATGACATAACGAAAACATATAAAGGCGTAGAAATAATATTAAAATCCAAATAAGGAATCTGCCCATTAACAATAGCGTGACTAAACGCATAATTATTAAGTGGATCACCATAAGTATTAGAAAATCCAAAAAACTCATAAATGCAAAAAACAAAGATAAAAATAAACAAATATCGTATCCACTTTTTCATACTTACTCCTCCAATACATAAACTTCATAAAAATCAACAGTTTGAATTTTCTTACCATGTTCTAAAACATATTCCAAAACCATAGGATCCGTCTGATTATGAACAGTCTCATTGGGATTAATTAAAAATAAAGTATCATCATCCGTCTTCTTAACTTCAGCAAGTAACTTTCTACTTCCCTGATACCCTAAATTTCCCTGATTAATTAAATCCAAATATCCAACATCTTTATCATTTATAATTTTAAAATAATAAGAATCAGAACTTAAAAACAAAATTTCTCTATCTTTATTTTTATTAAGAAAACGATTCATCTTTTTTGTAAATTCTAATCTATCATGATTAATAAATCTCATCTCAAAATGATTAACTGTATTCGGATAATAACGCATATCAAAATCGTTATTTATTGCTGTAATAAAAGCTAAAACCAAAACACAAACAATACTAAGAACAGCATAATTAACATATTTTTTCTTGGTATTTTTACAAACTAATAGTAAAAATGCCCAGAAAGCATAAATCAAATGAAATAAATCAACAATTGGTACAACAATACTATAAAAACATAAAACATAATAATTAAGAACATCTTTAGGGTTTTTCTTTATATAATAAATGGTAAATAAAAGGCTAATAAGAAAGAAAACCATATAGATATTAAAAATTTCACTATTACCAGAAAAATCAAATAATCCTAAAATACATAAATTAATAAAAGAAGAAAAACTATTTGTAGTAATCAAATAAATAACAAAAACTAAAATAGGTATCAAGCATCCTACTACTCTTTTTAAAAACACTTTCTTTTCTTTAAAATAATACAAACTTGGAAAAAGCAAACATAATCCAACCGTATGCTTTGTAAGAATAGTAATACCTAACAAGAAACCTATCAAATAATGACTCCATGAATATTTAGAAATTACCTCTTTTTCCATATAACACAACAATACCAATAAAATAAATAAAAATAAATTATAACTAGGAAAAGTAGCATTCACTGGAAAAAAGAAAAACAAGAAAAATAACCACATCTTATCCTGATACATCTTCTCTAACAAAAATAAACACCCGGTTAATATCAAAGCGTTAGTAATATGAAAAACTAACATACTTGACCCAGACAAATAAAATGGTAAAGACATAAGCCATGGATAAAAAGGAGGTATTATCATGTTAAAATCCACATAAGGAAGTAGTCCCTGATACAAATTATTACTAAATCCATAATTCCAAATCTCATCTAAATTAATAGGACTACAAACAAGATTAAAGATTAAAATTACTAAAAAGATAAAAACATATTTAATTACTTTCTTTATCATAACTAACTCCCTTACTCAAAATAATACACTTCATACACTCCTATAGACTTTACTTTTTCTCCACGCTTCATAATATAATCTACTGCATCTTTCAAATACTGTTGTGGTGGAGACGGCATCTCATAGGCCTCTTTATCAATAACAAAATAACCACTATCTACACTTTTCAACCTAGAAATAATTTTAGCCGTACCATCATAACCATAATTCCCATAATTAGGTAAATCAAAATAGCTAATATCTAAATTACTTTTTATTTTATAAAAATAATTTTCACTACCCCTTAAAAAATAAATAACATCATCATCTAAAGTCTCTATATACTGATTCAACTGTTCAACAACTTTACTATATTTTTCAGAAATCAAACTAAACTCAAAATTAGGATAGTTTATTATCCTTAAATCTGTAAAATACATATTTTGTATCACAAACCAAATAACGCTTAAGGCAAGAACAAAGAAAATAAAATATTTGTAAATTTCTATTTGAATAGAACCATCTAGCAAAAGCAAAATAAAAAAGCCTGCCAAGAATAAGGAAACATGATAATAATCAATAATAGGATAAACGCAACTAGCAAAAAGTAATACATAGTAATTACAAATATCTTTAGGCTTTTTAACAATTCGAACAACAAGAACAATCATAACTAACATAAAACAAAGAAAATAAAACCAATCAACATGTAAATTACTATGACCAAAATCAAACAACCCTAAAAAACACAAGTCAACAAAAGAAGAAAAACTTCCTTGTACCAATAAAACCAATAAAACAAAACAAACTGGTATCAAAAAACCTAAAATTCTTTTTCCAATCTTTTTATAATCAACAAACAAATAATATAAAGAAGCAACTGCCAACAATCCTCCAACTGTCTGTTTTGTTAAAAAAGCACATCCTAATAAAACTCCAATCAAATAATCACTTTTATTCTTTTTTTCACAATAGATAAGGAGTAATAGAAAAAACAACAACAAGAAATTGTATCCTGGAAACATAACCGATACCATCGCAATAGGAAAAGGAATTGACAATAATATTAAATAAATCCATGTCTTATTACCAATTAAACGAAATAAAACTGCGAAAAACAGAGTCAATAATAAGGCTTGTTCTAAATAAAAAACTAAAATAGAAGAATCAAAAAATAAGAAAATAGAATATAACCAAGGAGCAAGAGGTGGAATCACTAAATTAAAATCAACATATGGAATCTCACCTCTAGTAATGGCATAACTAAATCCAAAATTGACATAGCTATCCCCTCTAGTCAAATTGTACGCTAACACCAAGCAATAAAAGAAATAACAAAACAAAAATAAATATTTTAAGTTTTCCTTCTTAAAAATTTTACTTTTCATAAATTAAATAATCCCCCTCCCGAGCAACTAAAGAAAAATGTTTCATAATATAATCACAAACCTCATATAAAAAATCTCCATCTTCCCCTATTTCCTTCATCTCTTGTTGATTAATAATATAAAGATCATCAGACTCCTTCACTCTATCTATTACTTTACTACTTCCATTATAACCGTAATTTCCATGTAAGAAAACTAAAAAATAATTAACATCTAAATCATTCCCCGTATAAATAAAACTATTTTTAGTCGACAACAAAACAGGCACTCTATCTTTCTCATAGTATTTCAAAAACACCTGATTCATCTCAGAAAGAATTTCATATTGATTAGGCTGAACCAAGTAGTATTCTAAATTAGGTAAAAAATTTAATCTCTTACTAGAAAATCCTCGATAACTATAAAAATTAATAAAACAAAGAAAAATACTTAAAATCAAAAACAAATAACAGACACCTTTACTAACATTTACTTTAGTCATGATATATACCAATAAACTACACAAAAATAATAAAAAGTGATAACTATCAAAAAGTGGAACTACGAAAGAAAAAGTCGCAAGCGTATAATATGCTTCAATTTTTCTATCTTTTTTAAAGACATAAAGAAATAAAAGAATAAATGCAATAATAGAAAGATAAAAATGAATAGTTTTTCCACTACTATTTTTAGAAAAATCAAATAGTCCAAAGAAGCATAAATCAAGAAAAGCCATAAAACTATGAGTAACAAGTAAATAAGTAAGAAATACCAAGCACGGAATAACAAATCCTATAAATCTTCGTCCCAGTTTTTTGAAATCCTTAAAACAATATACAATACTAGCTAGTAGAAAAAAGATACCAATCGTCTGCTTTGTCAAAACACTAAGTCCTAAAACAAATCCAATCAAATAATCACTCTTATGATTTTTCTCAAGATAAACTAACAAAATAAAAAGACAAAAACAAAATAAATTATAAGTAGGAATAATCGTATGTAAGAAAGGAAACAATAAAGCAAATAAAACAATAAAACTACGTTGTTGAATTAATTGAAACAACAAATAAAAAGTAAAAGTAAGTACCAAGGACCAACCAAAAACATACCATAAATAATTATTACTAAAAATTAAAAAGATAGAAAAGAAAAAAGCACAAAAAGGAGTAGATACTGTATTAAAATCAAGATAAGGCACCTCTCCTCTAGCTATAGCGTAACTAAAACTATAATTCCAAAAAGAATCATAGGAATGATTATAAAAACTAAAAACTAAAAGCACAAAAAAGAAAAACAAAAACAAAAAAACATAATTATGATACTTTCTGATATATTTCATACTCTCCCACCTTATCTATGATTTGATAATTTCTTAAAACATAGTCAATAACATCCATATTAAATTGACTATTAGAATCAACATTTTGATACTCAAAAGAGGATAGAATAAAATAAGCATTTTCTTCTTTTTTTAAAGATTTTAATAATTTCTCAGTACCATGATAACCATGATTTCCGTAATTCAACAAATCATAATGCGTAATATCTAACTGATTACTAATTTTAAAAAAGTAAGCATCATTTGTTAAAAATATAATATTTTTATCACTGTTTTTCTTTATATAATCAGATAATACCAAGATATTTTTTTCCATTTTTTGACTAATCTTTATCATTTCAAAATTAGAAAAGCTAGCTATATGTGGTATTTCGAAGCGATGACAAACCATCATAAAAACAGGATAAATAATAACCGATAAAACAAAACTAAAACCAGTTAACCACTTCTTAGAAAAAGACACCCTAGAAAAGATAAGATAACAAAAAACAAACAAAAATAGACCTACATGATAATGATCAAAAAGTGGATATGAAATAGTAGAAAAGCAAAGTAAATATCCCGTCAACAATTTATTATCCTTTTTAATCAAAAAATAAAGTAAAACAAAAACACAAAAAA
>CALVSH010000081.1 GCA_944358945.1 uncultured Bacilli bacterium
GATATCATTGTGTCATTCGTTACAAAATCTCTATTCGTTTTATTAATTATTATATTAATCTTGAATTTTTCAAAAAAAATTTCATATTTTATTGTACGAACCAATCTTAACATTTCGTTATGGTCGATAACACCTAATAATTTGCTTGCCAAAGATTCTTCATTAACAATTTTAAGCGATTTAGGATTTCTATATAGTGTGATGAGGAAGAAATTGTAAATATCTGATTTGATTTTTTTAGTTAATTTTATATTAGTTATTTTTTTGTTTCTGAATTTGTCAATCTCCTTATTGATGTTTGCTATTCTAGTTTCAAAATTTTTTGATAAAAATTCTTCTGTTTCTCTATCGTAGTAAGCGTACTCAGCACCATAGTTCTTAACTTTTTTACTTTTAATCTGTTTTGTTTTAATATCTATATAATCTACAACCATAGCCCCTGTATTATCTCTTCTACCAAAGTGCTTTAAAAATGATTGTGGAATAGTAACATGAGAATTAACAACATAATCACAAATAACATAGTTTTTCCCTTTTTTATTTCATATACTATCTTATATTTGTTTTCTGCTACAACATGACCTTTACTTAATTTATTCAACACATCAATAACACTTTGTCTCCTGTTTTCTTTAATTTTAAGATTTAGAGATAAATTATCTTTTGTGTTGTCAACCATATTTTTTATAAAATTATTTGATTGATATACACCAAGTTTAGCATGACTTGATTCTTCTTGGTTTAGTTCCTTTAAGATTGATTTATAAATATTTTCTATATAAGACATTTTTGACCTCCGTTTTTAAATTTCGAGTGCACTACTACTATATAATATCATGTTTTTTATATTATTTTTTATTTGTGCACTTTTATTGTACTTTTAATGTACTTTTCAAAAATTGAACTTAAAAAATGGTCTCTTTTTTTACTCATATTTTTATTTTAAATATTTGTAAAAATTAAAAAATCAATTTTCTTAATTTTTTATGTTTCGTATAGTTTAAGCATAATCAAATAGAATGTGGGAATATGCACAACACAGAAAGGAATATTAGATTTGTTTTTGTTCGTACGGAATGATATTGATATTATTCCAGACTTAGAATATAATATTACAGGTATAAAAATTTATTCGGAGGTTGCATAATGGAATATATTTCTGCTAAAGAAGCCGCAGATAAATGGGGAGTTTCCCAAAGAAGAGTATCCACTCTTTGTTCAGAGCAAAGAATTGATGGAGCAACTATGGTAGGTAATATGTGGCTTGTTCCGAAAAATGCTAAAAAACCAATTGATGCAAGGATGTTTAGAAATATGAATTTTGATAGTAAAAAAGTAAAACCATTTCTTAAATGGGCCGGAGGCAAAGGACAGTTAATTCCTGAAATTGAAAAACTTTATCCTTTTAAACACGGAAAAATAAATAAATACGCAGAACCATTTGTGGGTGGTGGTGCTATCTTATTTGATATTCTAAATAAGTTTGATTTGCAAGAAATATATATCAGCGATATCAATTCTGAACTTGTGAACACCTACAACACTATTCGTAATGATATAGATACACTAATTGAAAAATTATATACAATGCAAAATGATTTTTTACCTTTAAACACAGACGAACGCAAAGCATATTATACGGACAAGCGTAATAGCTTTAATGAGTTAAAAATCGGTAACGATAGAAGCGTAAATACACAAAAAGCTGCTCTGATGATATTCTTAAACAAAACTTGTTTCAATGGACTGTATCGAGTAAATAAAAAGGGTCTGTTTAACGTACCTATGGGAGCATATAAAAATCCTATGATTTGCGATGAAAACAATCTTAGAGCAGTATCTGAAAAATTAAGAAAGGTAACCATTGTTTGTGGCGATTACAGAGCATCTGAAAATTTTATCGATAGTAATACCTTTGTTTACTTTGATCCGCCATATCGCCCATTAAATGTTACATCGAGTTTTACGTCTTATACTGAAAATAATTTTAATGATGACAATCAAATAGAACTTGCCAAATACATAACATCATTAGCTGATAGAGGAATTTGTGTGGTCGCCAGTAATTCCGATCCTAAAAATATAAATTCCGAAGATAATTTTTTTGATGAGCTTTACAACTCACTTGAGATAAAAAGAATTAATGCTAATCGTATGATTAACAGTAATGCATCAGCGCGTGGTAAAATTACAGAATTGCTAATTCAGAGCAATATAATAGTTGCTTAGGAGGAAAATATGAGCAGAAATTTCACATCATGGATATCAAAATTTCGTGATAGCATTGCAAATTATGGTTACTATATAAATTTTAAAAAAGTACATGAAAGCGTTGATAAAATAAAAGTAGAGTTGAATATTCTTAATTCGATTATCGGTTCTTCAAACATTGAAGAAGATTTTAAAGATGTATCAAAAAAATATCCGGAAGTTCTTAAATGTATTCCCCTTCTTTTAGCGGTTAGAGCAAATGAAATATACTGCCAAGATGAAAATGGTGGATATCTTTATAGGTTTGATTTTAGCTCTTTTCAGAAAGAAAATACCGATTTTACCGAACGTTATTGTTACTTTATGAAAAAAACCGGTCTGTTTGATTTGCTAAGCAAGCATATTGTAAATAATTTGGTTGATTATGCAACAGGTGTTGAGACAGGTTTAGATTCGAATGGTCGGAAAAATCGTGGCGGTCATCTAATGGAAAATTTAGTGGAAAGTTTTATACAAAAAGCTGGATTTACTAAGGGTGTAAGTTACTTCAAAGAAATGTATATTCATCA
>CALVSH010000082.1 GCA_944358945.1 uncultured Bacilli bacterium
ACGCAGAAGATCGCGGGTTCGAGTCCCGTTGAGACCGCCATTTGGCTTCATAGCTCAGTCGGTAGAGCAAGGGACTGAAAATCCCTGTGTCGCTGGTTCGATTCCCGCTGGAGCCACCATTTTGTTATTTATATTATTCATGTATTTACATATATTTGGTTACGTGACTTGCGCTCGTAGCTTAGTTGGATAGAGTGTTTGGCTACGAACCAAAAGGTCAGGGGTTCGAATCCCTTCGAGCGCACCATTTTCGGGAAGTGGCTCAACTTGGTAGAGCACTTGGTTTGGGACCAAGGGGTTGCAGGTTCAAATCCTGTCTTCCCGACCATTTGATTATAAACGTTGATTTTTCAACGTTTTTTTGTGCTCTGATGTCGTGTACGTCGTAATTTTCGGATAATTTATTTAAAACGTTAATTGTATGATTCTTTTTTTGTGCTTTAATACCTCACGAAAGGAGGTATTATATATTTACAAAAATTCTAAATGACGAAGAAAGAAATGTGTTCAATAAAATATATGAGATTAAATCAGAGATAGTACTTATTAAAAAATCTAGTAATAAATATTATGTAAGCATTAACGCAGACAAGTATATAAGATTAAAATCTAGTATTGCTAAATTATTTCTTTAGTGATTTTTTTAAATCTTGTATGGCATTTCTTAAAAACTGAGCTTGATTTAAATTAACTGCTGCCAATAGCTCATCTAATTCTTTTTTTTCCTCTTTTTTTAATTTAACTTTGAAGATAGAGTAGTGTTCATTTTGATAATTTTGAATGTATTTCTTTTGATCAAATTTTTTCATTTTTCTCATCCTTTACTTTTTAAAATTATTTTGTTAAAATTAATATTGGAAGAGGACTTACGTCCTCAACCATTACCATGCTAGCATGATTATCGTGAATAGGCATATTCAATAGCGATAAAAATTGCTAGCTTTTTAAATGCCCCAAACCTGATTAATTCATCTAGCCCGAAGTATTCGTAAAAATCTTTTAACATCTAATCCCTCCTTTCATGATACTAGTATATTACATAGGGTACCCAATGTCGATAGATTTTGATAAATTTATTTATCTTTTACGTCGTAATTACGTCGAAAAAAAATGTAAAATATCATAAAAAAGATATTTGTTTTTGTTTATTTATAAAAGATAATAAAATGTTCTTAGTGTTTATAAAATTATAGAATACTCCCTGTCTTCCCGATCATTTGAATTTAACGTTGAAATATCAATGTTTTTTTGTTTGTATTTATAATTGGAAAAATTTTCCAATTAATATTTTTCATATAATTTTAAAATGTTTTCTTTTTCAATTTCAAATCCTGTCCCATGATCGTATGTTTTTCCAAATTTTTTTCCTTTTTTATAAATTCCTACTTTAAAACATATTTTTATAGTACCGTAGGAAAATAATTTTAAAAATTCTTCAAAGCTTTTAATTTTATAAAATTCAATTTTTTTATATTTGAAGAATACTTGGTTATGTTCAAATTTTTTCTCAGCAGTTATATATGCTAAAATCTTAATTTTTTGTTCTAGTTTTTGTTTTATTGTAGAAAAATCCCAGAAACAATCTTTATCTATTAAATTAAATTTTAAGTCATACACTTTTAAGTATATTTTTTCGTGTTTATAATTAATTTCTAGTTTCATATAATATTTGTTTATTCTTGTATATTTATTTGCTGTTATTCTTCCATAGAATACTTTGTATTCATTGTACGTGTTGTCTGGCTTTCCATACTTTTCTTTTAATAATTGTGTCTGAAATAAGTATTTTCCATCAGGAGCAGAACTAAATAATGTCATATAAGGCCTTTTGGCTGTTTTTATATTTGTTTTTATTTCTATTCCGTTATAATCTGCAATTGGAAAATTTTCTCTTTCCTTTCCTATAATATTTTCAAATGTAATTCCAACATTACCATTTCCGTGGGAAGTTGCTTCTATCCATCCCATGTTTTGGATTTTTTTGAATTTTTTATTTAATTCTTCTATGTTTTTTTTCATTTATCCCTCCTCAATTTTATAATACTGTAAAGATGTGTGTTTTCCCTGATAAATTGTTTATATAGGAGTATATGGAAAAATTACCATTTTTAGTAATATCTTTTATGCCGAGAAAATCTATTTGTAATAGGCAGTCTATTTTCATAATACTATTTTGTAATCAACGTTGGAAATGTTGATTGCAGCAAAATAATGCAAATAGACTGGGAATCTTTTACAAATAGAGGAATTGGAATAAATTTTTTTAAATTTCTCTTGTTTGTATTTTATTTCATCACATTAATTTAATAGTTTTACATATATTTAATTAGGTGATTCTTTTTGAAAAAGTTTTTTCTTTTTTTTCTAGTGTTTATCTATTTCATTCCTGTTTATGTTTTGGCTGATACTTCAAAATCTAGTATTGTTATGGACATAGACAGTGGAAGAGTTTTGTATGAGAATAATTCTAATCAAAAACGTTTAATTGCATCGACAACTAAAATTATGACTGCTATTTTGGCTATTGAAAATGGTAATCTTAATAAAAAAATAACTGTTGGAAAAGAGGTTTTAACCATGTATGGGACGAATATATACGTTGAAGTTGGTGAGAAGATTCGTATGAGAGATTTGCTTTATGGATTGTTACTTCGAAGTGGTAATGATGCATCTGTAGTTGTAGCCAAGGAGATAGGTGGTAGTGAAAAAAAGTTTGTTAACTTGATGAATGAAAAAGTGGAGGATTTAGGAATGAAAAATACAGTTTTTGAAAATCCTCATGGCTTGGATGAGGTCACGGAAAACTATTCTACAGCATACGATATGGCATTACTTTCTCAATATGCTTATCAAAATAAAACATATCGTAATATTGTTTCTACAAATAAATATGAAGTTTCAACTGGAAAGAAAACTTATTTGTGGTATAATCGCAATAAATTATTAACTGGTTATGATTATTGTACTGGTGGTAAAAATGGTTATACACCTAAAGCAGGAAAAACACTTGTTTCTACTGCTTCGAAAAATGGTTTAAATTTAACAATAGTTAGTTTGTCAGATGATGATATTTATAATAATCATAAAGAATTATATGAAAAAATTTTTTCAGAGTATCATAAGTACAAAATAATTGATAAAAATCATTTTGATATTGATAATGAGTTTGTTGATAAAGATGTTTATTTGAAAGAATCTTTCTATTATCCTCTTACTGAAGGTGAAGTGGATAATATTAAGACGGTTGTTCAATTTTTTGATCAAAGTTCATCAGATAAGGTTGGAGTAATTGATATATATTTGTCAGATAAAAAAATTGGTTCTGTACCTATTTATGAACAACAAAAAAAGAAAGATAAATCTTCCTTATTTGATTGGATAAAAGAATTATTTTGATGATAATCTAAAGAAATTGATACTTGGTCTACAGAATAATCTAAATCCATTTCCTGTTGTTCCTATTCCACTTGATATATATAGTTTAGAATTATCAAGCTGATAGAATTCATTAATATAGTTTTTTGCTCCTTCTTTTCTAAAAACTCCTCCGATGTATGGTATATTTATTTGTCCATTGTGAGAATGTCCGGCTAAAAATAAATCTGTTTGATAGCTGGCTGTGATTTCATCTACTGAATCTGGCTCATGTAATAATGTTATGGTGTATATATTGGTATTATGTGTTGGTTGTGTAAAATATTCGTATCCCTTATTAATATCTATATTTCCGTTTGTACTGCTACTTAAGCCTACTAATAAGATTGGTGTATTGCTATCTTTATAAATTAAATCATATTGATTATTTAGTATTGTAAATTCACTTTGATTCATAATTGTTGTAAATTGTTCATTATCTTCTTCGCCCATGACAGCATATTTACCAATCGTAGATTTGATTTTTTTTAATTGTTTAATTAATTCTTCTTGTTCCTTTGATTTTAAATTATATTTTTCATTGATTAAATCTCCTGTAAATACTACTAGGTCAGGATTTCTTCTATTAACTAGTGATACTAATTTTTTGATGTCGTCCATATATATAGTTGATCCGTAATGTATATCTGATATTTGAACTATTTTAAGTCCATCAAAATTTTGTGGTAACTTCTCGCTAATGATACGTTCTTCCTTTACTGATATTATTTTGGAAGATATATAGGTTGTATATAAGTAGAATGCCATGCTTACAACAATTACTAAAAAAATTATTTTTAAACTTGTTAAAACAATTTTTTTTCGAATTTCTCGATTTTCTTCTTTTATTATTTCTTTTTGTTTTTCTTCGTTTCTTTCTGTTCTTGTTATCATATTACCACCATTATTATTGTATCATACTTTAATTCAAAGTTGTGATATTACTATTTAAAATATTTAGTATTGACATTACTAATTTTTTTCTTTTTATTTTTGTGATACAATATGGTTATGAAATATAGTTTTATTGATAAGGAGAATGTATGAAAAGAATATTATCGTTTGTTGTTATTTTATTGTTTGCTTGTTGTTTAACAGGATGTGGAACGGAAGAAAATTTATTGGGAATTTCTTATAATACTGATGGTCATGAAGTAGAGTTGGATCGATATGATACAGAAAATCCTGTGGTTGCTATGTATATTGAGAATTATGGTTCAATCGTTATTGAGTTATATCCTGATGTTGCACCTAACACTGTTAATAATTTTATTTCCTTGGTACAATCTGGATTTTATGATAATAATACTTTTCACAGATTAGTTCCTGGTTTTGTATTGCAGGGTGGTGATCCAAATGGTACTGGTACTGGTGGACCTGGTTATACAATTAAGGGAGAATTTAGTGAGAATGGAGTAAAAAATGATTTGAAACATGAAAAATGGGTTGTTTCTATGGCAAGAAGTCAAGACTATGATTCTGCTGGAAGTCAATTCTTTATTATGTTGGGTAAAGCTGATTATTTGGATGGACAGTATGCTGCTTTCGGAAAGCTAATTGATGGAAAGGATAATATTAATCACATTATAAAGAATGAAGGTGTATCTGATCCTGATTCTGGAAAACTTACGCATAATCTTATTATAAAAAAGGCTGTTGTTGATTTAAAGGGGCAAGAATATGAAGATGTTAAAAAGATTGAACAAGATTAGTTGATTTGCTGTTTTAGAGGAGAAGTTATGGAAGTTTTGAATTTAACGACTGAAGATTTACAAAATTTGTCGAGTTATCCAATTGATTTAGATATTTCTAATCGTGAATCTCAAATATTTTATTTTAATTCTGATTGGGCGAAGGAACCTTTATTGCTAAAATATTTATATAATCCTAGTAAAGAGATATTGACTAATAAGATTTTTACATTGCAGATGTTAGAAAAATATGCTTATGATGCTGGTTTAGATGAGTTTGTTATTCCTGAATATTTTGTTTCTGTTAATGATTCTATTGCTGGTTTTCTTATTCCTGAGATGAGAAATACTACTTCGTTAGGAACTTTATTAAAAAGTCAGAAATTATCTAAACAAGAAAAACTTGAATTAGTAATAAGAGTTGGAAGTTTGATTGAAAAGACAAAAGTATTAGATAAGATGGGTCATCCTTTTTATTTTAGCGATTTGCATGAAGATAATTTTTTGATTGATAATGATACTCAGGAGTTATTTGTAATTGATTTAGATAGCGCATCTTTTCGTTCTGATATTGCTCTTTCTTCTTATTATTTAGTAGATAATCCTAATTTAAGCAATCTTTCCAAATATTCTTTTAATGTTTTTGGTATTCCTTATCCTGGTCATGATAGCGATTTGTTATGTTATAATATGATGCTTTTGAATGTATTAGCTGAGGAGAATATGAATTTGCTTTCTATTGATGAATATTATAGTTATTTAGATTATATTCAGGAAATTGGTTTTTCAAAAAGTTTTGTTGATAGTTTTAGGTCTATTTATACTGAAAATTCTAATGTTAATGCTAGCTTGTCTTTTGATAATGTTTCAGATGAAGTACTGTCGATTTCTTCTTTTTCTCATATGAAGGCTAATATAAAAAACAAATAATTTTCTTGTAAAAGTATTTCAAATAGTTTATACTATGTAGTAGATGCGATGAAGTTGAGGAGTAGAAATAGCTTAGCTTTTAGAGAGGTTATGGTTGGTGAAAATAACTAGCAATCTATTTTGAAGGTAGCAATGGAGCAGGGTTTCTGAATTTTAGTAAGTTATTCCGTTTTGTCACGTTACGACGTAGAGATAGAATGTTGATTCTATGAAATAAGGTGGTACCACGAGTTTTCGTCCTTTGGATGAGGCTCGTTTTTTT
>CALVSH010000083.1 GCA_944358945.1 uncultured Bacilli bacterium
GAGATTTATTATACTTCTAGAAGTATAATAAATCAAAAAATATAAATAGAAAGGGATCAATCAAATAGATTAATATTTCTATAAGATTGATTATACGAGAAAAAATGAACGAAAATAATGAAGTTTATCCAAAAATGTTTACTTGGTTATTTATAGGATTATTAATTACTTTCGTAAGTGGGTATTCTTTATCCATGAATGGACCATTGATGTATAATATTTTATCAATAGGAGTTCTACCAATTGCGATAATAGAAATTGTAATTGCCGTAATACTAGGAATTAGACTACAAAAAATGAATCCAATTACGACCAAGATACTATACATAGTATATTGCATTTTAACAGGGATAACATTTTCCATAATCTTTGTAGCATTTAAGGTATCATCATTAATTAGTATCTTTATTATAACTGCTGTTATCTTTGCTTTAATAGCGTTATATGGATACACTACAAAAAAAGACCTAACAAAACTAGGTACTATCATCTTTATTGGACTACTTGGTCTTATCATAGGAGAATTAATCAATGCCTTTATTTTTAAAAATGCTACCATGGATTTAGGTCTAACAATCATCGGAGTAATAATATTCGTAGGATACATTGCTTATGATGTAAACAAAGTAAAAGAATTATTACCATTCATTGGAGAAGAAAAAGCTGCTGTATATGGAGCCTTTCAATTATACTTAGACTTTATCAACTTATTCATAAGATTGTTAGAATTATTTGGAAAAAGAAATGATTAGAACCGCAAGGTTCTTTTCTTTTACTAAAAATTTGTGATAGAATATATAAGAACAATAATGAATAAAGGATGATAATTTATGAAAGAAAGAATGGAAGAATTAATAAAGATTATCAACGAAGCAGATTATAATTATCATACATTAGATAATCCAACTATTACTGACCAAGAATATGATAAATACCTAAGAGAATTAATAGAGATAGAAGAAGAACATCCAGACTGGGTAAAAGAAGATTCTCCAACACAACATGCCGGTGGAAAAATCATTGAAGGTTTTGAAAAAGTAACACATTCTATTCCTATGATGTCACTTAGTGATGTTTTTTCAGAAAGTGAAGTAATTGCCTTCGATGAAAGAATAAAAAAAGAAGGAATCACACCAGAATATGTCTGTGAATTGAAAATCGATGGACTATCCGTTTCTCTTCACTATGAAAAAGGTCGTCTAGTAAGAGCTGCCACCAGGGGAGATGGAACCATTGGAGAAGATATCACCCATAATGCTAAGACCATCAAAGTAATTCCTTTAAAATTAAAAGAAGAAGTTGATATTGAAGTCCGTGGCGAAATATTTATGAATAAAAAGACATTAGAAGAACTGAATGAAGAACGAAAGAAAAACGGCCAGCCGCTTCTTCAAAATTGTCGTAACGCTGCCGCTGGATCAATTAGACAACTAGATTCAAAAATTGCGGCAAAGAGGAAATTAGATAATTTTATCTATCATTTACCTAATCCCTTAGATTATGGAATTCATACCCATAGTGAAGCTTTAGATTATATGAAAAGATTAGGATTTAAAATTAATACCAATAACAGAGTCGTAAAAAACATCAACGAAGTACTTGCCTTTATTGAAGAAAAAGGAAAACAAAGAGATTCTCTTCCTTATGATATTGATGGAATTGTTATTAAAGTAAATAATATTGATGACCAACAAAGATTAGGATCTACTGCCAAGTATCCTAAATGGGCAACAGCTTATAAATTTCCAGCTCAGGAAGTACTAACGAAACTAACAGACATTATTTTTACAGTTGGTAGAACTGGTCAAATTACGCCAAACGCAGTACTAGAACCAGTTATTGTCGCCGGTTCTACTATCTCAAGAGCCACTCTTCATAATGAAGAATATGTAAAGGAAAAAGACTTAAAGATAGGAGATATCGTCTCTATCAGAAAAGCCGGAGATGTTATACCAGAAGTAGTAGAAGTAAAAAAAGAACGACGCACAGGAAAAGAAAAAGACTTTGTTATGATAACAAACTGTCCAATGTGTAACACACCACTTGTAAAAAAAGAAGGTCAAGTAGATTATTATTGTCCAAATAAAAAATGTCCAGCTAGAAATATAGAAAGTCTAATTCACTTTGTATCTCGTGACGCTATGAATATTGATGGGCTAGGAGATAGAATAATGGAAGATTTCTATAACTTTCATTTTATCGCAACCATTCCAGATATTTATGGACTAAAAGAACATGAAAAAGACTTAACTAGATTAGAAGGATATGGAGAAAAATCAGTTACCAATCTTTTAAACGCTATCGAAGAAAGTAAAAAGAACTCTTTAGAAAAACTAATATTTGGATTAGGTATTCCCCATGTAGGAGCAAAAACTGCAAAATTATTAGCTCAAAAATATAAAACATTAGAAAACCTAATGCAACAAACTGCAGAAGAGTTAGAAAAAACACCAGATATCGGAGCAATTATTGCGAAAAGCGTAGTAGACTATTTTAAAGATGAACACCATAAAGCAATAATCGAAGAATTAATAGAATTAGGACTAAATACTACTTACTTAGGTCAAGAAATCGTAGAAGATGAAGAATTCGCCGGAAAAACATTTGTCCTAACAGGTTCTCTTTCTCTATTCACAAGAGAAGAAGCTAAGGAGAAAATAGAATCACTAGGTGGAAAAACTTCAAGTTCTGTATCGAAAAAAACAGGTGTAGTAATCGTAGGAGAAAATCCTGGTAGTAAATATGAAAAAGCACGAAGTCTAGGAATTCCTATTTGGACCGAAGAAGAATTTAAAGACAAATTGCAGTAACAAACGACTGCTTTTTCTTTACATTAAAACAACTTCCTGTTATAATATGCCATAGAAATTTCTCGCTCTAGGAGATGGTATTATGTGGAGAAAAAACAAAGATAAATTACTAACCGAAGAAGACTTTTATACCGAATACGGTGAAGAAGAGGATAATGGTATCTATGATTTATACGAAGAGGAACCAAGGTATAAAAAAGTAATAAGAACTATTATTCTTATTATTATCGCTTTAATCATTATGATTATAACAGATATTATTTTTATAACACGTTATGACAAAGGACCATACTTCGCAATACGTACTAAGGTTCATGAGGATGGAACAGAGGAGTTCTATGGCTTCGGATACAAAGTAATAAAGTATAACCAAGGAAACAAACAAGAATTAAAATTAGGTACTTGGAGTATGACTTATACCAATGATAAATAAAAATAAACACAAGACTATTACTAAAAATAATAGTCTTTTTAAGTTAAAAGCCAAAAAATATGATATAATAACTAAAGTTAAAGGAGGAATTCCAGTGAAAGACAAATTAACAAAAGAAGAAGTATTACACGTTGCTCATCTAGCAAGAATTAAAGTAGATGATGACGAAATTGAAAAATATCAAGTAGAGTTAAAACAACTATTAAATGATGTTGATAAAATAAAAGAAGTAGAAGGATATGATGAAGAAAGAATGATTGCACCATGGCAAGAAGATACTAAATTACGAGAAGATAATCCAGGTGAAATGTTAAATCCAAAAGAAGTCCTAAAAAATGCGCCAAGACATAGTGGAAACTACATTGAAGTACCAATTGTAATTAGTGAGAGTGAGGGAGCTTAAGATGAAATATTTAGACAAAAAAATAGAAGAGATTCACGAAGCCTTAAAGAAAAAAGAAATCAAGCCAATTGATCTAGTAGAAGAAGCATTTGAACGAATTGAGGCAAATAAGGAACTAAATACATATATCACTCTAAATAAAGAAGAAGCTATCAAAAAAGCCAAGGAATTAGAAGAGAAAGATGCAGGAGATAATTTATTATTTGGTCTACCAATCGCTGTTAAAGATAATATTTTAACAAAAGACCTAAGAACAACCTGTGCTTCTCACATCCTAGAAAACTTTATTCCTATTTACGACGCAACCGTAGTAGAAAAAATCAACAACAATGATATGATTATCATTGGTAAGACTAATATGGATGAATTTGCCATGGGATCAAGTAGTAGAACTAGTTACTTTGGTGCTCCTAAAAATCCATGGAATAAAGAAAAAATATCAGGAGGATCATCTGGAGGAAGTGCAACCACTATCGCCGCAAGAGATGTATTATTTGCCCTAGGAACAGATACCGGTGGATCAATCCGACAACCAGCTAGTTATACAGGGATCGTCGGAATGAAACCAACTTACGGAAGAGTATCTCGTTATGGACTAGTAGCCTTTGCATCAAGCCTAGACCAAATTGGTCCTATGACTAAGAATGTCTATGAAAACGCTCTATTATTAAATGTTCTAGCCGGACCAGATGATAAAGACTTAACCTCGGCAGACAAAGAGTATGAAGATTTTACTAGAAAAATTGGAAAAGATATTAAAGGAATGAAAATAGCTCTTCCAAATTACTTTATGAGTGATATCGTAACAGAAGAAATTAGAAATGAAGTCGAAAATGTAAAGAAATTGTTAGAAGAAAATGGCGCAACAGTAGACTACGTAGACATGAAGTATTTAGATAAAGCAGTAACGCTATATCAGATTATTGCCATGGGAGAAGCATCTTCTAACCTAGCAAGATTTGATGGAATCCGTTACGGATATACAACAGAAACTCCAAAAGATATCGAAGACTTATACTTAGAAACAAGAAAAAATGGTTTTGGAAAAGAAGTAAAAAGAAGAATTATGGTAGGTTCTTACTTACTAAGTGGAGAAAATGCTAAGATTTACTACAACAAAGCTTTATCAATCAGAGATGATATGAGAAAAGAATTTGATAAGGTATATGAAAACTATGATCTTATCATCGGACCAACGACAACAACGACAGCTTATGACTTAACCGATCCAATGGATGATCCATCAAAAAGTTTTATGGACGACGTTTTAGTAATACCAGTAAATATGGCCGGCCTTCCAGGATTATCTCTACCAATTGGTCTTGGTAAAGAACATATGCCAATCGGACTACATATTATCGGAAAAAGCTTTGATGAAGCAACTATCTATCAACTAGCAAGCTTCTTAGAACAAAAACTAAATCTTAACTTAAATCCAAGAAAGGATGATGAAAATGTCTAATTATATTCCAACAATAGGTGTAGAAGTACACTGTGAATTAAAAACAAAAACCAAGATATTTTCAAATAGTGTAAATGGTTATGGACAAATGGCCAATTCTTTAACCAATGTAGTAGATTTGGGATATCCAGGAACACTTCCAACCCTAAATAAAGAAGTTATCAATCTAGCTATCAAAGCTGCCTTAATTCTAAATTGCAAAATTCGTCCAAAGATGCATTTTGATAGAAAAAACTATTTCTATCCAGATAATCCCAAAAATTATCAAATTACTCAAGCAGAAACTCCAATTGGATATGATGGTTATGTAGAAATAGAAATCAATGGTAAAAAGAAAAAAATTGAAATCGAAGAAATGCATATTGAAGAAGATACTTGTAAAAGTACTCATAGAGGAAATAAAACATTATTAGATTTCAATCGTGCTGGTGTACCATTAATTGAAATTGTAACGAAGCCATGCATGGAAAGTGGTGAAGAAGCAAAACTTTATCTAGAAAAACTAAAAGAACTATTATTCTATAGTGATGTATCAGACTGTAAAATAGAAGAAGGTTCCATGAGAGCCGATGCGAATGTTTCCATCAGAAAAAAAGAATCAGATCCATTTGGAACAAAAGCAGAAATAAAAAACATTGGATCAATTTCAAATGTAAAACTAAGTATTGATAAAGAAATCGAACGTCAAACCAAATTATATGATAAGGGAGAAACTTTCCCACCACAGACAAGACGTTTTGATTCCAAATTAAATGACACAGTTCTAATGCGTATCAAAGAAACAGGAAATGATTATCGCTATTTCCCAGAACCAGATATTCCATTTGTCTACATCACAGAAGAACAAATTAACAAAGTCAAAAAAACAATACCAATGTTACCAGATGAGAGAAGAGAAAAATATCAAAGCCTTGGAATAAGTGAAGTAAATGCCAAGAAACTAGTACAAAATAGATCCCTAAGTGATTACCTAAATGAACTATTAGAAGAAAAAATAGATTTCAAAACAGCAAGCAACCTATTATTAGGAGATATTTCTGCTTATTTGAATAAAAATGAAATAGAAATTACAAAAACATATCTTACGAAAGAAAAATTTATAGAATTAACGAATAATATAAGTGATAATACATTAACTAGCAAAAATCTAAAAGAAATAATAGATACCATCATGGAAAGTGAAAAATCTATCCAAGAGATTGTAAAAGAAGCAGGAATAAAAAATATCACTGATGATACTGCAATCAAAGAAATGATTAATAAAGTAATTAGTGAAAATCCCGATAGTGTAGCAGATTATAAAGCTGGAAAAGATCGAGCAATCAAATATTTAATGGGACAAGTAATGAAAGAAAGTAAAGGTACACTAAATCCTTCCATGGCCATGGATATTTTAAAAGAAGAGTTAAACAAATAATTGAAAAAGGAATATACATAGTGTATAATTAAAATACTAGGATGTGATGATAAATGAGTTTTATAAGAAAAAATAAATTTGTAATTAT
>CALVSH010000084.1 GCA_944358945.1 uncultured Bacilli bacterium
AGATGTAGTGGAGGTTATAAGATATGATTTTAAAAAATATTAAAAAATTAAAGAAATTACTTGAAAATTATGATAAAATTATGTTGTTGATAGAAGATAAGCCTAAAAAAGACGTTGGTAAGAGATACTCATTTAGAAATACACCTAAAAGTCAAAGGGATATTATTGCTAAAATGGAAAAGGAGGAGAATTTACATGGCTAAAAAAGAAACAGAGGCTATGAAAGAAGAAGAAAGATGGAGAGCAGAAAGCGATGCCAGACTTATTCAAGACTATGCTAGTTTAAAAGCTGACTCTAAAAGGTATAATAATGCACTAAAATATATTAAAGAGCAGAAAAACGAACTAACTAAAATATTAAAATCTAAGGAGGTCTAAGATGGACGAGGAAAAAATAAAAGAAATAAAAAGACTTGATAGATTAGTAAAGAAAGCCATCGAATTTAGACAACAATCCAGAGATACTGAGTATGTGAATAATGAGGCTCATTATGAGGGGCTTCATTGGAACTTAGCAAATATGGACGAAGATAGTCCGTTCGTTGTAAAAAGTGATATTAATCATTTAAAAAATGCAGTTGATGTTAGACTTGGTTCTCTTTGTGCCAGTGTATACTATGGTAAATTAAAACCACTTTCACAAGATGATGTTGAAACTATTGATAAGTTAAACATTTTGTATCAAAATGAGTGGTATAGACTTAATATGGACACACTTATTGAAGAAGTAATCAAAAAAGGTTGTATCTTTGATAATGGCTATATTGAATTTGGGTTTGATACTGATAAAATCGTTGGTGGTACTAATGCTAAAAGAGAGGGTGTTATTACAGCTAATGTTGTAGAAACGGCTAATATTTATTTAGACCCTAGTGCTGAAAGTATTGATGATTGTGATTTCATGGTTAAGACTATGAAACTTACAGAAGAAAAGCTTAAAAGGGTTTATCCAGATTGGTGGAAAAAATTGAAAGAAAAAGATGTTCATGGTACTGCTGCTAAAACAAATGATACAGGTAATATTTTTACAGGCAGGGACTATACAACTAATCAAGATAATATAATTGTTGTTTATGCAATTTATGAAAAATATAATACTGAAGTTGAGGAAGTTATTAGTGAAGAACAAGTAATTCAAGAAACAGGTGAGATTATTCCAGCTGTAATTGATAAAGTAAATGTTACTAGAGTTAAAATTTCATACCTTTCTAATGATATTTTATTAGAAGTTAATAAGGACTATCCATTTGAGGAATTTTCACTTGTTCCATTTCAATGGGAAAAGACAGTACAAACTCCTTATGGTATTCCACTTTTAAGAGGTTTAACTATTCCTCAAAAGGTAGCTAATTTAATTGAAAGTTCAATTAATAATATTGCAGTGCACTATACTATTCCTACGTGGATTATATCTGATGACTCAGGTTTAGATGTAGATGATGTAGCTAAATTAATTAATGCTTTAGGTGTTGTGTGGAAAGTTACTGATATTAATACTGCTATTAAACAATTAGAGCCACCACAAATTAATGCTGATATTATTCAAATGGGACAAACATTTGTTAATTATATTAGACAATATGCTGGTGTAACTGACCAGTATCAGGGTAATATTGGTACAGCAGGTTCTACTTCTCAAGGTACTATTGATGCCATTGGTCGTGCTACAATTATTGATAACAATCCGATAAATCAGATAAGTAAGTTTGTTGAAAAATTAACTAGATTACTTATTAGATTTATGACTAGATATTATCAAGGCGATACCATGTATATCAGGGAAGATTTAGATGATGGTAAATATAATTTCAAACAGTTTACTATTGATGATAGCTTTAGAGATATAAATTTTGACTTTGATGTTGATTTAGCTTCAAGAAGTAAGACTGATAAGAATAGACAATATAACTTAACTAAAGAAATTTACCAACTTCAAAATCAATATAAAGATAGTAAAGGTGTTATTAATGTTACTGATGTTGTTAAAGCTGCCCAACTTGATAACTATAATGAGATGAAAAATAGACTTGATAATGTAACAGAAGAAACATTACAAGAAAAAGCATCTATGGTTGTTAGGCTTGTTGAGATTGGTAACACTATAACTCCAAATGGACAGCCATTAATTGATTCTACTACATTATCAGATGCTATAATGGACGTTTTAGATGATAATAATGATTTATCTGTTGTAGAACAAGTCATGCAGACATATAAAGAATATCAAGAACAATTTACTCAAATGAAACAAAATATTGCTAGTGGATATGACCAACAACAGATAATTGACACTACTCAACAGATGTAGTATAATTTAGGTGTGTTGATTTTTTCTCAACATGTAAGCTTTATTTCTAATTTCTGTAAGTGAGAGTCATAATTGACTCTCTTTTGTTTCTATGTTATATTGTAAATGCGGGGAATAACCGTATAATTTCATATATGTGGTGAAATGATAAAATACCTAATTTGGTATTGACCTATTATTAGAAAAAGTCAATTATTGACTTTTTTCTTTTATGTGATATAATTTAAGTGTATCTAAAGTGATACATTTGCCCCTTTTCATAAGTAGTAGTTTAGAAAAAAGTCATGTATTGACTTTTTTCTTTTTTTATGATACGTTTTTAGTGTAGGTTATATGATGATAACCTCCATAACACCGAGGGTTTCCGTTTAGCCTTAAATAAACGAGTATTTAGAAAGGTGATATTATGGATA
>CALVSH010000085.1 GCA_944358945.1 uncultured Bacilli bacterium
AAATATTTTAGATTATAAAGAAAAAGAATGATAAAAATCATCCTTACATTTAGAGATTTTTAAGAAAAATCCCCAAAACTCTTTACACTAACTATTTCATCAATATATCCATTAAAAGATATGATAAAAAGGATGACAAAAACCATCCTTTCCACATCAATAAAATAATATCACTAATTAAAGTTCAACTTTTCTATTATTTCTTCATATATAACTTAGGTTCTACAGTAGTTTCAAAATAACTATCTGGATTATTAAAGTAACTATCAAACCAATCATCAGAAGTTTGATTATTAGAATTTTCAAAATGATTTTTCATAAACTCTTCCAAATCTTGGTTATTATCGTTGTTTTCATAAATCTCAGTACTATCCAAATCAATACTCTGTTCTTGTTTGTTTGAATCTTCAGACAGTAACTGCTCATCACTAATGTCCTCTACTACATCAACATTTTTCTTTTCCTTATCATCTACAACTTCACGAACCTCTTCAACTTCTTCCTCTTTTTCACCATATACTCTATCTACACAATAAGAAGTAAATTTATCGAATGTATTAGAAACAAATTTAAAAATTCTCTTAAAACCTTTAGCCTGATTTCTTTTAGCAATTTTTTTTGCCTTAGCAGCTTCTACATCAACCTTAGGATGAAATTTCTTATTTAATTTATTACATAAGTTATCAATACGTTTATAAACAAAAGCTGTAGGAAAAACAACAACCATAGATAAACCTTTTAAAAACGTCTTAATCTTACCATCTTGATATTCATCCTCATTTTCTTTATTTCTTTTTCTTTTTTTTCTGTTAAACTTCTTCTTCATTCGATCACGAAGAGACATTTTCTTCTTATCTATATCATCATTATTATCTATATTTTCCTTTTTCTTTCTACCTATATCATCATTATTATCTTTATCTATATTTTCCTTCTTAAGTAAGTTATTATCTGTATTAATCATTTGACCATCTTGGTACTTTTTATAATTCTTAGTAATAAAATCTGCTGTTTGTTCTTCAATATCTACAAAAACACCATGAGAAGAAAGAACTTCGGCATAATTTTCTGCTTGATCAACAGAAACTATTTTAGCAGTACCATCATTAAAGAAAATAATAGCTTGTTCCCAATCCAATAAATCTTCATTCTTTGGATCCTTCATATCACCAACATAGTCAGTAACATGAAACTTAACGATATTATTTACACTTAAAACTTCATCCGTATCAACATATAATCCATCAAGTAAATTTTGTAATTCTTGCATATATAATCCCCCTTAAATTATCATATAAGATAATAAACAACCCTTTCACAAGGTCCACGTATTTGCACATATAATACCACAAAACAACAAAAAAGTCAATCGATATGTTCTTTTATACAAACAATCGTTTGACCTCCGTTAAAAATATCTAATTTAGCATCTTCTACATATCTATTTTTCTTTAATACCTCTTGCGTAGTCTTACGTAATATTCCAGTACCAATCCCATGAATTATAATAGCTTTTCTTACTTTCATAATATAACAATCTCGTACGAAGTCACGAACAACAATTCTAGCATAATCGCGATCCATTCCATGTAAATCTAAGACAGGATAACGATTATATGAGTTCATCATACTCTAACACTTCTTTTAATTCTGGTATAGAAATACGAGCACCTACCCTAGTAACGGAAATAGCCGAAGTAATAGATGCATAATGAATAGTATCACGTAAAGAATAACCATTACCAATAAAATAAGTAAAAGCACCATGAAAGATATCACCAGCTCCTGTAGAATCAACTGCTTGTACTTTTACACTTGGCAATATTTGATAATCATCCAACTTTGTAAAACTACCTTTATCTTCCAAAGTAATCACAATATTATTTTGAAAATAAGCCTTTAACTTCTCATAACAATATATCAAACTATCCATATCAGTAACATCAATCTTCTTATCAGCAAAATCTTCAGCAAACACCTTAGAACAAACAACATAAGTAACTAATTTACCAAGTCTTCTTGTATCATCCGTAAGTCTACCTGCATCCAAAACACTAATTGCCTCAGGATTAAATTTTAAAACCTCTAAAGCAGTCTCAGGATGTTCTCCATCAATTAAAATCAAATCAGCTTTTACTTCTCCATTATGACGAAGTCTTCGAATAGGTTCTCCCTTAGACGTAATAACAGTTCTACTTCCCTTAGACCTATTCGCAATAATATAACTACTAGGTGTCATATAATCAGAATGAACTTCAATACCATCTATACTAGCCCCGACATTTCGAAATTCATCAATAATTTGATGACCATAATAATCATCACCAACCGCACTAAATAAAGATGTATCCATTCCCCATTTAGCCAACAAATAAGCACCATTAGAAGCAGGTCCACCACCACATTCAATATGATTACTAATTCTATACTTTAAATTTTCAGTAGGATAAAAATCCATTGGCAAAGTCGTATCAAATGTAGAATGACCTACACAAACTACTTTCATTAAATCACCCTCTTCTACTTAACATTATAACAAAAGAAAGCACAAATGAAAAACTTAAATTTATTATTTTTAACCCTTTCTTTTTTTAACAAAAGAATTACTATTTATCAAATAACTATTATCATTTGAATCTTCCGTAAACTTCAACAAATTATCATGAAAATTAATTAGATTCTCAGTTGAGATACTATTATTATCCCCATATTTATCCCAAATACTATCACTTTTAAAAGAATCAAAAAACATAGATTCTTCACCAGGTATAAATCGATCTACAGAATAACATTCATTATCTAACGAAGTAGTCACATAATCAAAAGAATCATAAGTATTTTTATCTTCAAAAACACTACTAACTATTTCTTTAATAATATTATCTTTCTCTTCCAAACTCAAATCATCCAAAACTTTATAGATAACATTATGTACAACTTCATCTAAAACTTCACGACTTATCTCTTGATAAGGTAAATTCTTATTATCTAATCCTCGAATCAAACTAAATTGAAAATCTTCCATTACAAAATGATCACTACTAACCTCTTCAAACTTCATCAACATATGACGAATATTATAAATACCATAACTCCTTGAATCAAAAGTCGGATCACCAAGAAAGGCACTTTTCACATGATATTTATGATCATCAATAAAAACACCAAGTCTAGCATGAGAAACATTATCATTCATAACAAGAACATCCTTGGATATAAACCCTAACCTCTTCAACAACAAATCAGCCATCATTACATAACCAGTACAAACTTCCCAATCATTATCAAGTATCAAATAAGGGTTACGAGAATAATGACGGAATCTTTTATCATCTTCAATACTATTATGATAATATTTAAAATGTTTATAATTTTTAGATAACAAATATATATAGGTATAAGCCTCTAATGGACTAAAATCATATTCTCTTATCTGATCAACAATACTAGTATAAAATTTATCAGCTTCGATTACCTGTTTAATAGGAACTAAATCATCACTAGAATAAATAAGAAAACTATAAAACTGCAATTGATAATCACCATAACCAAGGCTATCTAACATATAACAAACATCTTTTAAATTATCATAAGAACCATAATAACCACGAACAGGAAACAAACCACCTCTAGGCTTGATAGAACAAACTTTATTCAATAATCCCTTAAACTCTTTCTTCGTAAACAATAAAGAAAATCTCTGATAAAAATCACAAAAATCATCAACATTCGTAATACTCTTTAATATAACATCATTATATCCAACACGAGAGTCTTCATTTTTAATTTTTTTAGAGTACATTTTTTCTATACCTTCATCAATACCATACTGATTAATATAATATTTAAGTATATAATACTTTCTATCCAAAAAACGTAAATGATCTTCTAATTGATTTTCTACCAAGTAACAACAACTACGAATAACATCATCATTATCAAATAAATCATCTTCAAAAAGTTCTAAATTAATATCCGCAAAAGAAATACTTCCCTGATATAGACCATGATACAAAGAATCACTATTATATTTCTCTCTAATACTTTGTCGAAACAAAGAATCAATTTCTATATGATTATCTTTTAAAGTAGTATAAAACTCATCAAAAAATAAATAAGAACTTGGTAAAACATCTTCTAAATCCATATCTACTTGTTTCTTAAAAAACTGATTAAAAGAATTCTTTATTTCTTCCCTAGATAATTCAAAATAATCTGGAAAATACTTTAATTTATAATAATTTTGTAAAAAGTAAAAATCATCAGCTTGTTCTTGTTCTTGTTCTAACATATTTTTAAATTGTGTAATAAAAGTTAAATCATTATTCAAAAAAGCTTTCTCTATTCTTTCCTTATTATCCCAGAATTTAGAAATCTTCATCATATCTCTTTGCAATTTTTTATAATCAATCTGCTTCATAATATCCCCCCTGTAATTGCATTAAAATAATATCAAAAAGAAGTAAAAAAAACAACATCTTTTTTACTACAATTAAAAAAAGACCAAGATTTTTAAATCTTAGTCTAATAAACTGATTTTTCTATTTATTATTGATTGCGTCTTGTACCACTGTCAAATTTGGATAGCAATTATATAAATTTAACTTAGATAGCTAACTATATCTTTACATCCAAGTAAATTATAATACAAAACCTAGTTATGAAAACTAGGCATTGAATGACTTAGAGCTTCTAAAGTTTTCTAAGTACCACTCGTTTATATTATATGCTATTTAAATCAATTTTATTCATTGGGAATCCCATAATATTTAAAATATCTTCAATATTGATTGATGATAGACTTAATTTTAAAGTACTAACTTCAGCAAAAAAATCTCTTAATAATATATCAAAGTCATCATTTAGAAAACACTTCATAGAAATCATAATCATATACAGATTAGTTTCATTATCTTTTCTTTTATATTTCTTATCTATATCTTTAAAACTCAAATAATATTTACTTCTAAAACAAAACAATCTATCATTATGAGCACTTATATTTCGGACTATAGTAATATTTTTAAGAATTTGTTTTAATAACCTATCTGATATTTTAAAATGCTTTGCAATCACTTGACGATCACTTTGCTTTAATAATCCATAATAACTACTTACAACTCCTAAAGTTAATATTTTAGTAAGTACAAATGGTGGAACAAATCCATATTTATCTTTGTAGTGAGTAATCGCCGAATGTACCTTATAATCTGCTTCTATTTCCTTGTTTATTCTTTCTATTAGACTGTTCTTAATATCACTATCAACATTGTCGTCTAAGTTACTTTGCTTCAAATAGTCTTGAATACCATATACCTTAGAAACATGATTTGCCATTAAAGCCTTTATTTGCATTTCAATTTCTAAAGTATATTTTAAAAATAAATATTTTATGTTTTTATCAAAATTATACAAAGCGTATATTTCTTCGAAAGTTACATTATCTTTGTAATTACCATCAGAATTTTTAAAAGTCATTTTATAACTATTTACAATAGAATAATAAGTATACTTTTCTATTTTTTCTAAAGCATCTTGTTTGTTATTAACTATCACATTTTTAGAGATTAAATGCTCTAATAGTTCTTTGTTACTTTTATATTCTTTCATGGTAATTCCCCCTTATAATAAAAAATGACTCAGGGCTTCTAAAGTTTCCTGAGTACCACTCAATATAGACTATACCAAATGTAAATGATTCTGTCAATTAATTTTCAATAATTCTATATGATTAATTTGTGACAATGTCTTAAGTGTTAACTTGCAAAAATGTCCTAATGATAATATTATATGTCACCAAGGTAAGATGAATGAGAAAGATTGAATTAAGACTATATTAAATACAAAAACAAATACTATTAACCATATTTAAATGGTGAATTAAAATGTGTTATTTCTAAAACTGAATATCTAGTTATTAATGCTTTCGATGGAAATTTATTAGTTACAATTGACAATAAAATATATGAACTAAAAAAACTTTGTAGAAACGAAAGATTTTCTAAAAAATTTGAAGAAGTTCCTGTAAAAAATATACCCCACCAATAAATCATCCTTGGCGATTAACATCATTTAAAGAACAAAAAAAGCACACACCAATCATGTGTATGCCTAAAATATAAATATTTTTTTTGCTAATGTTTTTCACTTATTCAACTAAACGAAACAAATTCCTAACATATAAAAAAAGACCAAGATTTTTAAATCTTAGTCTAATAAACTGATAAGTTTTTTCACATTTCTTATTTATTATTGATGGCAGCTTGAGCAGCAGCAAGTCTTGCAACTGGTACTCTGAATGGTGAACAAGAAACATAATTAAGTCCAACTTTATGACCGAATTCAATTGTTTTAGAATCTCCACCATGTTCTCCACAAATTCCAAGCTCTAAAT
>CALVSH010000086.1 GCA_944358945.1 uncultured Bacilli bacterium
TGCAATTTATTGGTAACTTAGGTTATGTAGTTATTTCTATTCTAGGTGGATATATGGTTATTAAAGATCGTATTGAAGTTGGAGATATCTTATCATTTACTCAATATGTTCGTCAGTTTACACAACAGATCAATCAACTTTCTCAAGTAATGAATACAGTTCAATCTGCTGTTGCGGCTAGTGAAAGAGTATTTGAATTCTTAGAATTAGAAGAAGAAGTACAAGAGGTTGAGAATCCACTTTCTACGGAAGGATTACATGGTAATATTGAATTTGATCATGTATCATTTGGTTATAATCCTAATAAGATAATTATTAAAGATTTCTGTGCTAAGGTTAAAGATGGTCAAAAGATTGCAATTGTTGGTCCTACTGGTGCTGGTAAGACAACGGTTGTTAAATTATTGATGCGTTTTTATGAACTTAATTCTGGTCGTATTTTAATTGATGGTAAAGATATGACTAAGTTTAATCGTAGTGATATTCGTCGTATGTTTGGTATGGTATTACAAGATACTTGGTTATTTAATGGTACTATTAGGGATAATGTACGTTATGGTAAGTTAGATGCTAGTGATACGGAAGTGAAAACTGCTTGTCATACGGCTAGTGTTGATCACTTTATTAAAACATTACCAGACGGATATGATATGGTATTAAATGAAGAAGCAGATAATATTTCTGGTGGACAAAAACAATTACTTACTATTGCTCGTGTTATTTTAGCTGATCCTAAGATTTTAATTTTAGATGAAGCTACTAGTAGTGTAGATACTCGTACTGAGATATTAATTCAAGAAGCAATGGATAAGTTAATGGAAGGTAGAACAAGCTTTATTATTGCTCACCGTTTAAGTACTATTAAAAATGCAGATTTAATTTTAGTTATGAATGAAGGAGATATTATAGAGCAAGGAACTCATGATGAATTACTTAAAAAGAATGGTTTCTATGCTAACTTATATAATTCTCAATTTGAAGAAGTTGAGGAATAAATTTTCAATAAGAGGAGTAAAATCCTCTTTTTTTTCCCTAAAAAATGTTGTGAGTTTTTTCTTTTCGATATATAATAATTATGATAGGATGTGGTAGGGTTGTTAAAAGTGCGTGAGAAGAGAACAAAAAATATTTTTTCATATATTATGATTACATTTGGTGTTATTTTAGCAGCGTTTGCACTAGAGACATTTTTAATTCCTAATACTATTTTAGATGGTGGAGTTACTGGTATTTCTATTATTATTTCTAAGTTGTCTAGTATACCAGTTAGTATCTTGGTATTAATATTAAATATTCCATTTTTATATATTGGATATAAGAATTTAGGTAAAGATTTTCTAGTTAGAGCTCTTTATAGTATGATTCTTTTTTCTTTTTCATTATCTTTTTTTAGATATTTTGAACCTCTTACAGAGCAAATGTTGTTGGCAACAGTGTTTGGTGGGATATTACTTGGTATGGGTGTTGGTATTGTTCTTCATTTTGGTGCCTGTGTTGATGGAACAGAATCTATTGCCTTAGTTATCAGTAAAAATACTTCTTTGTCGGTTGGGCAAGTTGTTTTACTTTTTAATTTGGTGATTTATGGGTTGGCTGGACTTATCTTTGGTCTTGATCGGGCTATGTATTCTTTGCTTACTTATTTTATTACCTATAAAGTAATTGATTTGGTATCAGAGGGATTTGAGCAAGTAAAGGCAGCACTTATCGTGACGGATAAAGGTACGGATATGGCTAGAGAAATATATAGAAGGTTAGGTCGTACAGTTACTACGATTCGTGGAAAAGGTTTAATTAGTGGCCAGAAGGAAGTTTTGTACTGTGTACTTACTAGAATTGAGATATATGAACTTCGTAGAATTGCTGAGGAGATGGATGAGAGTTGTTTTATTACTATTTTAGATGTTTCTGATATTATTGGACAACATATTAAGTCTACGCGGCATGTTGGTCGAAGAAAAATAAAAAAGAGTGAATGAGGGGAGATAAATTTATGAATCAGGAAAATAAAAATAATCCAGGTGTCGTTGGTGTTAATAATACTTCTAATGTTACTCCTTCTAATCAGGTTGTTTCTAATCCAGGGGAGAGCCAGATGTTAGCGGGAAGTCCTGGAATTCGCATTGCACCAGTGCAGGAGATGCCAGTTGATGCTTCTAATGATAATAAGGGTCAAGTAAATAATTCTGTTTCTTTTCATAATACTAGTGCTACTGTTACTTCTAAGGCTCCAGTTATTAATCCATCTACTGTTGTACCAAGGGTAGAAGTTACTTCTGCTTTATCAAGTCCACCACCTCCGCCAGTAGAAGAAGTGGCTGAAAATACGATTGTAGAGCCTCCTAAAAAACGTAAGGGACATGGTTTTTTGATTTTCCTTTTGTTATTAATCATTGCTGGTCTTGGTGGTTATATTTATATGGATTATCAAAAGGATCTAGCAAGAGGAGAATGTAGCCCCTTAGTAGAAAGTGATGGTAGTTTAAGAGAGTTAGATGTTAATTCTACGATTGTACAAGAATTGTATGAAAAAGTAAAAACTAATATTCGAGAAGATATTGCTTATCATAATTTTGATGATACTTTTAAATTATATTTAGCTTATCGTCAGATTCCTTTGAGTGATTTTTATGACTCTAATTGTAATTCATTTAATGAAAGTGTTATGTCTAATTTTAGTTGTGCATCGGCTACTAATTTTACACCTAGAGCTTTTAAGGTTGAAACTTTACAAAGAGAAGTTAGAAAATTATTTGGAGAAAGTGTAGAAATTCCTAATCAAAACATAGTTTTAGGTAATAGTTGTTTTGGTGGATATCAGTATATTGCTGATAGAGGAGAGTATGTAGAAGGCTATTGTGGAGAGATTCCTACTACTACTTATCAAGTGGATAAAGAATTAATATCGGCTAGTGTACAAGGGGATACCATTACTTTAAGAGAGCAAGTTCGTTATTATAGTGCTGATGGTATTAGTGGTAGTCAGTTACAAAATGGTGTTTATGTTCATACTTTTAAGTTGGATAATCATTATCATTATGCCTATGTTAATCGTAGTATTGAAGGTCAGTAAAAGTTATGTTATATTCTTTAGTTTTTCAGCAAGATTTCGCAAACCATTATAAAAAAAGGGCTGGAGCCCTTTTTTTGAGTGTTGTGTAATATTGACTATTCTTAGTATTTTAAAATTTTTTTAATATTTTCTCTTTTATCGTATTTTTTATCTAAACTTAGTTCTAATTTTTCATTTAAATATTGTATTTCAGGTTTATATCCTATGAATTTATAGAGATTGCCAGTTTCGTGTGTACATTGAAACTTTTTAATCTTCTCTAATAAAGTTTTTAATGAATATTTTTCATCAACTTTTCTTTGAAGTATTCTTATAATAATTAATGAAATAAAGCATATTAGAAAGTGTGCATCAATATGATCTTCAAGCCTTACATTAATAGGCCTAGCATTAAATTCTGATTTAGTAATTTTAAATGTTTCTTCTATCTTAGAAAGACCTCTATAAATATTTCTTAGTTCTAAATCACTTAAGTTTTCTTCGGAAGTAACTATTGAATAATAACCATCATATTTTTCATCTTCTTTTATTTTATCTTCGTTTAGAGTTAGTTCAGAACCATTAGAAACAACACCAGTATCCTTATCAAATTTAATATTATTAATATATCCAGCAGCCCCATAGGAAGTTGTCTTAGTATATGAGCCGGGATTTTTTATTAAATCTTTGGCTTTTTCAATAACTGCCTGTCTATCTCTTTTTTGTTTATCAGCATATTT
>CALVSH010000087.1 GCA_944358945.1 uncultured Bacilli bacterium
CGAAATCAAAACTTCTATCATCATAAACTGAAATTTCAACTGGTAAAATATCTCCCATTTTATCTCTAGTAGCATCATTATACTTAGTACAAAAATCTTGTAAATTAATTCCTGCAGGTCCTAATACAGTACCAACTGGTGGAGCTGGTGTAGCTTTTCCTGCTGGAATTTGTAATTTAATCTTCTTTATTGCTTCCTTTGCCACGAAAAACACCTCCTATAAATTTTAGTTTTCGCGAGTGGTCCAAATAGCTTGATTCCCGCTTTCATAAATGCAAACCATGCTTCCCACTAAATCTATATTAATTTAAATATAGCCCCTAAATAATAACATAAAATTTCTACTTTTGCAACCATTTTATGCCTTTTGGATTTGATTTAATTCAACCTCTACAGAAGTTTCTTGTCCAAATAAATCAACAAGTAACATAACTTTTTGATTTGGAAGATCAACACTATCAATCTTACCAAACATTCCATTAAATGGTCCATCAACAATTTTAACTGTTGTACCTTCTACTAAATCAGTATCCACATCCATACGACTAATTCCCATGTTACCAAGGATTTTATCAACTTCATATGGTTGTAATGGTGTAGGTTTAGCTCCTTTTCCACTAGAACCAATAAATCCAGTAACTCCAGGTGTATTACGAACTACATACCATGCTTCATCAGTCATAACCATTTCTACTAAGATATAACCAGGAAACATCTTTTTAACTTTTTCCTTTTCTACACCATCTTTTACTTCTACAACTTTCTCTTCTGGAATAACAACTCTAAAAATATAATCTTGCATATCCATAGATTCTGCACGCATCTCTAACTTTTCTTTAACTTTATTCTCATGACCAGAATAAGTATTAACTACATACCATTGTTTATCCATATATAAAAACTCCTTTATCTAAATAATGATTGAATTAATGCAAAAATAATATCGATTGCATAAAAGAACAATGAACAAAAAATAATAAACATAACTGTTGCAAGTGAATATTTAACCATATCTTTTTTACTTGGCCAATGTACTTTTTTAAACTCTGATTTTACTCCGTGACAAAAGATACGGAATTTTACCCAGAGACTCTTTTTCTTACCATTATCTTTTACAACAACCTTATCATTTGATTTCTTTTGCCTCTTCTGAGTATTTTTCTTCTTTTTATTCTCTTTATGAAATTCTGCCTCATCAATTTTGTAATCTTCTATTTCTTTTCTTTTTCTAACTTCAGCCATATTTCACCATTCCTATTTTTTTATCAAAATAAAAACACTTTCCGTGTTCACCATTAAAATAGCACAAACACTAGAAAATGTCAACAAAATCATTGAAAATACAATAAAAATAAAATAACAAGACCAAGTATAAAAATTAATATTGGATAAATAAATGCCCTAACAAAAGCATCATATTTACCAGAGAAATTATAAATACTACGATTAATCTCTTCATTATTAGGAAGTAGACTCTTACCAGTAGATAAAACCATACTTTTGCCATTACCTACTCCATCTCCACCAACTTCCTTCTCTAAATTGCTTACATCACGCTTCATCTTTTCATCGACATAAGCATATAAATGAACAGATGCTCCTCTTTCAATCACTCCACGATAATACGCAACATCACTCTCCGGTAAATAAATTGCAAATTTATTAAAATTATTTTTCAAAAATTGCAAACTGCTATCGTTAAAATAAGGCAATTGTTCTAAAAGACCAGCATAAGCATAAATATGCAAAATAGATGAATATAATATATTACTATTAATAATTTCACGTTTTTTACCATAGTCTTCTCCACCAGGATTATTAACATCAGAAGGAAACTTTTCAATATCTTCAAATTTTACTTCTTGAATAGAACCATGTAACAATTTGATTTTATCTAAAGAAAAAGAAGCAACATAGCGACCTTGATCATGAATATATTTCATGGCCAATGACATATAGACAAATAAATTTCTATACTCCTCCTCGGAATGACTTTCACGAAACCAATCATTTAATGATACTGCAAATTCATCTTGATTATAATTAGACATGTGAGGATAGTAATTAGATATATTATTATTAACTTTTATCTCTTCCCTCATAGTCTTCACCTATTATCATTTTAAAATAAAAAAAATGAATTTTCAATTTAATTCATATTTTTCTAAAACTTTTTTTAAAAATCTTCTCGCTTTTGACAATTTAGAGTCAACTTTAGAAACAGAAATATCCAATAACTGAGAAATTTCTCGATAAGAAAAACCATTATATCTAAGTTCAAAAACACATCTAGTATCTAAATCTAAAGAATAATACTTATCAAAGATAAACTCTTCCAATTCTTTATTGGACGATGTAAAGTAATTACTAAAAAAAGAATTATCTCTAATATAATAACAAGAATACTTATCATCAGATATAGAATTATTTAAAACACTATGTTTCTTAGCACTTAATCGATAACAAAATGAATTAATATGGCGTTCAATACAAACACAGGCAAAAGTATAAAACAAAATACCCATATCTTCTCGATAACGAACGATTGCACTATTTAATCCCAGAAATCCCTCCTGAATTAAATCCTGATACTCCATACCAAGTTGTTGCACTAAAGAACTATATTTACTGGCAATCTTTTTAATAATAGGCAAATACTTCTGATACATAATATCATAACTTTCATCTTTATCTTCACCAATTAAATATAACATTTCATAATCATTAACATTTTTGTAATCCAAAACTACCTCTACTTTCTATTTCGAACTACCTCATATATCATAATCCCACTCGCAACAGAAGCATTCAAACTATTAGTAGTACCATACATTGGAATTTTTGCTATAAAATCACATTTTTTCATAACTAATTTTGACATTCCCGCTCCTTCATTCCCAATAACAAGCACAATTTTACCAGAATAATCAATATCTCGATAATCGACACTATTTTCCAAAGCAGTACCCACGATCCAAAAATTTTCTTTTTTTAAAGTATCAATCGTAGTAGCCAAGTTGGAAACTTGAACTATCTTCATTTGATCTAGTGTACCAACACTTGTCTTCATTACCGTCGCATTTACTTGTACTTGTCTATCCTTAGGAATGATAATAGCATCTACTCCTGCTGCTTCACAGGTACGGATAATCGCTCCAAAATTATGAGGATCTTCAATATGATCTAACATAACAATAAAAGAAGCATCATCAGTTAAAATATCAGACAAACTATAATATTGGTAATTACGAACATATAAAATTATACCTTGATGAACGCCGTCTGCCAAATGATCAATTTCCTTTTTTGACTTAGTAATTACCGGAATATTTGTATTATCTAACAGCGAAAGTATCTTTTTATCATCAAATCCCTGTTGCAATATCACTTTTTGAACCTTTTTTGGATTTTTTAACATTTCTAAAGCAACATTTCTTCCATATACTAACATATTTACTCCTCCAATATATAATTCATAATTTCAAAAACACGGTCTTGATTACCACTTAAATCTAAATATCCAAGTAATGCCTCTAAACCGGTTGCATTCTTATAAGTAACAACATCACAATTCTTAGGATGAGAATTGCTCTTATTATTTCTAGCCCTTTTAACAACCACTAACTCATCATCAGTTAAAAAACCATCTTCAATCATCATCTTTAAATATTTAGCTTGACTCTTAGCACTCACATACTTTACAGCATTTTTCTGCAACTCATCAACGTGTGCAAATCCTTGACGAATCAAAAATCGCCTAACATAATTTTCATAAATTACATCACCTAAATAAGCAAGTACTAAGGAATTTATCTCAACTACCTTCATAAAAACACTCCTATCTTGAAAAAATAGGAAATAACTTCCTATTCTATAACTTCATATGTAGTCTTTTCTCTTCCATCAATTAAACGAATACCTTGCTTCATCAAATCATCACGGATAGAATCAGCTAAGGCAAAATCTTTATTCTTTTTAGCTTCCGCACGCTTTTCAATCTGTTCCAAAATATAACTTTCATTAGAAACAATCTTCTTCTCCTGAATTAAATCTAAAGATAATACCTTATCAAAATCATCAATTAAAAATAATTTACCAGCTCCCGAAAGTCTATCATCTTTTAAGACCTCATAAAGAACAGAAATAGCATTAGCCGTATTTAAATCATCAGATAATTCTTTTATAAATTTATTCTGATACTCTTCTATAACCTCTCTATTCTTTTCACCATTTTCATCTAAAGAAGATACACGATTACGCAATTTCTTCAATGTAGAATTTGCTTGTTTTAAAGCATCATAAGAAAATACCAACTGTTTTCTATAATGAGAATTTAGACACATAAAACGAAACGCTAAAGGATCATAACCCATTTCTTTTAAAGTAGTAACTGTTAAAATTGCTCCTGTAGACTTACTCATTTTACCACTTTCATCTAATAGATGTTCATTATGAAACCAATATCTACACCAAGGATGACCTAAATATGCCTCACTTTGTGCTATTTCATTAGTGTGATGTGGAAAAATGTTATCAACACCACCACCATGGATATCTAAATACTCTCCTAAATATTTAATAGAAATACCACTACATTCTATATGCCAACCAGGATAACCATATCCCCAGGGAGAATCCCATAACAATTCATGATTTTCAAACTTACTTGTAGTAAACCATAAGACAAAATCAGCTTGATTTCGTTTGTTACTATCCTCTTCCACTCCCTCACGAGCACCAACGACTAAGCTATCCTCTTGATGATTTGTCAAAACATAATAATCATCTAATTTACTAGTATCAAAATAAATATTACCACCAGATAAATAAGCATATTCCTTTTCTAACAAAACTTTAATAATCTTAATATACTCATCAATATTATCAGTAGCAGGAGAAACAATCTCTGGCATCTTACAATTAACTAACTTAAAATCATCAAAGAAACGTTCTGTATAAAATTCAGCAATCTCCATCGCAGACTTATGTTCACGCTTCTTCGCAACCTCCATCTTATCTTCACCAGAATCAGAGTCACTTGTTAAATGACCAACATCTGTTATATTCATGGCACGAGTAACTTCATATCCCAAATATCGTAATGTTTTATCCAAGACATCATGACCAATATAATTACGAATATTACCAATATGAGCATAATGATAAACAGTAGGACCACATGTATACATTTTAACTTTTCCTTCCTCATATGGCACAAACTCTTCAATCTTTCTCGTTAAAGTATTATATAATTTCATCAAATCACCTGTTTCTGTTATAAGTATATCATACGAGACAAGAAAAAATACAGTTATTTACTCCAAACTGTATTTAAAATCCTTTTGTTCTAATAACTTATCAATTTTTCTAGCCCCAAATTCTTCATATTGACAATCATTCTTTATCTCCTGCATAAGACTCTTCATAGCTTCCTTAGTCATTTCTGGATATTTTCTATGAATCTTATTCATGATAATTTTTTCAATCGTCTTAGCAGAAAACGGAGTAAAAAACAACACAGAATCAATTCTATTTAATAATTCCACTCCAAAAAACTTCTTAATATCATTCATAATTAATTGTTGATCCTGTTCTAAAAATCCAATAGAGTTTTTACTAGTTCCAAGATTAGATGTCATAAATATAAGGGTATATCGAAAACTAACAATCTCTCCATAAGAAGTAGTCATAACTCCATCATCCAATACTTGCAGAAATAATTTTAAAACACTAGGATGAGCCTTCTCAACTTCATCTAGTAACAAAACAGAATATGGATGTAACTTAATCTTCTCTAAAACACTATTTTTATCACTGTATCCCACATATCCTGGAGGAGAACCAATGATTTTAGAAACCGAACTTTCTTCTCTGTACTCACTCATATCTAATTTAATAAAAGCTTCCTTAGGATATAGTAATTTTGCATATTCTCGTACTAATAATGTCTTCCCTAGTCCACTTTTACCTACAAAAAGAAAACTACGAGGTGAAATTCTATCCTCTAAATGAGCAGTTGCTATCGGAACAAAAGAATCAATTACCATTTCCTGACCCAATACAATTTTAGATAATGTTCTTTTCAAACTACTAACATTCAAATTTAATATTTTTTTAACTGGAATCTTAGTTTTAGCATAAATAACATCATAGACAACATCCAATTCTAAAATTTTTCTAGATTGATTTTTGTTCTTTAATTTCAAGCGATTCATCTTTGACATCAAAACATTTTCTCTTTCTCTTAAAATAGATGCCTCTTTAAAGTTATGCTGAATAATTAATTTGTTCTTTTTTTCAATAATACTACTAAGTTCCAATTGCAATTGCTGTATTTTTTTATCATCACTCGTATGTAAACTGATTGCCTTAGAACAAGCTTCATCCAATAAATCAATCGCTTTATCTGGTTGCTTTCCAATAGCTATATAACGATCAGATAAATCCGCAATCGCATCCAACACTTCATCAGTCAATATAATACCATGATAATTTTCATAGATTTCTTTCAAATTGGACAAAATAACTTTTACTTCCTCTAAGCTAGCTTCTTCAACAAGAATTTTCTGAAATCTTCGATCAAAAGCTTTATCATCTTCTAAAAACTTCATATATTCAGCCTTTGTAGTAGCTCCTATTACTTTAATCTTTCCACGTGCCAAGTAAGGTTTCAAAATATTAGAAGCATCAATAGCTCCCTCTGCCCCACCAGCACCTATAATAGTATGAATTTCATCAATAAATAAAATAATATTAGACACATGTTCCAACTCTTCTATCATCTTATTAACTCTTTCTTCAAACTCCCCACGATATTTAGTACCAGCAACTAAAGAAGAAATAGAAACACTAAGTATTCTCATATTTTTTAATTCGTTAGGCACAAGCTCCAAAGTAATACGTCGAGCCAATTCTTCAACCAAGGCAGTTTTTCCAACTCCAGCTTCACCAATTAACAAAGGATTATTTTTCTTTCTTCTAAGTAAAACCTCAATCATTTGACAAATTTCATTATCTCTACCAATCACTGGATCAAATTTCCCATCCTTAGCTTCTTTTGTAAAATCAACAGAAAATTCATCGATAACTAATTTAGTATAATTATCATTTCTTTCACGAATAAGACGATTAGAAAATTGTTCATACAAAAGATCTAAATCAATATCCATACTCATTAAAATTCTATTAGCAACTCCTTCTCCTTCTTCTAACAAAGCAAGGAAAAGATGTTCAACAGTTACATCCTCATCTTCATCTTTACTATCCAAGATAGCATTTTCAATTATTTTTTTTAGACGTGGCGTATATAAAAACCACTCACTCTCTTTTTTCCCTAAACCTATTACTTCTATTAATTTATTCTTAAAACTTTGATAAGTTAATTGATAAGTATTCAAAAAAGACAAAAAATCAGATCTTGAATAATGTAAAATAGAAAGTAACAAATGTTCACTACTGACATAAGGATGCTTCAACTCTTGCATCTCTTTTTTTGACATAATTAATATTTTTTGAGCTTCTTCTGTAAATCTTGAAAACATATAATCATCCTCCTATATATATTATAAAAATAATTTTTAACTCTTTCAAGAAATACAATACCAAAAAAAAAGACAAAAAAAGAGCCATAAGGCTCTAAAATAATTATATTAAAATTAAAACTGTAAATACAATTAATAATACAACTAATAATTCTAATAATAATTTCCAAATTGCTTTAAACCATTTTCCATATGAAACTTTTAAGTATGATAATGTACCCATTAAGATTAAACTAGTAGGTGCAACTAACATAGTTAATCCATAAGCAGCTTGATAAATAACTGCAACAATTGGATAATTATCAGCATTAGTAACAATGCTAGCTAAATATGGTAATGAACTTTGGAAAGCATAAGCAGGATCTACATTAAAGAATGCAGATAAAATACCTACGATAAATGTAGTAAATACATTAAATCCATCTGTAATTCCTAAAATAGCTTTATAAATAACTAATTGGAATGGATGATATGTTGTAATTACTAAAATAGTATAAAGTAAAACAAAGATAACAGCTGGAGCAAGTGCACGTTTAACACCTTTAGCAAAACCATCAATTACTTCATCAAATTTAACTTTATAAATTAAAGCTAATACAAACATAAATACCATTAGTACAGTAATTAAATCCATAACAGACCAAGATCCAAATGCATTAACAGTACCTAATAACTTACCAAATAAAGCAAATCCAAATACTTCAAATCCAGTAACTGCAGTAGTTGCATCATTCATAGCAGTAAGTCCGAAAGCACCAGACCATGAAATAAATGCTAATACCAATATAACAAAAATTAAAAATAGTATTAATGCTAATGGCCAAACAACATGTTTATTAGCACTAACTGCAATAGGAACATAATCACTATCTTCCTCTTCGCTAACTACAATAACATTTTCTTCCTTTACAGCTGCTTTTGTATTTTTAGAAGATTTCTTATTTGTAGTTTTTGCCTTAGTAGATTTTGTTGTTTTCTTTTCTTCTTTTACAGTAACTTTTTTAACATTTGCTTTCTTATCATTTTTCATAGATTTTCTGATATACCAAATTGTATTAAATATTAATAAAACCATTCCTAAGAATAATAAAATACATTTTGTTAGCATATCATCAGTAAAATTATTTCCTAAAATACTTGGAATAATACCAGTATTATTATATCCAAAAGTAGTACCTAACATACCAATCATAGTAGAACCTACAATAGCAAGTGCTGCTACAATCTTATCATATCCCATAAGTAGAATAAGTGATACTATCATTGGGAAGAAAATAATTAAACCAAGTTGTAATCCACAAATTGATGTAAGAAGTGCAATAAGTACCATAATAATAGATAAAACCACTACTTCTTTACCTTTAAATTTAGCAACTAATTTATCCAACATTGTACGATAAGCACCAATTTTATTTAATACTCCGTAGAATCCTCCAACAACTAATACAAAAGCAGCAATATATCCAAAATATGAAATAGAAGTCATTGGATAACTGAATAAATCAAATAGCCCCATTTGAACGCGTCCTTGATCAACGTAAGTACCTGAATAATAAGCAGCTGGTAATATCCAAGTAAGTAACATCATTACTAATAAAGTAATAAGAACGACTTTAAATGTATTATGTTTTTTCATAATTAACCTCCCATTATCATTATACTGACATAGAAAAAATTTTACAAGCATTTGACTTCTTTTTTTATGAAAATTTGGTGAAATACAAAGAAAAAAAGACCCTATATAATAGAATCTTCATCTTGTTCATTAATCGGTCTCATTAACGGGAATAAAATAACATCTTTAATATTTTGTGAGTTTGTAAGAAGTTGTACAACTCTATCAATTCCCATACCCCATCCACTGATAGGTGGCATACCACATTCCATAGCAGAAATATAATCATAATCCATTGGCATAGCCTCTTCATCACCTTCTGCTTTAAGTCTTGCTTGTTCCTCTAAACGACGAGCCTGTTCACTTGGATCAACTAACTCAGAATAAGCATTGATAATTTCAGCTCCATTAATAACTAATTGGAAACGATCCGTAATACTTGGATCATCATCATTAGCACGAGCTAGTGGACTTAAACTAATTGGATGTTCAGTCAAGAAAATAGGATTAACAATATGTACTCTAGCAACCTTCTTATATAATTGGTCTACTAAATTTCCATATCCTAAATTTTCAAGCGGAGTCTCACTATCAATCTCTATACCATTTTCTTTAATCTTTTCTAACAATTTTTCCTTAGTATCATAAACCTTAATATCAATATCACTGTAACGTAAAATCAAATCACGAAAACTAACTACTTCCCATTCACCACTCAAATCAACTTCTTTATCTCCAACTGTAATAGTTAAAGTACCAAAAAGTCTCATAATAATTGATTGTAGCATTTCTCTTAAAAACTTCATATTATCTTTATAATTATAAAACGCTGCATAACCTTCAATCATCGTAAAATCTTGTAAATGAGTAGCATCAATTCCTTCATTTCTAAAACATCTAGCAATTTCAAATACTTTTGTAAAACCACCAACAACAGCACGTTTTAAATAAGTCTCAGGTGCAATCCTTAAATACAAATCAATATCTAAAGCATTATGATGAGTAATAAAAGGTTTAGCAGTTGCTCCACTCGCTTTATTATTTAAGATTGGAGTCTCTATTTCAATATATCCAGCAGCATCTAAATAATTTCTAATTTCACGAATAAAACGACTTCTAAATAAGAATTTCCATTTAGCTTCATCATTCATAATTAAATCTAAATATCTCTCACGATAAATAGTTTCAATATCTTCCACTCCATGAAATTTTTCTGGTAAAGGCTTTAAAGCTTTTCCTAAGAAGGTAATACTACTAGCTCTAACGGTTTTTTCACCAGTGTGAGTAGTAAAAATCTCACCTTCAACACCAATAAAATCACCTAAATCATAATTAGCTTTAAAATCCTTATAACTTTCTTCTCCCACCATATCCAATTTAACAGATATTTGTATTTTTCCTTTAATATCTCCTATTGTTAAAAAGCTCATCTTACCCATTTTACGCATTAAAATAATACGTCCTGCAACACGAACTCCACTAACTCCATCTTCCAACTCTCTAGCATCACAAAGCTCATAGTTAACTTCAAATCTCTCTGGATATGGATGTTTTATATTCTTTAACTTTTCTCTTCTAACTAGTTCTTGTTCACTTAACTCTCGCATACTTCCATCTCCTCTACTACATCACATCTGACAACATCAGTATGTGCTACTAAATCATGAATACCTCTACGATTTTTTCCAAACATAACCATAATACCGCTAGCAGCAATAATAATAAACTGAATCATTCCAAGAATAACAACACTATAAAAATATGTTAATTGATTCGTAAATAATAAAATTGCAAAACTAACCATATCTATTAAAATAGAATTAATAATCATAGATCTAAAAACCATTTGATTCATAGAAAGTTCTTCACCATTAGTACTTTTAACTTTAATTCTTAATAACTGTTTACCAAGTGTTTGTCCATTATTCTTAATTTGAAACACTACAAAGTATAAAATATTTAAAAATATTGTTATCAAAGAAAGTGATCCTTGTTTTTTAGCTAATTCATAACTAATACTAATATTTTCTGAAACATATTCATCAGCTTCTAATTTTCCTGAAAGATAATCCTCCGCTACTTGAGTACCAGAATCATTCAATTTCTGAATAGAATTCATATCTAAAAATGGATAAGAAATAATTGATGCAACCATAGACACAATCATAACATCTAATATTAATGCTGCAAATCTTTGAATAAATAAAGCTTTAACTGGTTCCTTTACAGTCTTTACTTTCTTAACTGTAGATTTTTTTTGTTTACTATCATCGCTTTTTACTTCTTTTTCAGAGACTACAGAAGCTTCTTCAACTTTTTTACTTTTTGCCATCTAATTCCTCCTTAAATGTACTTAATATAGAAATTATATCACGAATATTTGAAGTTTGATAGATTTTATTTTTTACAACTGTTCCACCAGGTACTCCTTTTAAATACCATCCAATATGATTTCTAATTTCAAGTGTTGCAATATGTTCATTTTTTAAATGACTTAAATAATCCAAATGATGTAAAATCATCTCTATTTTATCATCAACAGTAATATCATTATCATAACTACCAGTATCTAAATAAGAAACAGTATTCTTAATAAGCCAAGGATTACCAAGTACTCCTCTTCCTATCATAACAGCATCACAACCAGTCTCTTCTAACATTCTCTTGGCATCTTCTGGAGTTTTAACATCACCATTACCGATAACAGGAATCAAAACACAATCTTTTACTGCCTTAATAATAGACCAATCTGCCTTACCACTATAACCCTGACTTCTTGTTCTAGGATGTACACAAATAGCAGAAGCTCCTGCCTTTTCTATCACCTTAGCAACTTCTACTGCATTAATATGATTTTGATCCCAGCCACTTCTAATTTTAACCGTCACTGGTATTGGTACAGCCTTCACTACAGCAGAAACAATATCATAAATCTTATCTGGATCTTTTAAAAGAGCACTTCCCGCCTGAGCACGAACTGCCACCTTAGGAACAGGACAACCCATATTAATATCAATAATATCAGGTCTCATTTTTTCATAAATGGTTTTAGCAGCCTCCACAAATGAATCCTTATCACTACCAAAGATTTGTTGAACAATAGGACGTTCTTCTTCTGTCATATATAACATATCTAAAGTCTTCTGATTTTGAAAAGTAATAGCTTTATCACTAACCATCTCTGCATAAATTAGTCCACAACCCATCTCTTTACAAATACGACGAAAAGCAGAATTACAAATTCCCGCCATAGGAGCTAACACTACTTGATTATGAATTGTAACATTCCCTATCTTCCATTCCATAGAATACCCCTTTCAAGATAAACAATTTCTGCATGCCTTAATATATCATAATCCAAAGAAAAAAGAAAGTAATTAATTCTATACTTTCTTTAAACTTTATTTCTTATTAGCTTCATCTAATTCATTCAATAATTCTGCTTTACTCATTTTAGAATATCCTTTAATGCCTTTTTCCTTAGCAATTTCTTTTAACTTTGTAACAGACATCTTTTCATAGCTTGTATCATCATCCTCTTCAGGCATTTTACCATTCTTTACTAAGTAATCAATCTGTTCTTTTGTTAATGTTTCATATTCTAATAATGCATTAGCAATCAAATCTAACAAATCTTTGTTTTTATTAATAATTTCTTTTGCTTTTTTATGACAATCATCAATGATTTTTCTCATTTCTGTATCAATTTCATTAGCAACTTCATTAGAGAAATGTTGTGGCTTATTATAATCTCTTCCTAAGAAAACACTACCACTTTGTTGTTCAAATTGAAGTGGTCCTAAATCACTCATACCATATTCAGTAACCATACTACGAGCAATCTTAGTTGCCTTTTCAAAGTCATTATGAGCACCTGTAGTTATTTCACCAAAGACAATCTCCTCAGCAGAACGACCACCTAATAAACCAGTAATTTCTTCTAATAAATCAGTCTTAGTAGAACATAATTTTTCTTCACTAGGAACCATCATATTATATCCACCAGCAGAACCTCTTGGAATAATGGTAACCTTTTGCACATCATTAGCATGAGCAAGTTTTAAACCAATAACAGCATGTCCTGCTTCATGGTAAGCAACAAGCTTACGATCATTTTCACTATACTTATGAGAAGTTTTAGCAGGTCCCATTAAAACACGGTCAGTTGCTTCATCAATTTCACTCATAGTGATTTTATCTTTATTACGACGAACTGCAAGTAAAGCAGCTTCATTAAGTAAGTTTTCAAGATCAGCACCACTAAATCCTGGAGTACGTTTTGCTAAATTACTTAGTGTAATACCATCAGCTAGAATCTTATTTTTAGCATGTACTGCCAAAATTTCTTCACGTCCCTTAACATCTGGTAAATTAACAGTAACTTGTCTATCGAAACGACCTGGACGAAGTAATGCAGGATCTAAAACATCCGGACGGTTAGTAGCAGCAATAATAATAATTCCTTCATTAGCACCAAATCCATCCATCTCAGTAAGTAACTGATTCAATGTCTGTTCACGTTCATCATGACCTCCACCAAGTCCAGTACCACGTTGACGACCAACAGCATCAATTTCATCAATAAAGATTAAGCAAGGTGCATTTCTTTTTGCTTGTTGGAACATATCACGAACACGACTAGCACCAACACCAACAAATAATTCTACGAAATCAGAACCACTAATAAAGTAGAATGGAACATTAGCTTCTCCCGCTACAGCTTTAGCAAGTAATGTTTTACCTGTTCCTGGAGGACCAAACAATAACACTCCCTTAGGAATTCTAGCTCCAAGTTTTTGGAACTTTTTAGGATTTTTCAAGAAATCAATTAATTCTTTTACTTCTTCTTTTTCTTCTTTCAATCCAGCAACATCTTTAAATGTAACTTTATTAGCATCACTATTTAATCTAGCCTTACTCTTTCCAAAGTCCATAGAACTCTTATTTCCAGCCATTTGACGACTAAAGAAGAAGAATGCAAAACCAATCAATAATACAAATGGTAATACATTTATAACTAACAACCAGAATGATGAAGAATCAGGATCAGCTTCTGCCTCTAATGTAAAATCCTGTGTTTCACTAGCATTCACAATTTTTTTCATAACTTCATCACTAAGTGGTAAACGTGCATAAAAAGTTTCATTATCTTCATAATCTTTTAAACTACCTCTAACATCATAGGTATAAGCACTACCTCTAGCAGTAACTTCTACTTCTTCCACATTACCAGCATCTAACTCAGTCATGAATTCATCATAAGTTAACACATTAACATCATTATTCATAACACCAACGGCATAAAAGACAACAAGAATAATTAATGCTAAAAATAAATATGGTAATAAACCTTTTTTTATCGTTTTTTTATCTATTGTTTTATTCACAACATTTCCTCCTTAACTATATCTTAATATTATATCATACTTTTCCGTTTTTTTCTTATCATATTTAGATTTTTTTAATCCTGGAAGCCATACTACAACACCTTTAGCATCTACAACAACAGGCCATAAATCTCGTTCACCTAACTTAACTTTTTTATCAATAAAAATATCTTTAATTTTTTTAGTACCATTACCCTTTAAAGCCATACGATCTCCAAATCGTCTAGTACGAACAGTTAATGGTAAACTAATCTCTGAACTTAGTAAACGACAAATATCATTTCCATTACCAGCAACTTCTTCTAATTGTTCAATCACATGCTGATTAGGAAGCTCTACATATTTAGAAATTTCAATCTCATAAGTAGTAATTTCTGTAGTAATCTTCTTTAATTCTAATTCCTGATAAGTTTTTGTTGCGACAACCTCATTAGGTAAATTAACAAAAGCATTCGCTCTATTACTATATATTAAATTTAATAAAAGTTCAATATGTTTATCATTAATTAAAATTAAATCATCCTGATAATACTCATTCATCATATAATATAATACTTCTTTTTGTATAAATGAATTCAACTCTTTAAAATCAGAAATATTTAAAATATCATTATGAATTACTTTTTTAATAGCTTTATCACGTTCACATTCTATAAATTGATTAGCCTCACTGAGAACAGTACTAAATTTTAAATACTTTAAATGTACATGAGGATCTTCTTCTTTTAAAAAAGGTAAAATGTATTTACGATAACGATTTCTCGTATATTTATCTTTACTGTTAGAATCATCTACATAATACATAATATGATGATTTTTATCATAATCTTCCAATTCTTGTTTCGTATAAGAAAGAAGAGGTCTTACTATCTGATATCCATCCATATCAACAATCTTTTTAAATCCACTATAACCATTTAAATTAGAACCTCTAGTAATTCTCATTAAAACAGTCTCAATCAAATCATCTCCATGATGGGCTGTCATTAAGTAATTAGCCTGATATTTACGTACTACTTTTTCAAAAAAATCATAACGAATATTGCGAGCCTCATTATGAAAATTATCATCACCATATTCCGTAATCAACATACATTCAAACATAATATTATTTTTTTGACAATAATCTCTCAAGTAATTTTCTTCTTGAACACTCTGATCTCTCAAATTATGATTAACATGAGCAACAATCAAATTTAAACGATACTTCTCTCTTATTTTTAGTAACATATCAACCAATGCCATAGAATCAGGTCCAGCAGAACACCCAATAACGATACTATCATCTTTATGAAATTTAAAACTACCCTCAATTGAAACCATACATGACCTCCTAACAACAAATTCAGAAAAAAAGAAAACCCCTTTACTCCTCAGGAATTTTCAAAATAATTTCTCCATCTTTAGAATAAAGATATTTCTCTCTAGCATATCTGGCAATATAGTCTGGATCTTGCAATTTATTTGCATCAACTTTTAACTGCTTTTCTTTGTTTTTTAAAGAAACTAACTCTTCTTCCAACTGTTTTTTTTCTTGATATTTATCATAAATTTCAATCCAGTACTTACCAATCGTAAAAGTAGTAGCAACAATGACAATAACAGAAGACAGTCCTAAAAATAACATTCTACGACGTCTTTTAGTTTTAGTCTTTGATTTTGCCATGCTATCACCTACTCTTTCACAATAAATTATAAACCAGTTTAAAGTATAGAGCAAGAATCCCAAAAAAAAAAGCGAAATTTGACACTATTTTTTACGCATTTTTTTTAAAAAAGGAAAACTAATATAAAATCCCAAAAATATCATAAAATAAAAATAAATATGTATAATACACTCATTAATTTTTATCAATATCAAAAAATATAGTAAAGCCATATCAAACAAGAATATCATAGTAAATACAATTTGAACCCATTTTTTCTGATAAAAAAGAATTTTATAATGAAAATTAATCAAAAAAGAAAATAGTATTCCGTATAAAAAAGAAAAAAGTAAAGAAAATACCTGTATTTTTAAATTCATTACTTAAACAATCGATTAAATATACTATTTTCTTTATCTCTCTTTACATCCTCTATATAAGTCATACTATGGATAAGTCCTTTTATAGAAACATTACCTTGCATGGTATCCAATTTAATCAATTCTAATCCTTCACCTTTTATCATCAAAAAACCCATGATAGTATCCAACAAAAATTGTTCACTGTCAAAATTATCTATTTTTTTTACACCCGTAATTACCAAATTCTTTCTTTCTAAAAGACTAATTCCATGATTATAATTATTAATGCTATCTTGTTTATCCATAAATATCCTCCTGATAAAACATATGCCAAAAGAAAAAATTTATGCAAAAAAAAGATGCCTAAACATCTAGCATCTTATTTTTCATCCTCTGTTGGATCTTCTGCTTTCTCATAAGCATCTAAAATTGCTTCTTCGAACATTGCTCTAACTTCAGGATTAATTGGATGTGCAACATCACGGTAACCACCAGTAGCAGTCTTTCGGCTTGGCATTGCTATGAATAGTCCGTTGTCTCCATCAATAATTCGAATATCATGTACTGCAAAGCTATCATCTAACAATACAGAAGCGATACCTTTCATACGAGATCCTTCCTTATTGATTTTGCGTACATTTACAGATGTAATTTTCATGTAATATTCCTCCCTCTTAAAGTATTACACTTTACACCATAATTCTATAATAATTATAAGAAAATTGCAATAATTTTTGCATTTTAGAAGGAGTTTAATGCAAAATTTCTAAACTTTGCGTCAAAATATCACTATAACTGAAGGTTTTTATTTTCTTATCATCTAATAAAATTGTAAAAATTGCCGGATATAAATCAGTAATTACACCATGAAATTCATCAATTTGATTCCTCGTTCCATGAAACCGAAAAGAACATTTTATACCCTGATTTTCTCTCACAACCTTCTTAATATTTTCAATCATCATCTTGGATACCCCACGTACATTGTTCCATTCGTAATAATTCCTCCCATTCCATCTTTTCCATATTTTGTTTTTTCTAAAATACTAAGCAAATCAATACTCTTATTGCGATCAGATAAAGCAAGAGAAGTTGCCAATATCGCCGGATCTAAAGCATGAATATTAATTCTTTTAGGACTAGAAGCAAAATTAGCACCTGCTTTAATCAACTCTTCATAATTAGACTGACAAGCACCTGCAATAATAATTAACTTATCTTGACTTTTTTCATATTTTCTTGCTTCTTTTACAGTTTCAATAAAATTAAGAGAATTCTGATAATCTCCTCTATTTTTCTTTAAATAAGCATCATGACCAGTAATCACAACAATATCTGGCTGAAACTCCTGTAATAAACCATAAATTTTATATGGCATATCAATCTCTGATATTGTTAATCCATTAGCTTTTACACTCATTTCCCTATAAAATTTCATACAACGTTTTAAATAGTCACTATCCCCATCTATATGTAAAATTTTACCAGGCAAATAAAAATACTGACTACGGTCCATCTGTAACTCCCGCAAATTTTTCTCCAATATTTGCTGATCAGAATCAACTGGAACACTTGCCTTCACTAAATCCGAAAGAGCACTATCTGCATATAACCGCAAGTCTACTCCCTTTAAAAAAGCAACTGTCCCTTCAACAGAAACAATTTTAAAAACAATATCATGGTTATGAGAAATCCTAGTAACCAAATCACCTTCTCTAAAATCCATAACATTCCTCCCATAAATTTTATGAACCAAAAAAAAGAAATATTCACAAAACCAATGCATTTGCAAGTTCTACGAATATTTCTACAGAAAGCTTCTCAGCTCGTACAGTTAAATCAAAACCATGCTTCTTCAAAACAGATAAAACAATATCTAAATTATACTTTTTTAAATTATTACGAATATTCTTTCTCTTAAATTGAAAACTATCTCTAACTAATTGAAAAAATAAATCTTTATCTTTAAGAGGTAACAATTCTTTCTTTTTCGTAAAAGATATCACAACACTATCCACATTAGGAACAGGAACAAATTCCCTTCTAGATACCAAAAATTCTTTTTTTATGTCATAAAAATAAGATAAGAACACACTAATAGAAGAATATTCTCTATTTCCAGGTTTAGCTGAAAATCTTTCACCAACCTCTTTTTGAACCATCATACAAACCTTTTGAAAATTCAAATTACTTTCAACAATTTTCATCATAATAGGCGTAGTTATATAATAAGGAACATTACTTATAAAATAAAGATTTTCATAACTAAATTGAGATATATCCTTAGAAATATCACTATTTAAAAAGTCCTCAAATAAAACTTTAACATTATCATACTCATATAATTTACGACTTAACTCTTCTTTTAAATCTTCATCAATTTCATACGCCAAGACATTACCACAACGTTTTGCCAACTCTTGTGTTAAAATGGCCCCACCAGGACCAACTTCTATTACCAAATCATTCTTAGCCAAAGGACAAGTACTAGCAATTCTCTCAACAACCGCTCTTCTCTTTAAAAAGTTTTGTCCAAACTTCTTTTTAAATCTTACATTATACTGTTCCATAAATATCACCAAGAAAAATATATCACAAGAAAAAAAGAAAGACAATGAATTATATAATTTCAACGTCTTCTGAGTCATTTACATGAATAAGTTCTTTTTGTTTTTTTTCTTTTATCATTTTTCGTACCCTAACAACTTCCGTCAAAATCAAATATAAAAGTGGAAGCGCAATACATAATATCCAACCAAAATAAGTAGATAAAAACTTCCTAACATAACCTAACATAGGAATACGAAATAATACTTTACCATAAACATTCTCATCTTTAACCAAGGTTGCATCTGCAGCATTATTATTATCTCCCTTAGTACGATATAACAAAGTACCATCCTCTGCTTCTTTAATACCAATAATACGATGAGTAATAACTTTACCACTATAATAAGAATCAGTCGCTAAAAAACTAATAATATCACCCTGTTTTAAATCCTCAGAATCCTTTCTCCCTACAATAATAGCATCTTGAACATTGATTGTTGGAACCATACTAGGAGTAACAATAATATAAGCATCAAATAAAGTCTGATTATCTTCAACAGAATTAATATTATATAATAAATCTATAAAATAAAAAATAAACAATAAGAAAATTATAATTAACAAAAGAAAGATAACATATAGGACTACTTTTGTAAAAAAGCGTAAAAAAAACTGTACTACTTCTTTTACAGAAACAACATCATCATGATTAGTATCAAAATATTGTTTCATATAAGCCCTCCTATCTATTAACATTAACATGATAACACGAAGGACAAAAAAAAACTAGGTTTTGAATAAAAAAAAGAGAAGTTTACATTCTCTTAAATAGCCTTCGCTGTAACATTCAATTTAATATTAAATTCTCTACTAACAGAATCAATAATAGCATTTTTATCTACCCAGAAACGCAATCGAAAAGCTTCCTGTATCTCCTTACTCTGATCAGTAGTATTAGAAAAAGTACCAGAATAAAGAACCATACTTCCAATTTTACTACCTAAAAAACTATCAGAATCTAAAGGAGTAAATGGTTGTGGAACCTTAGTAATTGCAGTATCTACATATCCGTTAGATTCCAACTTTTGCAGATAAAGTTTAACCGATTGATTATCTAATACCAACTCATTTGACTCAGAATTAATTTTCTCTGCCGATATTTCATAATTAATAGTAGTATTAGGAGCCAAGACTGTTTGAACACTAAAGTCATAAACATTACCATCTCCACTCAACTGTTTTCCTTCTTCATCAGAAATAGGCATAGAATTTTTCATAGAAATTGCCTCACCCTGATTATCTAATATTAAAGAAATAGTACCAGTAGACAAACCATTAGAATTAGAATCAGTTAAAACAGTAGTAAAAGCAGCATAAGAAACACCTACAAAAGCAATAATTAATACTGCAATACATATAATAGATAAAATAATTTTTTTAGACTCAGATGCAATCATATAAACCTCCAACTATCTTAAAATAATTATAACATAAAATTCGCCAAAAAAAGACTTCTTAAAAGTCTTAATTAATTATCTGCCTTGCCATATACTTTTACAGAAACTGTATAAGTAGCATTAGAATCTGCTATTACAGCACCTTCTCTTACCCACAATCTCAAACGATAATTATCAACTTTCTTAGAAGATACTTTAAACTTATCTAAAACCATTGACTTTGCTGGACTACCTAAATTTGTTTTTTTCTTGATAGGTGTAAAAGCACTAGGTTCTTCTACTTTAGCATAACTGCCACTATTTTGTTTCTCTAAATATACAACAACATCACTATCAGGAATAGTAGAATTCTCATCTTTAACCAAGGCAATTTCGTACTGAATTGAAGTATCATCTTCCACTTCTGAAGAAACAGAAAAATCAAAATAGCTACCTTCATCTCTTAAATCTTTTCCTGCATCATTCGACATTGGAGTCAAATTAGTAAGAGTAAATTCATTCGTAGCAGTTTTATAATTCATAGACACAACACCAGTTTTTACAACTTCATTGACATTATCAGCTTGGCCTCTAAAAAACATAACAAAAGCAAATACAACAATGGCTATTAATAAAATACTAATACCTAATATAATAAATACAAGATTTCTAGTTTGATGATTATTTTCCATAATTCCTCCTAATCAATCGTCTTAACATAAAGTGAAATATCAAAATCACGCAACTCTGTAGTAATTGGATAAGTATCTCTTAACCACATACGTAATTTAAACTTTTTCACTTCATCTTTTTTCAATGTTCCAGAATAAAGTCTTCGACCACCAGCATCACTAGATGCAACTTTCAAATCTTGAAACGTTGGCACACTTTTATCATTATATCCTTCTAACGGTAAATCTCGTTCACCATCTGTTAAATATACTTTTACATAGTCAGAAGGAATCGTATTTTCACCTTCTTTAACCTTAGCATAAATTTCATAATTAACAGAACTTAAACCTACCATATTAGAAGAAATGCTAAACTCACTATAACTATATTTCGTTTGATCTGCCGAAAAAGTCAATTGTTTACCAATTGCATCAGTAATAGGCATAGAATTATCTACCTTCAATTCTGAAGATTGTTCAGAGTAAGAAAACAAAATTGTTGCACTTCTAGAATTACCATCATTATTATGAAAATATAAATATAAACAAATAACTGAAATAAAAACTACAACAAACAATAATCCAATAAGAAGTACAAATGTCGGACGATGCTTATGATGCTTATTTTTCTTCATAAATACAACCCCTATTCTATATTAAGAATACACTATTTTAGCACTTTTTTCAACCTAATCTAAATGAAAAATACGCTTTGCATTATCAGTAGTAATACGAGCAACTTCTTCTATTGAAATTTCTTTACAAGATGCAATTTTCTCAGCAATTAAAGGAATATATTTAGAACTATTAACCTCACCTCTATAAGGAGTAGGCGTTAAATAAGGACTATCAGTCTCTAATACAATCTTTTCAATAGGAATCTTAGACACAACATCACCAAGTTTACTATTTTTAAAAGTAACAACACCTCCAATACCTAAAATAAATCCCATTTTAATATATTCTAAAGCAGTTTCATAGCTACCACTAAAACAATGAATAACACCAGTTACCGAATATTTTTTTAAGATAGAAATGGTATCCAAAGTTGCATCACGACTATGAATAACAACAGGCAACTGATATTTTTCTGCTAAAGCTAACTGCTTTTCGAACAAAATAATCTGTTTTTCCTTATCCTCTTTTCCATAATGATAATCTAAACCAATCTCACCAACACCAATCACAAATTTTAATTGAAGTTGATCTTCCAATAATTTTAAATCCTCTTCAGTAGTAATAGATGCTTCACTAGGATGGTACCCAGTGGTAACAAAAACATCAGAATACATCTTCCCATATTCCAATGATTCTAAAATACTTTCTCTTGTACAACCTGAAATAATGATAGGACTAACACCAACTTTTCTATTATCCTCTAAAACTTGTTCTATATCATCATAATCATCTTTCGATAAATGACAATGTGTATCAATAAACATAAATAAACCTCCAAAATAAAAATACCATATTAATGATATTTTTTCCACCGATAATATTTAATCCTAAAATAACAAAGAATAATAAATAGTAAATAAACAAAATCTAACATATTTTTTGTTACACTAATATAAATAAACATAAAAAACATACTTAATAAACAAACCAAATCTACTGTAAAGAACTGCTCAATATTTTTTGACATAATTTTATCCTTTCTCACAGCAACTACTCCTCTACTATAACACAATAAAAAAGAGAAAGACATAAATTGACATTTTTCTTTCTCATAATTGACACTCTATTTTACATTTTCTGAAAAGAATTTTTCTCGATCTATTCTTTGAAATAATATAGATGGAGTACCTAATTGATAATGATTAGAAGAATTATAATAAATGCTAGTATCACAAGTATTAAGTTGTCTCCTAATTTCTTTACTAGTACCAGGCATAAATGGTTCTAAATATAAAGAACAAACACGAATAGATTCTAATAAATGATAGATTACATTTTGTAAGCGATTCTTTTTGCTCTCATCTTTTGCCAAAATCCATGGAGTTGTCTCATCAATATATTTATTTGTAAATCTTAATACATTAAAGATTTCCGTAATTGCCTCACTAATTTGCAACTCATCCATTTTCTTACCAACTATATCCTCTAAAGACCTCAATTTATTTTCTAGTTCTAAATCAATATCCTCTTTCTCATCTGTACTAGAAACATTTCCATCAAAATACTTATTTCCCATAGAAATAGAACGTTGAACTAAGTTACCTAATACATTAGCTAATTCACCATTAATATGATCAATTAATAAATCATAAGTAATATTACCATCACTTGAAAAAGGTATTTCATGTAATAAATAATAACGTACTGCATCAACACCAAATGCATCAACAAGTTCATCAGCATAAATTACATTTCCTTTTGATTTACTCATCTTATCATTATTCATCAACAACCAAGGATGTCCAAATATTTTCTTAGGCAGAGGAAGATCCAACGACAATAAGAAACAAGGCCAATAAATAGAATGGAAACGAACAATATCTTTACCAATTACTTGTAAATCTGCAGGCCATAACTTTTTAAACTCACCAGTTACTTCATCTACATCATAACCAATATTAGTAATATAATTAGTCAAAGCATCAAGCCATACATAAACAACATGATTCGAATCAAAATCTACAGGAATCCCCCACTTAAATGAAGTACGAGAGACACATAAATCTTGTAATCCTGGTTTAATAAAGTTATTTAACATCTCATTCTTTCTTGATTCTGGCTGGATAAAATCAGGGTGACTTTCAATATATTCATCCAACTGTTTTTGGTATTTACTTAACTTAAAGAAATATGCTTCTTCTTTAGCTTCTTTTACTTCTCTACCACAATCAGGACATTTACCATCTACTAACTGAGATTCAGTCCAAAATGATTCACAAGGAGTACAATAAAGTCCAGAATATTCCCCCTTATAAATATCACCTTTCTCATACATCTTTTTAAAAATGTGTTGAACAATCTTTTTATGATGAGGATCCGTAGTTCTAACAAATTTATCATAACTTGTATCCATCAAATCCCAAATTTTCTTTACTTCAGAAGCCTGTTGATCAACATAATCCTGTGGACTAATACCAGCCAATTTTGCTTTTTCTTCAATTTTTTGACCATGTTCATCTGTTCCAGTCTGAAAATATACATCATATCCTTTAAATCTTTTATATCTAGCAATTGAATCAGCTAAAACAATTTCATAAGTATTTCCAATATGCGGCTTACCAGACGTATAAGCAATCGCTGTTGTTATATAAAATTTTTCTTTCATATTATCCCTCCTAATAAAAAAACTATTATAAACATAAGGACGAAATATCGCGGTACCACCTTATTTTATAATAGTAAATATTATACACTTAAATAGTTAACGCCTATCTACGATTACACCTACCTATCGATGTAATAGTTCAGAAGCCATATCTTATAAACCATTTATATCCTTTCACACCAACCAGACTCTCTTTAATAAACTTTGTATATAAGACTCTTCCTCATCACAATCAATATGGGTAGAGTATATCATAAAAAAAATTATTCTTCAATATGTTTTCCTAAAAATTTAGACACAACATCAGCCATTTTTTCTTCTACTTGTCCTATGTTTTGTTCAGAAAAAATAACCACAAGACCAATAGCATCCCCATTCATTATAACTGGTGAAACAACATATGCATATTTTTCAGGAACGGAATCCACCAATTCAATATTATGTAAACTATGCTCTACAACTGTCGTACGTTCTTTCATAATTATTTCCAATGTTTTAGAAATCGGTTTATTTAAGTATTTCTTTCTTAAATTACCACTTCCAGCAATAAAATTATCTCTATCAGTAATAAACACATTCTGCCCAGTAACCGTATTGACAATATCCACCAACTGTTTAGATATTTCATCCATATCCGTCATTTTTGAAAATTTCTTCAAAGCAATCATTTCACGATCCACAAATATTTCCAACGACTCTCCATCTCTAATTCTAAGAGTACGGCGAATTTCTTTTGGAATAACAATTCTTCCTAAGTCATCTACTCTTCTCACAACGCCTGTTGATTTCATATAATTATTCCTCACTTTCCCATACTACTATTGTTTCTAATTTTTTTAAATTTATACTGCCTTTCATATTTTATTATAATCAATATTCCCAAAATTTACCTTGGTAAATATTTCCATATAATAAAAGACAACAAAAAAGAAGGTGCATAAATTAACCTTCTTGATTAGAACTCTTATTTTCATTCAATAAGTATGAGTTTCTCTTTGTAAATAAAAACCTTTCACCCTGTTCTCTCACACCGTTCATTAATGTAGTATCCTTCACAATAATTTTAAAGTCAACATTCTCTAACAATTGTTTAACGTAAGCAGAACGAACATACTTTATCATTTCATCAGAATAAGTTTTTTTAATTTTATCATCAATGGAATCTGTAAATAGTTGATTTACATTATTGACAATTTTTTTCTCAATAACCTCAATTATATTCTCCTTCATCTGCCTTTTTAACTTACGATCCAATAATTGAAAATCTTTTTTATTAAACCTAATAACATCATTTTCTCTCTTTGGAGAAAACGAATGAACTATTTTTGAAAGCTCATCTATTCTCATTTTTTTCCAACCAGGAATATATTTAACAACACTTTTTCGATATGCATCCAAAATTTGATCTAATGCTTCCGCTTGAATAATAGTTTTATGTCTCTTAGCTAAATCTAAAAATTTACATCTAATAACATCCATAGAATCAAGTGGAGGCTTTTGTAATAAAGATTTTATATCATCTTCAAATAAAGATACTGTATTATTTTTTAGAGTTTCAATAACAGCATTCTTATAATTTTCAAAATGTTTTTCCCTAAACTCATCTATCGTCTTTTGACCCATACTACCACATCCTAGCATAGTAAGTGTAACAAAACAATTCTTCTCTCGTCAAGATAATGAGAAAAATTTACGATAAATCAAATCTAACAATGATGTTAAATAATAAATAGGATGCTTCTCTAATTTTATTATATCCAAAATAATTACTAAATTTGATCCTCGACTCAAAAATCTAAAAGAAGAACTAATTTCATAAGAATCCATAAACAACTCATCGACTTTCATTTTTTTAACTATCTCCTCTGGAAATACTAATTCAATTGAATTCTTAGTTTGAGAAACTCTTTTTAAACCAACGGCTACAGCCAATTTTTCAAACCATTCTTCATACATATAAATAAGCATATCAGAAGAAATACGTCCAAATCGATCCTCAAGTTCAGCTTTTACTTCTTCTAATTTTTCTTTGGAATCGATTTCATTTATCTTACGATGAATTTCAATCTTTAAATCATCTTCCGTTACATAACTATCCTCTATATGAGTACTAACATTAAGTAATGGTTTAGACTCTTCCAACTCCTCTTCATCTGATACAACCAAATTCTTTTTACGAGCAACCTCTTCATTTAATAATTTCAAATATAAATCTATTCCCACGGAATCAATAAACCCAGCTTGTTCACTACCTAAAATATCACCAGCACCACGTATAGATAAATCACGAGTTGCTATACTAAAACCACTTCCCAGTGCAGTAAATTCTTTAATTACATTTAATCTTTTTACAGCAGCTTCAGTCAACACTTTAGCCGGATGATACATCAAATATGCATAAGCAAATTTATCACTACGACCTACCCTTCCACGAATTTGATAAAGCTGACTAAGACCAAATCTATCAGCATCGATAATAATTAATGTATTAACATTAGGAATATCAATACCAGTTTCAATAATAGTTGTACAAATCAAAATATCATATTCATGATTAACAAAATCTAAAATTCTATTTTCCAAATCATTTTTATTCATCTGTCCATGAGCCGTAATAATTCTAGCATTAGGAACTAAATTACTAATTTTAAATCTTTCTTCCTCAATAGATTCAACTTTATTATATAAAATAAATACTTGTCCACCTCTAGATAATTCCTTATAAATAGCATCTTTTAGTATTTGATTATTCTCTTCAATTACATAAGTTTGAACAGGATAACGATTAACAGGCGGAGTTTCAATCAATGACAAACTACGAATACCTACTAATGACATTTGCAATGTCCTAGGAATAGGTGTAGCAGTTAATGTTAATACATCAACATTAGTTTTGTATTTTTTTATTTTTTCTTTATGAGTAACCCCAAAGCGCTGTTCTTCATCAATAACTAAAAGTCCTAAATTTTTAGGTTTAATATCATCACTTAATAAACGATGGGTACCAAACACCAAATCAATCGTTCCATTAGAAAGACCTTCAATAATTTTTTTTGCTTCCTTAGGAGAAGTAAAACGATTCAAAAGACCAATCGATACAGGAAAATTTTTAAATCTTTCTAAAGCATTCTCATAATGCTGATTAGAAAGTATCGTTGTTGGACATAAAAATAGTACTTGTTTAGAATCTAATATAGCTTTAAAAGCCGCAACAAAAGCCACTTCCGTCTTCCCAAAACCAACATCTCCACATAACAAGCGGTCCATAGGAACAGGCTTTTCCATATCTTCCTTAATTTGACTAATTGCTCTAGTTTGATCAGGAGTTAAATCATAAGGAAACTCTTCTTCAAAATCTATCATCATATCATTATCAGGAGAAAAAGCAAATCCTTTTCTTGTTTCTCGTTCTGCATATAACTGAAGTAAATCTGCAGCCATTTCTTGTACTTTTTTCTTAACTCTCTTCTTAGTCTTTTGCCACTCAGTACCACCAAGACGATTAATCCTAGGTACTACTCCCTCTTTACCAGTATACTTACTTAATAAATCTATTTTTTCAACAGGAATATATAATTTATCCTCACCTTGATATAAAACTTCTAAATAATCTTTCACAACACCAGAAAAAGTAAGTGTTTTTATTCCATGATAAACACCTATACCATGTACATCATGAACCACGTAATCTCCAACTTCCAATTTATTAATATCAGAAATTGTAGAAGAGTATTTAAATTTAGTACGATACCTTTTTTGTTTTTCCTTCATAATAAATAATTCATTAGCTGTTAAAAAAACAAAATTTTGATAAATAAAACCTGCATTTATAGGTTCAGATACCATATTAACTTCATTAGGTACAATATGTTCAAAATCAGATTCAACAACCTTCATATTTAAAAATTTCATTACACTAAATATCTGATACTTCTTTAAACATAAAACAACCGTATCGCCATGACTAATATGATCACGAATAAATTGATTAATTACATCAGAATTTTCATTAAAATTATTAATAGTATGAACACAAAAATCATAAACCTTATCAGACGTATAATGATCTATATTCATATAATAAATAGGAAAAGATACGGAAATATCGTTCAAATCAAACATATACTTTCCAGAAAAAGAACTATCTTTAGTACTTTGATAAGTAACAACCTCTTCCATAATTTGTTGAAAACTAACTTTTAACTGATTGTAATCCTTAAAGAAAGTATAGGAAGGCTCTAAATAATCAGAAATTGATGAAACATTTTCATAATATGGTAAATATTTTTGTTTTAAAGTCTTATTCTCATCTACTTCTTTTTTTGTTATAAATTCAGAACAAGGTCGAATTAAAACAGAAGAAATATTTAACAAAGATTTTTGAGTATCAGAATCAAAATATCGAATCGATTCAATTTCATCATCAAAAAATTCTATACGAACTGCATTATCGCTTTCTACAGGAAAAACGTCAATAATAAAACCTCTAACAGCAAATTCTCCGGTTTTATTAACAATCGTATCACGTGTATATCCTGATTGAACAAGTTTTTCCACCAATTTCTGTGGATTAATTGTATCTCCAACCGTTAAATCCAAAAAAGACTGTTGATAATCACTTTTACTAGGTAAAAATCGTAAATATCCCATCAAATTTGTAATAACTATACTTGGTTTTTCTAATATTTGATTTAAAGTTTCCAAACGATTATATAAAAGATCAGGACTAATCGCTAAAGCTTCACTTGTTAAAAAGTCATCCATCGGAAATAGACAAATGTCATCAGTATAATTCAATAAAGAAGAATATAATTGATTTGCCTCATATAATGAATTTACAACAACTAATATATTTTTATTCTCTCGTTTAAAAGTAGAATATAGTAAAACACAAAAAAACTCATCGGTAAGACCAGTAATACCCATGTTCTTTTTTAATTCAATATTACAAATTTTCTGAAAAATATTCATAGAATCACCTGTTTTTTCGATTATAACGATTCATTAATGATAAAAAATCAATTTCAAAAAAATCATCAACAACAGAAATTAATAACTTAAACACATTCTGTAACTTAGTATAATCTTCTTTAGAAAATTGATTCAAAACATAATCCTTTGTATCCTTTGTTTTATCATTAGAAATTCCTATTTTCAAACGCTTATATTGCTGAGTATGAATACATTGTTCAATATTCCGTAATCCATTATGACCTCCGCAAGAACCTTTATCCCTCAGTTTAAAATTTCCTAAATTTAAATCTAAGTCATCAGAAATAACAAGTAAATCTTCCACATCAATTTTAAAAAAATGCATAAATTGAGAAACTACAGTTCCAGAAAGATTCATAAATGACTGTGGCTTTAAAAACATAATCTTTTCACCATGAATCCTCACTTCACAATATAATCCTTGAAATTTATTTTTCCAAGACGGTGTTATTTTTTTTGATTCTAGATAAAAATCAATAAAAGAAAAACCAACATTATGTCGTGTTCCTTCATAATTCCTTCCAGGATTACCAAGTCCAACTATTAATTTCATGTATGAAACCTCCCACAAAATTATTTCCCGGGAAATAATTTATTTCTTTTTACTATGATACTCTTTATAAACAATTGATTTAGCAATATCTCGTTCTTTAGCTACCAACTTAATAGCTTCTTTTTCCGATATATCATCTTCTAAATAAAGTCTAACATGATCAAATATAGACAAATCAGAATAATCTACTTTTTCATAATTACCTTCAACAATCAAAACAAACTCTCCCTTTAATTCAGAAGCTATAGGAATCAATTCCCGTATTGTACCACGACAAATCTCTTCATGCAACTTTGAAATTTCACGATGAATACTCATATTTCTATCACCGAAAACATCCAACATACACTCCAATGTTTTTTGTAATCTATGTGGAGCCTCATAAAAAATCATGGTATAAGGAATCTTTTTTAAACTATTTAACTCCTTCCTAATTTTACTTTCTTTTGTTTGCAAAAAACCATAAAACAAAAAAGGAGAAGGTGCTAGACCAGATGAAGTTAAAGCAGGAACAAAAGCAGTTGCTCCCGGTAACGCAATAACATTAAAATTAGCATCAATTACAGCTCTAGAAACGACATAGCCAGGATCGCTAACCACTGGTGAACCTTGATCTGTAATCAATCCAATATTTTTTCCATTCTTTAATTCAGAGATAACATAATCTTTAATTTTCTCTTCATTATATTCATGACAACTAACTAACTTTTTTCTTATATGAAAATGATTTAATAATTTACTACTTTCCCTAGTATCTTCACACAAAATTAAATCAACCGTTTCTAAAGTTTTCAAAGCGCGTAAAGTAATATCTTCTAAATTTCCAATAGGCGTTGGAATTAAATATAAACTGGCACTATCATCATAACTATTTTGTCTCATTTACATTCACCTCTAATAAAAACTTTTGATAAGATGGTGTTGGTATTCCATTCTCTTGATACATAATAAATGGTTTTTCAACTTTCATCCCAGGATTACCATGTTTTACACCTTCTATTAAAACTAAGGTAGATGGTTTTGATTCCTTCTCATGAACAAATTGTATCCGTTTAGGCTCTATATGATATTTTTGAAAACAATCAAAAATTTCTAACAACCGCTCTGTTCTATGAACAACGGCAAAAGTTCCATTATTTTTTAATAATTTACTAGCAGTCATAACAACTTCATCTAAAGTAATACTGACCTCATGTCTAGCAATCATTTTCTCACGACTCTCATTAAAATAATTCTTTTTATTGACCTTAAAATATGGAGGATTACAAGTAATAACATCATAAACTTCTATCGTTTCTGGAGATATATACTTTTTCATATCAAAATGATAAATGGATATTTGATTATTTAAATGATTATAATCCACTGACTTCTTAGCTAAATGAACTAAAGGTTCTTGTATTTCAACTCCAACAATTGGCTTAGATGTCCTAAGAGATAAAACCAAGGGAATAACACCATTACCAGTACCTAAATCCAAAAGTTTTTTATCACGCAATTTAATAGTAACAAAATTAGCAAGCATAACACTATCTAAAGAAAAAGAAAAAAAGTCGGTATTTTGATAAATCTTTCGATTAGGATATCCCAAAATATCATTTAGAACTTCCATGATAATCCTCTTTTTTTAATTCAACTACTCCTTTTTCTTTTAAATCAACTTTAAATACACCCTTAAATACATCTATAGAAGTAACTTTTCCAATACCAGAATCCGTCTCAACCATAGCTCCCATCTTAGGAAAGCCTGCTTTCAACTCTGTATAAAGATCATTCTCATAACCTAGGCAACATAATAATCTACCACATATTCCATTAATCTTTGAAGGATTTAAGGCCAAAAATTGATTTTTTGCCATATTAATAGAGACACTATTAAAATCAGTCAAAAAAGTGTGACAACATAAAAATAAACCACAAGGACCAAGTCCTCCAACTTTTTTTGCTTTATCACGAACACCAATTTGTCTTAATTCTATACGAGTTTTATATTTTTGAGCTAACTTCTTCGCTAATTCTCTAAAATCAACTCTATTATCAGCAACAAAAGAGAAAATTAATTGTTTCTTATCTAAAGTATAATAACAATCAACAAAACCCATTTCCAAACCTAAATCTTTACTATACTTTTTTGCTACATCCAAGGCTCTATTAGCTTTTTCCTGATTATCAACTAATGTCTTTTTATCATTTTCAGAAGCTTTTCTTAATACTTTTTTTAAATCATCAGGTAAATTTTCCTCTTGTTCCATGTAAGAGGCTTTTTTTACAATAGCTGAATCAATACCAGAATCAGTTTCAACCACCACAATATCACCAGTAACCAATTCTATTTCATTAGAATCATAATAAGCAAAAGCCTTCGTCATTGGAAACATAACTTGTACTACATTACGCATCATTTCACCTCCACAAATCGAGAATAGATAGAATCTAACCACAATTTATAATTAATATTATACACCAATTTAGGAAGTTCTTCTTCGATTATTGTAATATAAGACAAAATTTTATTCTTATTAACTGATTCTAAAAAAGAAAATTGCTCATCTTTTTCTCCACTAGAAGATGCTGACAAAGATAAAAAACGAATAAATACTTGTTCAATACAAATAAAAATATCTTTTGCTTTTTCTTTATCCACTAAAATTTCTTCATAAATTTCTTTATAATGAACGAACAAATCATCACCATGAATAATATATTTTATCAAACGTACAACCACATCATCAACAATACCTATATCAGAAGCATCATACAAAGATAAAATTTGACATCTAGACAATATTGTATCAAGAACCTGATAACGATTACTAGCAAGTAATATTGCTATAATGTCATCACTAGGTTCTTCTAAAAACTTCAAAATTGTATTAGCTGATGAAGGATTCAATTTTTCTGCATTCTTTATAATATAAACTCTTCTTCGCCCTATTAAAGATTTTTTTTGAAACTCATCCTTCAAAGATAAAAGTTGCCTTTTTTTAATCTGAGCTCCCTCTGCCTCAACAATTTCCAAATCAGGAAAATTTCCTTCATCAATCAACTTGCAAGTATTACAACTACTACAATTAAATTGTTCTACTTCCAATATGTTTTTAGGACATAAAATCATTTTTACAAACAATAAAATAAAGGGGAAATCCATTGAAATATCCCCTATTTCGATTAAATAAGAATGAGATAACTTATCAGACTTCATAATAGTTTCTATATAAGTAACAAATCTTTTTTGAATATAAGTTAAATCATTCATATATTACACCTCACAAAACTAGAATTTTAAATAAAACCAAGGCAAACAAAGCTGGAGAACCCAAGAAAGTAATGGATAAGATAGTTATAATATTAATTGGCAATATCATATTAAAATTTACTGCAATTAAATTATATCCATACAAAAGGAACCCACTTATAACAATTTTTTTCACAAGTTCTAATATTTTTTTCATATTCTTATCACCTCGATAAAAAATATGAAAAAACAAAACTTTTATTCTATTTCTTTTCTATCATTTAAAGCTCTTTCTAAAGTCAAACTATCTACATATTCCATATCAGCTCCCATTGGAACACCACTGGCAAGACGTGTAACAACAACGCCCATTCCTTCTACAACCCTTTTTATATAAAGAGATGTAGTTTCACCCTCAATACTAGGTTTAAAAGCAAAAATAATCTCTTTAAAATTCTCTTTTTTGATACGATCAATAAGTTTATCTAAACCAATATCTTCAGGATTCACACCATCTAATGGCGAAATTAAACCATCTAAAACATGATACATTCCATGAAACATACCCAACTTTTCAAATAAAAAAACATTTTTTGTATCTTCAACAACACATAAGGTAGTTTTATCTCGACCAATATCAGAGCATACAAAACAAAGATCTGTATCGGTATAAGTATTACAAATGGGACAAGGATGTATATTTTCCTTAACAGCTACCAAGCTATCAGAAAAAAGAGAAACCTGTTCTTCTTCTAAATCTAAGACAGAAAAAGCTAAACGTTCTGCAGTTTTTTCTCCAATGCCTGGAAAACATTTAAAAGATTCTATTAAGTTTTTTAAACTTTCTGGATACATAGTAACTAAAATAATCCAGGTATATTACCAAATTTTCCCATTTTTTGTTCAGTAGTTTCATCAACTTTTTTATTAGCTTCATTGATAGCAACCAAAATCATATCTTCCAACATTTCTAAATCATCAGAATCCAAAGAATTACTTTTATCTATCTCAACTCTAACAACTTCCTTAGTACCTTTTACAGTCACTTTAACAAGAGAACTTTCTCCAGTAAATTCCATAGAATCAATCTCTTCTTTTGCACTCATCATATCTTTTTGTAATTTTTGTGCTTGTTTCATCATTGCTTGTATATTCATATTCAATCTCCTTTTATAATTTTAATCATATTCTACGATATCGCCAAACAAAGAAGCGGCATCATTAGATATTATATCATCACTTTCATTTTTTTTAAACTCCTTCTCAGGTTCAAGTAAAACCTGATAATGTTCCCCTCTTCTTAAATGGTCGATATATTCATTTTTCAACTTATTCCATTCTTCATCACTAATAATCGCAAATTTCTTAGATGACTTAGTTAAATTAAAATAAACCTCTTCAATTTGTTCTAAATGTTCTAAATTCTGTTTAACAATAGAATCATATTCATAACTAATGACAATAATATCCTCACTAGCAACTCGAAATTTAGAATTCAATATTTCACACACCAAGTAACCAATTTGTTGATCAAACGTATAATCATTTAAAACCTTCAAATGTTCCATCTCTGTAGTTAATATTTGCTTATTAGCCAAGGCAAACGCATTATTAACACGAACATCTACAATTTGTTTCAAATTTATAATAGACTGACTATCATCTGCAATATCAGAACTCAAATTATTTGAATTATCATTTTCCACACTTTTCTGTTGAAAATCATCAACATCAACTTCTGTTACTTTATTTTCACTATGAGTTATTGTAGACTGGACATTTGATACAACCTTGTTTTTACTTTCAACATTCAATTCAGTATTATTTGGTCTAACTATACTTGTTTCAACAACATTCTCAGTATTCAAAACTTCAACACGTTTATCCACATTCACAAGATCAGACATAAAATTAAGTAATAAAACTTCAATATAAATCTTAGGATTACTGCTTTTTTTAATATCGAACATTTTTTCGTTGATGATAGTAATTAATTTTTCCACAAGATGAATATCATATTTATATTCTTTATTAGAAACATAATAATCAACTAAAATATCACGCAAATAATACATAAATTGAGAAATAATTTGAATCAAATTTTTTCCACAATCATTAAATCTATCAATCGTACTCAAAACATCTTTAAAGTCTCCAGAAAGAACACAATTAGAGAAATATTCTAAATCATCTTTCGTAATCAAGCCATTTAATTCAGTATAAATATCCATCGTGATTAAATCACTAGTATAAGAACTTAATTTATCAAGCATTCCTAAAGAATCACGCATACCACCATCAGAAGATAAAGCGATTTCTTTTAAAACCTCTTTTTCAATCTTAATATTTTCTTTTTCACAAACATACTCTAGTCTTTTAATCAACATATCAATTGAAATTCTCTGAAAAGAAAAGCATTGACATCTAGAAATAATAGTTTCTGGAACTTTTTGAGGATCAGTAGTAGCTAAAATAAAAATAGCATGCTCAGGTGGTTCCTCTAACGTTTTTAACAAGGCATTAAACGCACCAATGGAAAGCATATGAACTTCATCAATAATATATACTTTATATTTTAATTCCGCTGGTACTAAATTGATTTTATTACGCAATTCACGTATCTCATCAACTCCATTGTTAGACGCAGCATCAATTTCTAAAATATCCACACACTCTTTCTCACTAGCTATCAAACAATTTTTACACTTTCCACAAGGGTTACCATCTACAGGACTAAGACAATTAACAGCCTTAGCAAATATTTTTGATAAAGAAGTTTTTCCAATTCCACGAGAACCAAAAAACATATAAGCATGACAAAATTTATGTTGTGCAATTGAGTTTTTTAAAACCTTTACAACAGAATCCTGTCCTACCACATCATCAAAAACTTGAGGTCTATATTTTCTATAAAGAGCTTGATACATATGCACACCTCCATAAACATTACTATTATAACATAAAAAAAGAAGAAATTTTCTAACTATTTCTCCTATTAACAAAAAACTCTTTCATAAGGGAATTAACTTTTTCCACAGCTAAATTATTTGTTATAAAAACTTCTTTATTATTTTTATCTTTTTTTAAAATTTCTGAAATAATTTTAAAGTTATTGGAATCAGAATTTGATAATCCACAATAAATGTGATTAACTCTCGCCTGTTTTAATGCACTAGCACACATAGGACACGGCTCTAACGTAACATACACATCACAATCATCTAATCTCCAATTATCTAAAACTTTAGAAGCTTTTTCCACAGCAATAATTTCGGCATGTTTTGTCACACATTTTTCTTTTTCTTTTATATTATATCCAGTTGCTATCACTTCGTTTTTATAAACAATAACACAACCAACGGGAATTTCTCCACAGGAGAATGCTTTTTTTGCCTCTTCGATTGCCATATCCATATATTTTAAATTCATAATTCACCTCAAAATAAGAAAGGTGCACATAAAAGTTGACTATTAAGGCTGCTACTTCCCAGTCCTGACCTGTTTCTAGTACTTTTATTGCACCAACAACATTGTATTATAAAAACATATATTTGTAAACTAAAAACATAGTTAATGTTTCACGTGGAACATTAGTTAAAATAAAAGCATTTTTAAGAATTATTTCCCGGGAAATATTTAAAATTTAATAAAACACTTAAATTTAATAACATTCACAATCTAAATAAAATATATAGATAAGATTACATACAATTTATAAGAAACTTATCTAAAGCACATAACATAGTAACAAAATATAATGTTCCACGTGAAACATATCTACTAAAAAAAGATATTTATAATCTATTCTATTAGATTATCCGAATTGTTCAAAATTATTAATTATATATTCCAAATTATAGATGTATTAAATAATATCTAGGTTATTTTACAACATTTATTATTTCCCGGAAAATAATTTAATAAATTTTATATTACGTTTCACGTGAAACATAGAAACAATCACCAATTTATTTCCCGGGAAATATTTATTAAACCAAGATTAGATAATATTTTATAATTAATTAAAGAACTTCTATAGATTTCAACTATACTAAAGAAGCAAATAGAATAAATTTATTTTCTAGTTTTATAAGAAACAAAACAGCAAATAAAACAACACTTATAATATGTTTTAATAGAACATTATTTAAATCAATAATCATAGAAAATATTTATTTTTGATTAAATAAATTTATAAAAAGATACAATTAATTAATGTTCCACGTGAAACATACCTAAATAACATAAAAATAATTATGTCACAAAACAGACTTCTATTTCATTAAACAAACACTAAATATATTTTATTAATTATAAGAAAAAAACAATCTAAAAACTCTAACATCAAATACAAATTATTTCCCGGGAAATAATTTACAGAAATAAGCTTACTTTAACAGATGTTTCACGTGGAACATTATATATTATTACTATGTTATGTACTTTAAGCATTTGAAGTTACATTTTTAATTATAAAGTATGTGTAATTATATCTATATATTTTATTAAACTTGTAGTAAGAAATAAATGTTTAAAGTGTTTTACTAAATTCCAAATATTTCCCAAGAAATAATTTATATACAAAAAAACTATAATTATAAACAATAAGCAACTAATATCTAATTGCGTATATTTACTATTGTTATACTCAAATTAGTTTTCCACAGGATAAACTTTAAAAATACGCATTTAGAAAATTTTATAAATAAAAATTTGTTGCTATATAATGATTTTATAACGCAATTAAAAAAGATGAAAAAATATTTTCATCTTTTTTTTATAATCATATAACTATAATTTAAATAGCCATTTTAATTGTTTTGCGTATTTTTCACTTCAAAAATATTTTTTTCCACAGGGACATCTTCACTGCTATCATCGCTTAATTCTTCTGATTCTGGTTCATCTTCTTCTTTTTCCACAACTGCAACAGTAGAAACTTTTTGATTTTCTTTTAAATTAATTAATCTTACACCCTGTGTAGCACGTTTCAATGTAGATACCTGCTCTAATGGTAATTTAATAATAATTCCACTATCTGTAATAATCATTAAATCATACTCTATTGTAGGATTGACACATTTTAAGGCTACCATCATTCCATTTTTATCTGTAAGATTTAATGCTTTAACACCTTTACTACCTCTATGTGTTAATCGATACTCATCTATCTCAGATTTCTTTCCATATCCATTCTCAGTAACAATTAGAATTAATTGACCAGGTTTAATAACCTCTGCACCGATAACAATACTGTCATCTAAATCAATTCCTTTTACACCAGAAGCACTTCGCCCCATAACACGAACTTCCTCTTCATTAAAGCGTACCATACGACCATTATTGGCACCAATGGCAATCTCGTCATTGCCTGTTGTAGCCCCAACATAGATTAATTCATCATTATCTTTCAAACTAATAGCGATTTTACCACTCTTACGAATACTATCAAATTCTGATAAATCCGTACGTTTAACAAGACCATTTCGAGTAACAAATACTAAATATTTAAAATCATTTTCTTCATTAGAATAAGAAACAATCGAACTAATGTTTTCATCTTTTTCTAAAGGAAGTAAATTAATAATAGGTAATCCCTTAGACTGTCTACTAAATTCAGGTATCTCATAACCTTTCATACGATAAATTCTACCTTTATTAGAGAAAAATAAAATATAATCATGTGTCTTCATAGAAATAAGCTGTTCTACAAAATCCTCCTCATTAGTAGACATACCCTTAATACCTACTCCACCACGATTTTGTGTCTTATAAGTATCAGATTTTAATCTCTTAATATATCCCTTATTTGTTAAAGTAACAATAATATCTTCTACAGGAATCAAAGACTCATCCTCAATATATTCAATAGCCGTCATATCAATATTAGTACGACGTTCATCACCATACTTATTCTTAATCTCAGTCATTTCATCCTTAATAATTTGCAACACCTTTGCTTCACTAGCCAAGATAGACCTCAATTCTTCGATTTCCTCAAGCAAATCTCTCAATTCATTCTCAATTTTTTCTCTCTCTAATCCTGTCAAACGTCTTAATTTCATTTCTAGGATAGCCAGTGCTTGAGCCTCTGTTAATTTATAATTATTTCTAAGACCAGTCATAGCTTCTTCATCATTTTTAGCAGAACGAATTAATTGAATAATAGCATCAATATGATCCAATGCAATTTTTAATCCTTCTAAAATATGAGCTCTAGCCTCATCCTTAGCTAAATCAAACTTAGTACGACGAATAATAATTTCTTTTTGATAATCAATATACTTAGAAATAATATCTTTTAATCCCAATGTTTTAGGAACACCTTGATCTAGCATCAAGAAAATAATTCCATAATTTGTTTGAAAAGCAGTATGCTTATATAAATTATTAAGCACAACTTGTGGATTTGCATCTTTCTTAAGAGTAATAGTAATCTTAATACCATCTTTTAAGTCTGTATGATAATCCGTAATACCATCAATTACTTTATTATGAACAAGTTCAGCAACCTTATTCTTCAACTCTAATGTATTAATTCCATATGGAACTTCATCCACAATAATATAATGTCTACCATTTTTTTCCTCAATTCTAGCCTTACTACGAATAGTAATACTTCCTCTACCCGTTTCATAAGCCTTCTTAATACCACTATTACCTAAAATAGTAGCACCAGTTGGAAAATCAGGCCCTTTAATATATTGCATCAATCCATCAACATCAATATCAGGATTATCAATATAAGCAATACAGCCATCAATAACTTCTTTTAAGTTATGTGGTGGAATATTTGTAGCCATACCAACAGCAATACCCATGGTACCATTAACTAAAATATTAGGAAATCTAGAAGGTAATATTTCAGGTTCCTTTTCAGACTCATCAAAGTTTGGAATAAAGTCCACTGTATCCTTATTAATATTTCTAAGTAATTCTAAAGAAATCTTAGATAAACGAGACTCAGTATAACGCATTGCTGCTGCACCATATCCTTCAATATTACCAAAGTTACCATGGCCATCCACTAACATATAACGATATGAAAAATCTTGTGCCATACGAACCATAGCCTCATAAATACTAGAATCACCATGTGGATGATATTTACCCATAACATCTCCGACAATTCTAGCACTCTTTTTATGAGGTTTATCAGGTGTATAACCAGATTCATACATAGAATATAAAATACGTCTATGAACAGGCTTTAAACCATCTCTCAAGTCAGGTAAAGCACGTGATACAATTA
>CALVSH010000088.1 GCA_944358945.1 uncultured Bacilli bacterium
TTTATTAGATGAATTCATTCTATAAAAGCAAAGAAATCTTTTTCCATTCAAACCATATGGAACATTTCTAAAGTATTAAATGTTAGTTTAGATAAATTAGCAGAAATTGATCCTTATGAATTTAAAAAATAGTTTCTACACTTTCTTTTTAGAGAGTGTTTTTTGTTATAAAAAGCAATCCTTATTTGGATTGCTTTGTTAAAAAATACTTTTTGCTATTTTGATTATCATACTGATTAATATACTCATCTATAGGTTCTTCTATTTGGTTCCAAATAATATTTTTATCTTTTTCTTCAGCAATGTAATATTCAACATTCTCGCTGTCTTTTGGTACTTGATATAGATATTTAGTTTCTTGATTTTTTGAATCATATAGTACCATTTTTTTAACATTTAAATCATGTGGCATTCTATTTGTTGTTTCTTTAGTTGTTAAAAAGAATAGTTCATGTACTTCTTTTAGACCAAGATTATTAAAATTAGATGTTTCTTTAAAAAATTGAAATAATTCATTCATTTTCTCAGGTGTACATTCTTCATTTCTTAATAGTTCTTCTTTTACTAGGTGAAGAAATTTTATATATAAGTTATTACATGGATAATTTATATTATGAAGTGCTTTCTCTTTAAGATAGTCATCATTATAATCTGGACTGTTATGAACTTCTATTCCTCCTGGCAATATTTCTTTTTTTACGTTTAAGCTATCACTAATGGAAGTGGTAGTCATAAATGGATCAATTTTTATAGTAGTTCCATCTTTTAAAACGGTGCTTGCGTAAACATGAGATAGACTTCCTTCTGTTAGTGATATATCATAATTTTCATCAAAAATTAATAGTGTATTAGATAAATCACAATAGGCCTTTGCAAAACCACTACATACTGCTTTTATTTTTTCTGCATTGGTGATGTCTATTTCTTGATTAAAAACTTCATTTTGTACTTCTTTATTATTCTCATTTCGTGACCAATCCCATCTGCTATCGTATTGAAATTGTTCACATAGTCTTGTATAAATAAGAAATATTTTGTCTATCGTAGTTGCATTTTGATAACTTTCTTCTATTTCACTTTCTAACTTCTTTAATAAATTCATACCAACAACCCCTTTTAACTGTGCATATTATATCACAAATCGAACAAAATGTCAATCTTTACACTAACACTAACACTTCTTAAAGTTTGGAGATTGATATAGTAATCTAACTTATTTTTTTGTTACTGTTTTGGTTGAATGATTTGTTAAAGGGAATTCTTTCTATTACTATATTCTTTGATAGGCTTTTTTACTTGTTCCCAGGTAATGTTACCAGCTTTTTCTTCTAAAGTAAAATATTCATCATTTTCGCTATCTATGGGAATTTGATATAAATAATTTACTTTTTGTGTAATAGAATTATATAACTCTTTTTTATATACATGTAATTCAGATGGTACACAATTTGTTATTTCTGTTATAGTTAAATAAAATAATTCTTGTACTTCTTTAATTCCAAGCCCAGTAAAGTTTGATGTATCTTTAAAGAAGTGAAACAATTCATTTATTTTTTCTGGAGTACATCTTTTTTCTTTTAGTAGTTCTTTTTTTAATAATTGGAGATATTTTATATACAAATTATTATTTTTATAGTTTATTAAGTGTAATGCTTTTTCTTTTCTATATTCATCATTATACTCTGGGCTATTTGAAATACTTATTCCTGCTGGTGATAATCCTTTTTTTACATTTAACAAATCACTAATAGCCGTGGGATTTGAAAAAGGATCAATCTCTATTATTGTTCCATCGGTTAAATAGGTTTCTATAAATTCGTGAGATATACTCCCTTTTGTTAGGGATATATCATAGTTTTGATCAAAAGAAAGTAATTCGTTTGCTAGCTGGCAGTAGGCTCTAGCAAAGCCATGGCATACTGTTTTCAATGTTTCTGTATCATAGATATTTATCTCTTGATTGAAAAGTTCATCTAATATTTCATTATTATGTGTTTTTTCGGCATATCTCCATCTATCATCATATTGAATTTTCTCACATAATCTTATGTAAATTAAAACAATTTTTGTTATTGTATCATCATAATGTTTTTCTTCTAATTCCTTCCGTATTTTGTTGTATAAATTCATGTATGTCTCCTTTTTTGGGGATTAAAAAAGTACATTGTATATGTACTATTTTAATCCATCAATATATTTTTTTAATTGTTTTGAATCAGGTCCTAAAATAATTTTTAGTTGATTATCAATTTCAACTATTCCTTTAGCACCAAGTTTTTGAATTCCTTCTTTGTTAGCTTTTGAAACATCCTTTAGTGTTACTTTAAAACGCGAAAGATTTGTTTCTGTATCTATGATGTTATCTTTTCCTCCTAGTAGCTCTACTAGTTTATTAAAATCTAAGTTGGCATCTTTCTTTGTTGCTTTTAATATTGCTAGTAAAATGATTACTAGTACGATAATTATTATTATATATTGCATTTCCATTTTCATTCACCATATTAATTATACTATATATTTTTTAAAAAGAAAACTATTAATATTTAGAAAACAGAATGAACTTAATCATTCTGTTCTAAAGCTTCTATTTTAAATTTTGGTTCTTGTTTTTCTTCTTGTTCTTTATTTTCTTTATCTTGTGATGTTAAAGTTATTACTCTATCTAAGAATCTATTTGCTTCTTCATCTTGAAAACCTGAGAAGCATACTTCTTTTATTTGACTGTGGTCAAAAACGCATGTTACATCTGAACGAAGAACACCTTCTGGAAAGACGCAACCGCAATAATCATACATCTTATTTGGTTTTTCAGGTGTTTTCATACAGTAACCTATGACCATTACTTTTTTTGTGCCACCATTTAAAAGTACTACACTACCTAATGGTAAAATCTTATTATCCATTTTCTAACCTCTTTTCCTTATTCTAATTCTTCGTTTGACATTTCAGGCATGCCCTCTTCAATATATAAATCTCTCGGAGCTTCATCTAATACTAAATTATTAACATTTCCTGCTTTGTATTTTGTATCATATGTTGCATCTGTATTTTCACTATCATCACTGTAGTCACCTAAATATGAGAAAGAGTTTTCGTCTTCATCGTCATATAAATTATCTTTTTGCTTTTTATCTTTTATATACTTAACTCCCGCTACTCCTGCTGCAGCGGTAGCTCCAACACCTATTACTGCTGGAATTACACTTCCTCCATCATTAGAAGATCCTGTAGATGATGTACTTGGTGTTTTATCAATACTAATTACATCTAATTCATTACCAGGTCCAGTATTTCCTGTAGGTAGGTCTGTTGTTGTACTACTATCTACTGTACCACTATCTGAAGTTAACGTATTATCTGGTCCTGCCTGGGGAGAAGTACTATTAAAGTTTCCTGAACTATTAGTAGCACCTGATGATGACGGCCTGCTTGTATTTACATTTGCATTTGATGGTGGTGTATTCTGTGGTTGTTGTGGAGTTGATGGAGTATTATTTGTATTATTATTATTATTATTGGATGCTGGCGGAGGTGTTTGAGTATTATTGTTTGAATTATTTGAATTATTTGAATTATTTGAATTATTTATATTATTTGTATTGTCAGTGGTATTATCTGTGTTATTATCGGTACCGTTACCTGGTTCTGTTTGTCCACCACTTGGTTCCTCTGTACTTGGTGGAGTCGTATCTGGAGTGGAATTCTCTGGTGGTGTTATTTCTTCAACTGATGGTGGTGTATTATTTACAACCTCTTGAACTGTTTGAGAAGCTGCGGCTGCAGCACTTGCTGGAGCTGTGCTAGCCACTCTATAAGAAATAGTTTTTGCAGTGCTACTATTATTGGTTTTACTTGTAGTTTTAGAATTGTTTGTTTTATTCTCTTGTTTATATCTTTTTTCTAACTCTTCTATATCACTATTAGCTGTGCTTGCATTCGTGGCACCTGTTGCATTAACTAACACTTTCGCCATTTCTAGACTAGCTAGTGCCTCGGCAACTTCTTTTGAATATCCTTGAGAAGAATATTTTTCTACTAATTTGTTTTTCCAATCTTCCCGACTTTCATATTCTCCTACAGGATAATAATTACTTACATTTATTGAAGAAGCTATGAATCCCTCCACATCAATACTATTTGTACTTATACCTGGTTTCCCAGCGGATTCATACATTGTACTTAGCATATTCTGATCTGTTAATCCTAAAATAGTATCTATTTTCTTAAAACCCTCTAGCACCTTATTAGTATCATTAAAATCTACGTTTTCCCAAGTTGTAGAAATCTCATTGGTTTTACTTATCAAATCGCTATAATCTGTTATACTTTTAGGTATTCTATCAATCGTGCTAGTATATCTATTCAAAACTGCCAGAAGATAATCATCATGTTTTTTGCTGATTTTAGCTAATTCACTATCACTTCCGGTAATTAAATTTATTATTGTGGTACCTTCAGTACTTTTTTCTTTGGCCTCACCTACTTCTAATGCAGTAACTGAATTTTTTATTTGTTCATAATCTACATTACCTTTCATTCTTACTTTCCTTTCTTCTTATGTTTATTTTCCCAATTCTTTGTTTACATTGTCTAGCTTTGTATACAATTCACCTATTTCTTCTTGCATTCTTGACGCATAAAGTGCAGAAGCTCTCTCTGACTGCTCTTGTGAAATATATCTAGTTCCATAGTTTCCATTTTTGGATGCACTATTTTTTAATTGTTCTCTTATATTATCAATCTCTTCCATTCGCTCTTCTATAGCTACTTTTAGTTGGGTTAGCTCTTTTTGTCTTTGCACTTGTGTATTGTTCGCTATTTCTGCCTTTAAACTTGTTAAATTTGTTGTAATCTCACCATACTCGTTATACACCTCGCGTGCTTTATCATAAAGGGGACTATTGTCATTAAAAAACATAGCTTCTTTTGAAAGACCTCCTATTGTCATCTCAACTTCTAGTATTGTCATCCTAGTATCTGAATTAACTAAGTACTCTTTCATAGCATCTTCTACCATCGTATTTACAGTATTTTCGTCTATTAAATCTTTTATTTCTGTTTTATAGGTAATTTTCATCTTTATCCTCCTTTTATCCAGTGCATTGCAAATGCAAAGTACTCCCTTACACTTGCAATACACTGGAGTGCAGTGTATTGTTTTTTATACGTCTTCTGTTTGTGTATTTTGTAATACTGTTCTTACGTTTGCAGATTGTTTTTTGAATGTTCTAATGAATTCTGGGAATTCTTCAGCAAATGGTTGCCATCTACTCATAAAGTTACTAGCAGATTGTCCTTCCCAAACTTTTGGATTATTTACATTATCTGCAATTAATTCATTCATTGTATTTAGTGCTTTTGTAATTTGATCTGTCAATTGATCAATTGTATTAATTGATGTTTCAATCTCTGAATAGACTAATTTATTTACGCTCATAAGTATCTCCTTTCCTATTCGAATGCTGCCTTACTTCTATTTGCAGCATCTTCAAAGTCATCTGCTTTTTTCTCAACAAGGTTTTTAAATTCAACCATCATAGCATCACCATCTAAAAGATTAGGATACTTAGCATCAAATAATGCTTTAAATTCTTCATAAGTTCCTGTTTCTTCACTGGTCCAAACCTCATGAATTTTTTCTACTAGTGCTTTTATTTGTTCAACACCATCTTTAAATTGTTTTTCTTGAGTGGCAACATCACTTGCTAATACTCTCATATCTTCTAATGAGAATGATAATCCGTCTGCCATTCTTTCACCTCCTATTTTATTAAGAATATTTCTACCCTTTTATATTCTTATAACTTTATTATAGATTTATTTTTTGATTTATGCAAGTTAGTTTACACTTTTGACATTGTATTTAACAGACACGATTATAATCTAATACAATTATATAGAACATATATAAAAAAGACAAAGTTGCCTTTGCCTTTTTTTAATTTGTATTATCTGTATTGTTCTTTGCTTTGTTTTCTTGGTCTTTTTTGTATAAATCTAATCCTCCATTTAATACAATAGATAATTTTTTATAATCCTCAGTTTGATATCCCATATGACATATTTTATCAATTTGATTGTGATTAAATCCAAAAATTTGATTAGTACGTACCATTCCTTCTGGGTAAAAGCAAGCTCCATAATCATACATATCTGCTGGCTTTTCTACTTTTCCATTTTTATCATAAACATTTTCTGCTGGTACAATACAATAATTGGTAATCATTAATTCTTTTTTTCCACCTTTTAACAGTACTACTGTTCCGATTGGTAAAAATCTTTCTGGTATTTGTATATCTTTTTTTTCGTCCATTTTATTTTCCTCCTATTCTAATTCATTATTTTTTGGGGCAATAATATCATTATCCTCATTTATTATTACATCAGGACTATCATCTAATACTAGCTGATTTACTGTTCCTGCTCGGTATTTTTCATTACTAAAACCGTCATCTTGAGAACTATCATTTTGACTATAATCACCTAAGAATGAATTTTGTTCTTCTTCGTCTTCATAATATTCATCATCTTTATTATCTGTTTTTTTCTTAATATAGTGAACTCCTGCAACACCTGCTGCTGCGGCTGCTCCTACTCCTAAGGCAGTTGGTATTACACTTCCACCTGTGCTACTTGATTCGGATGAAGTTGATGAGTTAGATGGTCTATCAATACTTATTACATCTAATTCTTGACCAGTGTCAGTACTAGAAGTTTCTGTTTCTCCTATAGTAGTTCCTTCGTCTATTACTTCTACTCCACTGTCCTCAAGTGATAATGTGTTGTCTGGTCCTGCCTGTGGAGAAGTATTACTAAATCCTCCTGTATTATAGTTAGGAGTATATGAATTAGGTTGTTGGTAACTTCCTCCACCAGTTGACGTACTACTTTCTGGAACACTTGGTGCAACTGGGTTGTTATTTTGTGGAGTACTTGGTTCGATTGGTGTTGTATTATTTGTATTACCGTTTGTTGCATCATTTGTTGGTGGGGTAACAGTTGTGTTATTGTCTGATGGAGTGTCTTCTGGAAGTTCGGTTATAGGTGTGTCAGGTGTTTGGGTTGTATCATTTGTTGGTGGATTTGGTGTTATTTCTTCTACATGAGGCGTTTGTTCTGCTGGGGTTTGTGGAGTTACATCACTTGCAGTTCTAAATTGATAATTTCCTGTTGTTCCATTTACATTAGTTACTGAATTATCAGTATTTCCTCCATTACCATCTGCGTTTCCATCTCCACTAGGGGGATTATTAGTTGGATTTACAGGATTATTGGTAACTTGTTGTGGAGTAGCTTCTGTTAATTCTACCTTTGAAACTGTTATATCATCAGGAGAAAATGCTGTTGTAGCACTACTTTCTCCTATCTCATTACCTATTGCATTTAATACTGGTGCTACCGCTTGTGGTATACCGGCATCTCCAGAAAAATTACTAACTGCTGATGGGACATTCTTCAAAACATTCGTAGCTGTTCCTACGGCATTTTTGGTAAAGTTAACACTTGTATTAATTGCATTTTTTGTTGTGTTAATTGGATGGGAAACCGTGTTTTTAACTGTGTCTCCTACACTACTTAGTGTATCTTTTGCTGTTGATACTACATTTTTTGTTGTATTGATTGGATGTCTAAATACCTGTTTTACTTTTGTTGCACCGGATAGTACAAGATTTTTTGTATTACCAGCAAGTGTTTTTACGCTGATGTTTTCTCCTAATTTCTGTAATTGGTTTGTATACCCTTGAACTTCAATAGTTGGTTGTGATTCTATTGAACTTACTTTTTCTCCTGATGTTTTCAACTTATCAAGAGCTTGTTGATATTCAGGAGACCATCTATCGTATTTTTGAAATACTTCCAGCATTTCATCCTGGGCATCATTAAAATTAGTTTTGGCTGTTTCGTTATTTTTTAGGATATTTTTGCTAGTTTTATATTCACCATACTTTCCGGCACCATAGGCAAGCATACCTTGAAGTAAACCTTGACCTAAACCTTTTCGTGTAACTGCATCATTAATAGATAATCCTTGTTGTATTCCTGATTCTGTTCCACTTCCAATACCTGTTACTGTTGCTAGTGTAGTATTTGCTCGTGTTGATGTATTAGCTAGTTTTCCTAACGATTTAAGAACATTACTAGAAGTATTTATAGTACTTGTTCCTAATCTTGTAAAATATCCACCAATTATATAATATCCAGTTACTTGTCCTCCAAGTTTAAAAGCACTGGATAGACCACTGTCTTCTTTAAATGCACTTTTTTTGGCAAAATCACTATTGTAGTAAAAATTAAATAAATCATGTGACCAATTAGCACTAACAAAGTCTTCACACCAAGTTTCGAAACCACTGTCTTCAGGTGCAAGCCATCCAGCTATACTAACAACTCCATCTCCAAGGCCTTCAAAAATCGAAAAGCCACCTTCAAAAAATTTTGTGGCAGCCATACTTACTGTACTTCCTGCTTTTTCTAAAAATGATGCTTCATCATATTCTTCAATTTCAACTATTTTAGTATCTATCGCATCACCAACTTCTTTTAAAACACCTTGAATATTTTCAAAGAGTTCATCAAAGCCAGTAACATCTATAGTTCCTACATAATCGGCAAAACCTGCTACGTTATTTAATTGATTAATAGCTTCTTTTATCCCATTAGATGCATTTTCAACTTCCTCTAATGTTCTAATTTTCTCCGCAAGATTTCTTGCCTTTTTGGGATGAGCAACTATAGTTTTTTCTTCTGATTGTCGCCCAGTTAACCATTCCATAAATCCCATTTTATTTCCTCCTTGCCTTTTATATTTCTCTTACCGTTACAACACTTTTTGTGTTACTCACTTCTTCTTTTGCTCTGTTATTTAAATCCGTTTGTATTTCATCAATTTTTTTACCCACTTTCTTAGGAATATCTGACAAACTATCCTGCATTTGTTCAGGTAAACTTTTTAATTCAGTTATTATATCTTCTAAAACACCAGACATATTTGTTCCTTCTATAACTAAAGCATTAATATCTACATAATCATCCTTTGAATTATTCGTAATAATATTCTTTAATTTTTTACAAATATTATTAATTTCGGTTTCTATGGTTGTATTAATATTATTTAATTGTGCTTCCACACCAGCAATATCTAAAAACTCATTCACGTCGCGTGCTTGAAGTCTGACGATTTCTTTGTCCTTTTCATCATAGCCTGCGTATTTTTTTGGCAAGACACTAATTTTTACTTTTACTGTTTTTGCTGCCATTTACTCACTCTCCCTTTTTATGTAATGCATAGTAAATAGAAAAATGTTTTTTCTATTTACTATACATTGCATTTAGCAATGTATATTATCTTTCTTGGTCATAACTTAAAGCTTGTTCTACTGCAAGACGTAAGTTAGCAGCAGATAATTTCATATCTTCCATAGCGGCTGGTACATCAGCACTATAGTATGATTCCCAGTTTGCTTTTACTGTTTCAGACCAAGTAGTTTGTACTCCATCTGGAATATTTCTTTTGATAGCAGCATCTAATACTTGCATATCTTCTTCTATTTGTGAAACAATACTATCAATTTGCGCAGCGTCATCGGTTGCGGCACCTGGATTAATTGTAATATTCATATATGTTTACCCTCCTTTTAAATTAATGCATTCCTGCTTTTGTACTTGATATTAAATCTCCAAACTTTGTAGTTTGCATTCCCATATACTCAGCAGCTTCATCAATTGTTTCAGCTAATTTGTTTAAAACTGTTTCTTTTGCTTGAAATTTTGTTAATAATTCAGTAGCTAAATCACCCTGAATATCTCCTCTTGTAATTTCATTAATTAGATTTGTTAATCTAGCTAAATTACTTTTGTATGATTCACCTGCTGTTTGTAAAGCTTGTTTTAAGTCATTTAATGATGCTTCATCTACGTGAATAACTGACATTCTTTCACCTCCTAAATAGTTAAGAATATTTTTCCCTCTATATTCTTATAAGCTAATTATAGTGATTGAGTGTTATTTTCGTCAAGTAAGTTTACAATCTTTAACATTTTTTACTAGTTTTTGACATAGTATTTTATGGGTATATATAAACACCATTTGTTAATTTTGGAATACTTTATATTAGATAAAGATTAAGAGGTGGTTACATGAGATGTAATAATTGTATTCTGAATCTGTTGAAGGTCATTGATTTACTTCAGAGGAATTCTTCTAATGATTGTTCTTTTGAATTTGGTTGTGATAAGCCTTATTTAGGTCCTACTGCTAGTAGTGTTTGCTATAATACTCGTCCTATTTCTTTGTACAAAAAAGATGGTAGTATTTTTAGTGTTAATAATTATACTGTGTTTCGTGTAGAAAAAGTAGAAAATGATTGTGTTGTATTACAAGCTTTAAGTGGTACTAGCCCTAATTTTCTGCAACTGGAGAATTTGTTACAATTTCTGCTAAGTGTTTTTGTGTTATTCGCTGTTTTCCTGATACTTCTATCACCTGTTTATAGAAAGGAGGAGATGATATGAGTTGTCAAGATACAAATAAAGATTGTGGTTGCCTTGCGGATATTTTGAAGAAAATATTATTACTTCAAAGACAAGATTATGATAATGAAAATTATAGTGGATGTGATAAGCCTTACTTAGGTCCAATATGCAACACCATTTGCTACAATACTCGTCCTATTATGCTTTATAATTGTTGTACTGGTACTCCTTGGACTTTCTCTTTTACAACAAATAATCAAACTTCTACTTCTGATGTATTCCGTATTGAAGCCATTGATGATTGTTGTTGTACATGTCGTATTTTATATTTAGATACGGCTACTAATAGATACCTTGGTACTTCAGAGTTCTTCACTATCAACTTAGAATGTGTTGGAGCATTACGTTGCCTTCCAGATACATTTATAGATTTATGCTAACAAAAGACAGATTTGATTTCTGTCTTTTTAAGTGGCTAAAATAAGTTTTTATAGATGATTTATTGTTGTTGATAAAATATTATGTTCTAGTGATTCTTACAATATCTCTTATAGGGATTGTTTGATTATCAATTGTTAATACATTCTCTTTTGTTTTCGCAACTAAACTAGTATGATATGTACTTGTTTTTGTAACTAATTCTACTGGTATATTATAAGAATATCCAAGACTGTTAAAAATACTATTTAACTCGTCTTCTACTGAAGTTGTGTTTACACTTCTATCTTCTTTCATATAATATACTTTTTTGTTGTTATCGATGAGTTTGGTATTTAAGTTTTTGTAAAGTTCAGGTAATTTTTTCATAAAATATCTCTCCTTCGTGATATTTTATGTTTTTTAGATATAAAACTTGCACATTTTTGGTATAATATATAGCGAGGAGATTATTATGACTGTAAAAAGACTAAATAAAAAGATTTTAATTCCTATTTGTTTTATGGCTATTATTAGTATTGTTACTATTTATAGTGCTTTAACTTATACTTCTAGTGAGCTAGGTAATTTGGCTTTAAAGCAAGGATTATGGTATTTTATTGGTGCCATTTTAGTAGCCTTTTTAATTCATATGAAAAATGAATATTTATATCGGCATACTGTTTTTTTGTATATCCTGGGGAATATTTTATTAGTGGGATTGTTACTTTTTGCAGAACCTGTTAATAATAGTAAATGTTGGTTTACGATACCTGGTATTGGTAGTATTCAACCTAGTGAGCTTATGAAGATATTTATTATGTTGATGTTAGCTACTATGATTCATAATTTTAGAAGTGATTATAAAAATCCTAGTTTGAAGCAGGAGTTTATTTTTATCTTAAAAACCTTAGTTATTGTATTGATTCCTTCTGTTTTAACCTTTTTACAACCTGATACAGGTGCTGTCATTATTTATTTAATTATTTATTTTTGTATGATGTTTGCATCTGGTATTCGTATTCGATGGTTCTTAATTGGTTTTGGTATTCTATTGTTGATTATTGGTACAGTTTTTGGAATTTATTTTTTTGAACAAGATTTATTTATTCAGTTATTTGGTACTGATTTATTTTATCGATTTGAACGTATTTTTAATTGGCAAAGTGGTACGGGATTACAACTTGAAAATGCTTTAGCAGCCATTGGGTCAGCAGGGTTATTTGGTCATGGATTTAATCAAACACCTATTTATTTTCCAGAGTCTTCTACTGATTTTATCTTTGCTGTTTATGCTTCTAACTTTGGTTTTTTAGGAGTTTTAGTATTACTAGGTATCATTATTTATTTTGATACACAGATTGTATTACTAGCAAAAAGAAAATTAGTAGATACTGATAAGTATATCTTAGCTGGTATTTTAGGGATGCTTTTATTCCAACAAATACAAAATATTGGAATGACGATTGGTCTACTCCCTATTACTGGTATTACGTTGCCATTTATTTCTTATGGTGGTTCTAGTTTGCTTTCTTATATGATTTTAGTAGGTATTATTTTAAATATTTCTACGGAGAAAGCTAGAAATTATAAGTATAGATAGTTTTAAAACAAGTGTAAAACATAAAAAAAGGACTATTAACAGACTGAGTTAGTCAGTTTGTAATAGTCTTTTAATTTGCTCTAATTTGTTCTACGTATTGTCTTATCTTAGCTGGCCATGCTGATGATGCAGCATATTTTGGAGCAATTGCTTCAATTGTATTTAACCCTTTTGAATAATAGTTTTTTTGTAGGTTGTTGATAAATCCTATAATACCATCATCTAGGGTTGCATATGCTTTGTATGATCCACCATTACATCCAGGAGAACCTTTTTGCCCTCCGACATTGTTACATGTTCTTACTAAATTAGAACAGTTGTAGCTACAACCTGTTTCATGTAACATGATAGCAACTGCAACGTATGGATCTACTCCTTTTTCAATACATTGACTGGCTATTAGATAACCTTTTCCAGCAATATACCCTGTTCCTAAATTTCTATTTAATTTAGCAGCTAATTCATCAATTGTCATTCCTTCATAGACTTCAATTCTTGGAGGAATAATAACAGATGCAGGAGCTACTTCCATTTCAATTGGAATGATTTCTGCTTCCTTTTTTTCTTCTTCGGTATTTATAATTTGATTAGCTGATGTAGCCATACTTTTTAGTTGAATGGCTGTGTTTTTTGTTTCTACTTTTTCCTCTTGTAGAGATGTATTTTCATTTGAATCTATTACAAATGCAATAGATATCATAATAATTCCCAGTGTTGCTAAAACGGAGCTGATTAATTTACCTCTTTTCAAATTCGTCACCTCATTGTTTTTTGTAACATTATAATTGTAGCTTATTTCTCATCTCTTGTCAATTTTTGTCGAAATAGTGAAAAAGGGACATGTTATAATGCCCCCTCTTTATATTTTATGATTATTTTTTTGTTTATTCTAGATAACTATCCAGCAATATCTTCTAATTTTAAAATTATATGAATCGTTGTAAGTCTCTTTTTTGTAATAATAATGGTCTCATCTTACATCTCGTACTATTAAGGTAAATTAAGACTATTAAAAAGCACCTAGCCTTCTATTTTATTTTGAAGGTTGTAGGTGCTTTTTTGTAGACAACCGCTAGAGCAACAATACTATAAACAATTGTTGCGATGATAGCTAATATAGAAAAAGTTGTTGTTGATGCTTTAAAGTCTGTGAATGAGTAAGCAACAATATAAGTTGCCATTGATATTAGAGAATATGTTAAACTTTTCATAGCCATATTTTTATCATATGGTTGAAATAAGTAATAAATTACTAAATAGTGAATAGAGAAAAAGATACTTAAAGAGATAATAAATATTGGTATTGAGATATAATCTATACTATTTGATGTTCCTCCTGTTAAATATAGTAAAATAGGTAGACCTATCGCAATAATAATGGCTGGAATTAAATTTACTTTAGAAACCGTTAATACTCTTGTTTTAAAGACATTTAAAATCACTTTAGGATTTCTATAAAAATTAAATGTTAACATAGAATGATCACAGTTATAAAACATAGCCTGAGTAATGATGGCACCACGATTGATAAAGTACATTACAATTACAAACCAGGCAATATTATTTAGTAAAAAGTTGTTTAGACTTTGTTTTAATTCTGGGGATAATTGAGTAATGATTACTGTTATTATAATTACTATTAAAGAAACTAAGGCATACCACTTGGCACTACGTAATAATATTTCTTTATGACGTTCAAAAAAGATAGTGTTAAATAAGTCATATCCTTTTTTGCCTTTTAACTTTTTAGCAGATATTTCTTTATCTTTTTCTTTTATATCCATCATAGCTTGTCTTGTATAGTCTTTTGATTGATTACTATTTAAAGCTCTTACTTTGGTATTTAGTTTTTTATAGATTAGTTTGTAGTTATCTACTTTCATTAGACTTCGATAAGATAAGTAAGCAATTGGTAGTAGAATGATATTTAATATCATGACTATTTTTGATGATATGGTTATGTTTATAATTGGTAATAAACATAGTGCTAATCCTAATATGACAACAGTCCAATAAATAGGATAATTATAAGGAATTGATATTTTATATTTGTTATAGTGATATAGATTAATTCTTTCTCCTATTAGTCTTACTAGGATACCAAATATGGTAAATAGAATTACTATTGGAGTTTTTACTAATAAATATAGTCCTATGGTATGCGTTATAAAGTTTATGATAATGTCTTGAAAAAGACTTGATTTCATAAATTGTTTTGCATCCATGTTGAATAAAATAATTGAGAAGTATTTCTTGGTACTAGTGGATAATATTTTGTTATTAATAAACATTCCTATAACAGTAAAGAAAAAGTAGATATGTAGGGTTGTTTCTGTGATGTTTTTAGGATTTATATAAGTTGCTAGAAAATAGATAGTCGCAAAATATAATAGTTTAAAGAATAATAATCTTGCACTGGAAAGAATAAAACCTAATATACGAATAATAGATTTGGCCTTTTTACTTTTATATAGACCATCTCCTGGAAACAAGTCTTTAAAAATTGGTAAACGTTTTAGGCTGTAAATAAAGGAATTAATTGCATACGTTGTATCAATTTTAAAAGACATTCTTATAGTATTAAGCATTTGACTCTTCCTTTAAGCTTTCGATAATTTTATCTTTATATTTTTTGGTATTTAGGTTTTTCTTCTCTATTAATTCTAGCTTTTTGTTGTTTAATATTACTATTTCATCACATAAATCTAAGGCAAGTTCTAGTATATGGGTAGAAAATATTAAAATATGGTCTTTTTTCATACTCTTTAATACTTGTTTCATTTCTTCTTGGACTACAATATCTAGTGAAGTTAGTGGTTCATCTAACAATAATACCTTGGGATTGGCAATGAAATTTATTAACATCTGCATTTTGTTTTTCATACCGTGAGAATATTCTTTTAATAGTTTGTCTTGGTCTTCTTTACTTATTTTTACTAAATTAAAATATTCATCTATTGTTTTTTCTTCTTTTATTCTATCTTTGTTGATTTCTAGGAAAAAAGTTAGAAATTCTTTTCCCGTTAGAAATTCTGGTACAGTAGGTGTTGATATGACATAGCCGATATCTTCGGTTTTTAGTTTGTTATCTCCATATTCATCTGATAAGATAAATTGTCCTTTATCTATTTCTATATCTTCGTTGATACAGTTAAATAGTGTAGTTTTTCCGGCTCCATTTCGACCAATTAGTCCATATATTTTTCCCTCTTCAAAAGTAAAGTCTATATCTTCTAGTACAGTTTTTTCTCCATAACTTTTTGTTAAGTTTTTTATGATTAATTTCACGTGGTACCTCCTGTTTTTATTGGGTCTTTTTTTTGTATCTATTATAGCATAGTTCATAATCAAAAAAAACTATAGTTTCACTCTATAATTTTCTAATCTAAGTCCTTAATATCTATTTCTATTAGGTCTTTATTTTCTTTTGCATTCTTGTCAAAGTCCTGGAATTCTTTTTCTAGTTGTTCTTTTTCTGTTAAAGATTGTTGTTCTTCTTCGGTTAAAATTCCCTGAGATTGTTTTTGTCTTAATGACTCTAAATCCGTAGTAGATTCTATTAAATTTAGAGTTTCTTGACTGTTGATTTTATATTTCGCAATATATGAAGTTGTTTCATTATATACTTCAATCATTACTGATTGATTATCAGACATATCACAACCAATAAATGATATAGAAATATTTTGTTTACTATAACTTGTATAAATTGATTGTGCATATGATTTGCATAACATTTGTTTTTGTTCTTGTTCTGATATTTCTTCTTTAGGTTTTGTACTTATATTAATAATTGGTAATCTAGTTACTGGAATTATTAATATAAATAAAGCAAAGATTACAATCATTATGGCAGTGATAAAAAAGTTGGTTCCACCTTTTCTTTGACATAGTTCTATAAATTCTAGGCTTGTTAGTTTATATTTTTTGTTTTTTATTTTCTTGGTTTTCTTAGTTACTATTTTTACATACATTTTATTAAAGAAGAAACCATTCAAAATTGCAGTTATTAATATAAATACACCTAAGACAATATACATGAAACTGTTATATTGAGCTATTACATATATAGTTAGTATGATTAGTAGTTGTATTGTTCCTAGTATATATCTTTTTCTATAAAATAAGTAGATCCAGTTTAATAGAAAAGCGGCGAAAGAAAACTTTTTCTTGGATATCTTTACATAGTTTTTTCCTATATAGGCCATTCTTCTTTGTTCTGCTAGTGAAGCATTTGATATTAATATTTCATGAGGTGTCATTTGGTTTTTTGGTGTTTTATTTCTTATAAATTTTATAAAAGCGATGATAAATACTGGTATTATTAAAATAAGTGTTGCGATTTCTAGATTGTTAAGGATGCGTATTAGTCGTGCTCTTGGTATCGTAAATTGTAAGTTGTTAACTATCATCTTTGTTAAATGGATGATTATTGCGATTATTAGTAATAATAATGGGTGTTGCATTTTATATATTCTTTTGGGAATACTTGGTTTCTTTTTTTCTTTTTTTTCTGTTTGTTCTTCTAATACAATGTTATCATCTAAAAATGCTCCACAGTTTCTACAAACTTTTTCTCGTTCATGTAGTTCTGCATTACAATTTGGGCAACGTCTCATATCTCTCCACTACTCCTTGTCTTATATCCTATATATCAATCATACCTATCAAGACAATTTTTGTCAATTGAAAAGAACTAGGTATCGTCTAGTTCTTCGTTTTGTTTCTTTTTACATATAGGATTATTCCTGCACCTAGTAGGATAATGATGGTTCCTAGAATAGTGATTGTTGTGGTTGTTTTTAGGGTATCTGGTATAGTTACTAGTTGAATATTTTCTAAGACTACTTCGTTCGTTCCAGAGGTTGTAACAGATACTCTTTGTTCTATAGTTTTTGCTTCATAGTTTGGTGGAGTTACTGTTTGTCTTATGATGTAGTCTCCTATTGGAAGGGTTACTGTTAGGGTATCTGAAGTAGTACGATAGCGATAAATTTCATTTCCTTTAGAATCTATAATTACTACTTCGGCATCTGATAGACCTTCTTTAGTCTGGGCATCTACTACTTTGATATTTACGGTTCCTACTTCGATAGAGTTAGAAATTTCTTGCGGAAGAAAGAATTCTTCTGTTTCTTCTTGTTCGCAGTTAATCATATATAAAGGTGATACCATTTCATAGGTTGTCGTGGTGTTGTCTAAGATATACGTTCCCCAGAAATTTAAAGTTTCTTGACCTATTACTGTTGCGGAAAAGTTTATTTGATTATTGTTGATCTCTGATATTGGAATTCTTAGTTTAAATCCTTCTCCTCGTGAAAACTCATCTCTTTCTTTACCATCTTCATCTACCACGATAACAGGAGATGTAGTTTCTACAATATAATTTGTAAATAAAAATGCATAGTCATTTGTACAATCCGGAGTGATTAGACTGGTTTCTATGTAGTCATTTGTTACATGATAAGTAACATTTGACATATCGATGTTTTCTAAAGTTGGTGGGGTATCATAATCACTAGCCCAATATCTTTCATATTCGTCAATTTTTTCTGCTACTATTTTTCCGTTTTCTGATGAGGCTATTGCTTCTTTTTCTTCTTTTGATAGATTGACATCTTCTTGCAATCTAATATCATTCATCCACCATAGAAACAGTTGTGTATAA
>CALVSH010000089.1 GCA_944358945.1 uncultured Bacilli bacterium
CTTTTTCTGGAGCTTTTCCTTTTAGATTTTCATGATAATATTTATATGTCATTGGAGTTTCTTCTGATACTTTTTCTGCTTGTTTTAATCGAATTAGAAAAATATCATGTGTTTCTACATCTATTACACGAATAACTTCACCAATTATGTATCCACATATGTCTTCAACAATAACTGGTAATTCACTTATATTTTGATAATTTCTATCTTCAAATTTATTGATTTCCCTAGATGAGAAGTATCCAAATTTTGAAATTACTTCTGGATTAGCTTTCTCTGATAAAATAGAAATGGCACATTTTCTTGTCTCTTGTAGGACCTCATTGGTGTAGTTTTCTTTATTTAGACTAACCGCAATGATTGGATTGTTTGATGTAAGTTGCATTACTGTGTTAATAAAACAGCCTACATTTTTATTTTCTTTTCTCGTGGTGATTACAAACATGCCATAAGATAAGTCATTTAATGCTAATTTATTCATTATTCTACCACCGTTTTCCATAGTCCATGTTTATTACAATATGAATAAATAAGTGCTCCTTTTTCATATGGTACTACCATTTCTGGTGTATCTTTTGGATTTAGTATAACTTCTCTATTCTCTTTTTCTGTTTTTACTAAAATCCACTCAATATAATGGTCTTCTTCCATTACATGGTCTACTTTAATATGAATATTGTCCCCTACTTTTTCATAAGTTGGCACATGTTTTTCAAATGCTGCATCTACACTATTTGGTTTTACAATTTCCATTTCTTCACCGCAGCAAATATATTTTCCGCTACCTTCTTCTAAAACTTTTACTAGCGCTCCACATTTTTTACATCTTTTTAATATTAATTCTTTCATTTTATTCCTCCTCTAATACTTTCTTCCATTCTTGTTCTCTAAAGCCTGTTAACATGGCTTTTTCAGTGATTAGAATGGGTCTTTTTATTAACATACCATCAGATGATAATAGTGATAACTGTTCATCTAATGATAATGTTTGTCTTTTTTCCTTTAGATTTGACTCTCTATATTTCATTCCACTTGTATTATATAGTTTATTTATAGATATATCATATTTATTTAACCATTCTTTTAACTCTTCTTTAGTTGGTGTTTCTGTTATGATGTTTCTATCAGTAAACTTGATATTGTTTTCTTCTAAATACTTTTTAGCTTTTTTACATGTTGAGCATTTTGGATATTCAATCAATAACATTATTTACCTCCTATATTCTTCTTTTATTGATATTTCATTTTCTCTAGTTGTTTTCACTATATCTATGTAGTTTTCTACGATTGTTTGAATGTTACCTTTTATTCCAAAGAAACTAACTAGTTCCTGTTCAGAATTTAAATTTTGTTTACTATTTAGATAATCATTTAATATATTTCCTATTTCATATGTTGTTTTGTCCTTAGTTACTATGGTTGAAATCACATCTCCATATATAAACCTGATTTGATTCTTTAAACTAGTTGCTTCTTGTTGTTCACATGGTAGATCATTTATGATTTGATAATTACTATAATAGGCATACTCTTCTTCTGCTAGATTGCAGGCATGTATAGAGATATTATGGTGGACTTCTTCTTGATTTTGTCTTTCTTTTTCCTCTATTAGATTCTTTTCCTCTAAAAACTTTCCTAAAGCATTTTCTACTATAAATGATTCTATCTCAGCAAAATTATCATTACCTTTTCCTCTCATATGACCAATTAAGTGGATCATTTCGTGTGCTAGTGTATATAATGAGCGAATATTATCTTCATAGTAAATTGTTCCTGTAAAGTCAGGAAACACTACAGAAGCTGGACTACTTGGTCCTCTTTCTATAAAGTTTATCTTGTCTATTTTTTCCTTTAATATCTTCTTTGCGTCTTCATATAAATCTTGGTTTAGTGAAAAGAAAAATTCTTCTATTAACTTTCCTTGGTCTTCTAAGTTGTTGGATATCTTAGGTAGTTCTTCTGGAGGGATTGCATCTATTCCTGTAAGATTGTCTAAAATCATTCCTATAGCATTTCTGAAATCATAATTATCATATCCATATGGCATAACTATCACCATATTTATTATAATAAAAAAAGAAAATAGAAGCAATGCTTCTATTTTAATTCTGCTAGAGAAAGCTTGAAATCTTCATGAATAAACGTTAATGTTGCCTCATTTTGATAATCATCAAATGCACTGTCTGTATAAGTCCATGAAACTTTTACTTCATATGCTTCAGGATCTGATGTATCTCCATACGCAAATTCTATTTGTTCTACACTTTCAATATTTATTTCATCTACTACTGGTAAATCTTGTTTTCTATTTCCATAGATGTTACTTTCTACATATTTATAATATGTATCTCCAGCATTTTCAAGAAAATTGTTTAGAGATGTACTATAGATGAAATCTGTTCCACCTACATCTGTTTTTGCACTTTTATCATTTAAACTATAGAAATCATAGATAACCATTTCTGTTAGCTTTCTTACATATTCTTCTTCATCTACTGGATCTTTTTTTAATATTTTATCTAATTCTTCAAACATTTCTTGATATCTCTTAGTTTTATTATCTTTTAGAGTGTATCCATATTTTTCAATCGTTTTTAATACTTTTGCTTCTTTTACATCTGGTTTTTTGAAGAAAATGTTATATCCAACAAAAGCGATTGCGGCAAGACATACTAATACTATGATTGTAATTAAAATTCTTTTTGGCTTTTTTTTCAATTTCATAAACTAGGTTCCTTTCTGCTGAGTTTCTATTACTCTATTTTCATCTGTCTGATCTTCTTTTAATAAGTCAAATACAATTATTTCATTGGATATATCTAACAGTTTGGTAGCATACTCATTATTCTTTTCAATTTCTTCTTCACTGATTGCTTGATTGTTAAGTGATAGATATTCTCCTTTTTGACTATTATAATAAACATCATTGGTTAACCAGTTACCATTAGGGAATACTACAATATTTTCATCTTTAATATCAAAGATATCATGACCTAGAGCGTATTCATTAGAATATCCAAACATATTTCCTAATGTTGGCTCCACATCGTACATACTCATTACATTGGTGTATTCTTTGTTTAGTTTTGTTCCTTTCATATCTTTTGTCCAGATAATAAGTGGTACTTTTCTACCAAGTTCATATTGATATGAATCATACTCTTTATGATTTGGATCATCTTCATCTAAAGTGGAATCTGTCTGTTTATCGTAATTATATAGACGATTATAATCTGATCTTGGTAGTTTGGCATCATGGTCTCCATAGATAACTACAACAGTATTTTCTAATAGACCTTCTTCATCCAATCTTTCCATTAATTCTCCGATTGCTCCATCGGCATAATGAGCTGATTTAAAGTAGTTTCCTAATTTGGTTCCTTCCATATATGGGTAAGATACTTCTTCGGTTGTTCCATCTGGGTTTGTTACTGTTTCTTTTATATCTACTGGGAAATCTCCATATTTATCTACTTCGGCAAATGGTGTATGATTTGATAACATCATTAGTAAGCCATACCATTTGTCATGTTTTTCAGCAATTTTTGTAATTTTATCTACTGATTGATTAAAGAATGCATAATCATTTATTCCTAATCCTACTGTATTTTCTTCTGTTACATCATAGTCTTCCTTACTATAGAATCTATCGTAACCTAGACTCTTATGCATGTTTCTTCTATTCCAGAAATCAGCGTTGTTTCCATGCATACTGAATGTATAATAACCTTTTTCTTTTAGTAATCCTGGTGTTGCATTATAGGTTCTATCTGAATAAGATACAAAAGCTGTCCCTGATTGAGTTGGTAGAAGAGATGTGTTAAACATTAACTCAGCATCACTACTAGTTCCTACACTTACTGGTGAATAGAAGTTTGAAAAGAACATTCCTTCAGACGCTAACTTATTTAAATTAGGGGTTACTTCTTCTCCATTAAATGATAAATCCATTAAGTTTGTTTGTAAACTTTCTCCATGAATTACAATTACATTCTTTCCTTCAAAGATATTGGTATATTCATTATCTTGGTGTTTTTCTGTATCTGTAAAATAATCGTTAAAATTCTTTTTGGCTTGGTCATATCCAAATAATGAGTTAATCTTTGGCTGGATTGAAGCAATTACATCGTTTGCCTGATAGATATAAATACCATATTTCATAACGATATATTCACGGTTCCATTGTTTGATTAATCTAGAAATATCTGTTGGAGTCAAAGTAAATAAGAAGATAAGGGCAATTACTGCTCCAACGGAAACTGTTTTAATTGTCTTTTTCTTTCTTTCTGATTTTATTTCTACTTTTTTATAATAATTTTTCTTTTTTAATTTGGAATTTACTAGTATTAAAGCAATTGGTCCAATTAAATATAAAAAGTCTTTAAATTGCATTACTTGTCCTACCACGGCATCTCCTACATCTCCTACATATTGTGTTAGAGATAACATTGAGACAGAGGCAAAGGATGTATAATACGTATAGTAGATTGAGTTAATTAGACAGATTGCAGTAAAGAAAATACTAAATCCTAAATAATAGCCAAATCTGTTCTTGGGTTTTAATAAATAACCTAGTCCACCTACTACTGTAACGATTGCTAGATCGGCAAGTATGGGAGCTATTGCTAGATAGTTTTCTGTAGATTTAATACAGAATAATCTTAGCATCGTTGAATTTATTACGCAGGTTATCACAAAAACTAAGAACAAAACGTTATTTTGTGCATATTCTCTGATTAGATGTTCTTTTTTTATTCGCTTTAAGTTCTTTTTTAAAGATTCAACTAGTCTATTCCAACTATTTTTTATATTCTTCATAGTTCAACCTCGCTTTTTCATTCCTTTCTCGAACTTTGCTTATTATATTATAGCATTATTATAATCTATTTTCAATTATCTTGGTAGTTATTCCTTAATATTGCATGTGTAGTTGTCAATGATGTGAGACAAAAAAGTCGTAAAAAATATTAATTAGGAAGCTGTACATTAGCACAAGCTTCTTTTAAAATA
>CALVSH010000090.1 GCA_944358945.1 uncultured Bacilli bacterium
ATGTAGATAATGAAGATGTTAAATTACTTGAAGATAAATATAATATAGAATATGACAATAATGATGTTTTACGTCTTGAAAATAAATATGATATTGAGGATGTAGAACTATCTCAAACTAAGAAGAAAGGTCCTAAGTCTAAAATTAATAACTTTCAAATAGATTCTGTTTTTCCTAATGTTAGTTATCATTTAGTTAAAGATGAAATCATTCAAGATTTACCTATTTACTCTAAGCAGAAGAGTAGATGGCAAGGGGTTATGACTGACCAGGAAATTAAAGCTTCTCAGTTGAAAATCCGTAAAAGATAATATCTTGTAATGTTTTAGTTTACAGTTGTTACTGTAAACTTTTTTTGTTTTTTCTGCTCTTTTTTTCTTATTGTGTTATACTAACTTTTGCAAAGAAGGGATATGATGGATAGATTATATAGATACATTTTAGATAAAGAAAGTAATATAGGCCTTGTTCGTGAGAAGAATGAAGACGCTGTTTTAGCTTTAGTACATCCAGAAGATGATCGAATAAAACTTTTAGCTGTTTGTGATGGTATGGGTGGAAAAGATTTTGGTGATGTTTGTGCCAATTATGTGATAGAAAAATTTGGTACTTGGTTCTTAGGGCAAAATCAGTCTTTTTTTTCCGATTTATTGCATTTAAGAGAAGAGTTATTAAATTTAGTTATGGAATGTAACCAACAACTTATTTTGAAATATGGTAGTAGACAAGTTGGTACTACCTTAACATTGGCATTAGTGCTATTGGAAGAGACAGTTTTGATTCATTTAGGAGATTCTAGATGTTATTTTTATAAAAATGGAGAAATTAAGCAAATGACGGAAGATGATAGTGATGTTTGGTTATACTATCAATATCGATCTATAAAAAAAGAGTGGTTACGATATTTTTCTACTAGTAATATTATCCATAATTGTATTGGTATTTCTTATGAGATGTGTCGTCCTCATATTTATATTTATCCTAATTCTAGTTATCAAACTTTACTTCTTACAACAGATGGTGTTACCGATTTAATAACTGATAATAAACTACAACGTATATTAAGAAGTGAAAATATTCGGGATGTTTCTAAAAAAATTGTACGAGAAGCTGTTTTTGAGGAACAATATTTATTTATTCCAGAAGAGTTAAAACAATATAGTTATGATTATTATATGGTTCCTTCCCGTGGTGGAGATAATGCTAGTGTGGTGTTGTTTTCAAAATTATAATTTTTAGAATAAATTTTTTTACTTTGTTCATTCTAATAACAGGAGGGATAAAGATGAAAAAATTTGGAAGTGTTGTTTTAGGTCTTGGTTTTTTACTTTTATTACTGGCAGGTTGTACTAACACGATGGAAACTCCTACTAGTAAAGTAGAGGAATTTTTAGGAAAATATCAGAGGTTGGATGATGATGTTACGAGTCAACTTGATGGGGTTCTTGCGGATGATAAATCTATGAGTGATGAACAAAAAGAGGAGTATAGAGCTATTTTAGAAAAACAGTATCAAAATTTATCTTATAAAATAGAAAATGAAGAAATTGATGGGGATAACGCTACTGTTGATGTTGAAATTGAAGTTTTAGATTACGCTACTACGATTCAGAAAGCTAAGGAATATTATGATCAACATAAAGATGAAATAGAAAAGGAAGCAGATAAAGAACAATCTGATAATGATAATGTAGTAGAAGATGCTACTGAGGGGGTAGAGGAAGCTGTAGAAGAAAGTGCTGCTTATATTGATTATAAATTAAAAGAATTAAAATCTGTTAGTGATACTACTACTTATACTCTTACTTTTTATTTAACAAAAGAAGATGGAGAGTGGAAGATAGATGATTTATCAGATTTAGATTTACAAAAAATTCATGGTTTATATGAAGGATAGATTTGATTAAAAAATTATGAAAAAGTCGTTTATTTGACTTTTTTTTTGTTATAGAATTTGTTATACTTAGTAATAGAATAGAGGGTGTTTCTATGTTAGGAAAAATAGAAGAGATTATTGATAATAGTGTTGTTATAAAATTAGATATAGATATTAATGAACAACCTAATTTAGTTAATTTACATGTTGTTTTTGAAGATGGTAGTAGTAAGAAGGTTGTAGCGGAGATTGCGAATGTTAATCAAACGAAAATGATTGCGAATGTCGTTGGGGAGATTAATAATGATTTCTTTACTCCTGGATCTAGTTCTAAACCATCTTTTAAGTCTAATGTTAGATTGATTACGATGGATGAGTTGACTTTAATTTTTGGAAAACAAGATACAGAATTTGGTTATACTAACTTTGGTACTAGTAATGTTTATGAAGGGTATAAGATTAATGTACCTATTAATGAGTTCTTTAATGCCCATTTTTCTATTTTAGGAAACTCTGGTGCTGGTAAAAGTTGTACGGTTGCGTCTATTTTGCAGAAGTTATATACTAGTAGTCCTAAACCTCCTGTTAATTCTGCATTGTTTTTCTTTGATGCTTATGGAGAGTATACGCATGCCTTTGGTGATATTCATAAGAATAATCCGTTATTACATTATAAAGCATATACAACAAATACCTTGGATCCTGATTGTGAAATATTAAGAATTCCACCATGGTTACTTGATGTTGATGATTTGGCACTTTTGTTGGACGCTAATACACCAGCACAGTTGCCAATTTTAGAGAAAACTTTAAAATTAGTACCAATTCTTACTGGTAGTTCTTCTATGGTTATTAAACGTAAGAATGATATTATTGCTAGAGCATTACAAGATATTTTATTAAGTGGTAATGATTCTACTAAAATACGTGACCAAGTAATTGCGGTACTTACAAAATTTAATACTAGTGAGTTGAATTTGGAAAGTACTATTGCACAACCTGGTTATGTTCGTACTTTAAAACAATGTCTTTATGTTGATAAAACTGGTAAGATGCAAGAGATGGAACTTGTTGTAGAATTTATTCGTGGATATATTACAGAAGAGCAAGAAGAAATTAATGAAGCAGATATGAATAAGTTTTATACACTTGCTGATTTGGAACAAGCTATGGAGTTTGCTCTTATTAGTGAAGGTATTTTAAAGAGTGATAAAGTATTTGATACTGCTAATGTTATGAGTGTTCGTCTTCATACTTTGGCATCTGGTGATAATAGACATTATTTCTCTTATCCTAGATATGTAACAAGAGATCAATATATTGAGACTCTTATGTTTGATCAACAGACAAATTCTAGAGCACAAATTATTAACTTTAATATCAATTATATTGATGATAGATTGGCTAAAGTAATTACTAAGATTTTGTCTCGTATGTTATTTTTGAAAGCTAGTACTACGAAACCTCGTGGTAGTCAGGCTTATCATGTTATTATTGAAGAGGCACATCGTTATGTACAACATGATAGTGATGTTGAGTTATTAGGATATAATATCTTTGAACGTATTTCTAAAGAGGGACGTAAATATGGTGTGTTCTTGGGACTTATTACGCAAAGACCTAGTGAACTTTCTGATACTTGTGTTTCTCAGTGTATGAACTTTGTTATTTTGAGAACTTTACATCCTACGGATTTGAAGTATATTAAAGAAATGGTTCCTAATGTTTCTTCTGAGATTGTGTTACAACTTAAGAATTTGAAACCAGGTAACTGTATTGCGTTTGGTAGTGCTTTTCAAGTTCCTACTTCTATGTATATTGATCTTCCAAATCCAAGACCACTTTCTAATAACGTAGATTTGAAAGAGGTTTGGTATAAAGCTGTTAATCCGGATGTGTTAATGGGTGTAAATCCTGGTATTAGTTCCGGTATGGGAATGCCTGGTGTTGGGGCAACTCCGGCAGTTCAGACAGTTGATTTTGCGAGAGGTACTGTTCAACCTCAGAGAGTTGCGAGTGTTGCAGCTGGAATGGGAACAGGTCAGGTTAATATAACACCAGCCCAGAATCCTACGATGTCACAAGGGGCTGTTGGAGTAGGAGTACAACCTAATGGTACTGCTGTTAATCAGAATCGTTTTATACAACCAAGTCCAACTACGGCAAATGGTTAATTTGGACTTTTCCTTTTTTAAAATATATGATAGAATAATATTTAGTTAAGATAAATTGGAGGATAGGATATGGCTTTAGATAAATTAAAAACTTTTTTCGGTGGGGAAGAAGAAATTACAGAAGATATGGGAACGGATGAAGAATTTTATAATACAACTCGTGAAGAGTATCATGAAGAAAATGGTGTTGCTGGCAGCAAGATGATGTTACTTGAGCCAAGAGCTTATTCTGAAAGTCAACAGATTGCTGATTATTTAAAAGGTCGTACGGCTGTTGTCGTTAATTTAAAACGTGTAACTCCTGATCAAGCAAAGAGAATTGTAGATTTTTTAAGCGGTACTATATATGCTATTGGTGGAGATTTGCAAAAACTTGGAGGAGGTATCTTCTTGTGTACTCCTAACAATGTTAATGTTGAGGGTAAAATAAGTGATGATGCTGCTCCTACTAAGTCTAAGAGTAGTAAAAAAACAAAAGATGATGATTTTGATTTTTAGTTCGTGTTTTCTGAGGTGATTATATGGAAAAATTTAGTTACGAAGCTAATGGATATAATCGTCAAGAAGTAAATCAGTTTGTTAGTGATGTCATTGCGCAGACAGAAGGTATTATTAGAAAATGTAAAGCTCAAGGGAAAGCTTTGGATGAGTTAAAGATGGAACTTGAACATTATAAGAATATGGAGAAGACGTTGCAGACGGCAATTCTTAAAGCTGAGGAGACAGGCGATAATATTAAGAGAATGGCTAGAGATGAAAGGGATATGATTGTCCGTGATGCTAAGAATAATGCTAGTCGAATTGTCAATGAGGCACTATTAAAAGCTGAGAAAATTGAGAATAACGCGGAAACTTTAGAGAAGAATATGAAAATATTTAAACGAAAGCTTAAAGTTATTATGGAGCAACAGATGGCTGTTGTTGAAGAGATTGAACTTTTAGAACTAGATCCTAAATAGGACTAGTTTTTTTTCTTTATTTATGTTAGTCTAGGTAACAGGAGTTGATGATATGTCAAAAGCTAAGAATGTTATAGATTTTTATTTATATTGTGATAAATTGACACAGATGATTCGTACAGGATGGGTAAAGTGGCATGTAGATAGTGATAGATTGGAAAGCATTGCGGAACATATTTATAGTACTTCGATGCTTGCACTGGGCATATGGAGTGAGTATGATGTCGATATTGATATTGAAAAGGTTATGATGATGCTTGCTTGTCATGAGATGGAAGAGATTTTAATAGGGGATAAGACGTTATTTGAAATCTCAAGAAGTGATAAGTTGCTGGAGGGACATGAGGCTATTTCTTTCCTTCTTGCTCCTTTAAAACGTGGTAGTCAAATTCGTGATTTGATATTGGAGTTTGATGAGAGAAAAAGTAAGGAGGCTAGATTTAGTTTCTTTGTTGATAAATTTCAGGGTGATATTGATTCCAAGATACATGACAGTTTAGGACAAATAGATTTAAAAAACCAAGAAGATAATGAAATCTTTTATGATAAGAGAGTGCAAAAGTTACTTCAAAACGGTAATAGTTTTTCTGATATGTGGCTTTTATTTGGACAACAGGCTTATCACTATGATGGAGCGTTTTTGGAGTTATCTAATTATGTTTTAGGACATGATTTTATATCAAGTGATGGTTATATGAAGGTCGTTGATGAAGGTGAGTCTCGTAGTAGAAATGTTATAGATTTTTATTTATATTGTGATAAGTTAAAAAATACGATTCGTAAGGGCTTTCTTGATTGGCATGTAGATAGTGATAGATTGGAAAGTATTGCGGAACATATTTATGGAACTATGATGCTTGCGTTAGGTGTATGGAGTGAGTATGATGTCGATGTTGATATTAAAAAGGTTATGATGATGCTTGCTTGTCATGAGACGGAGGAGATTTTAATAGGGGATAAGACGATGTTTGATATATCTCGTGAGGAGAAAAAGGCTATTGGACATGAAGCGGTTACTACTATACTTTCTCCTTTGAGACAGGGTGATGAAATTCGTGATTTGATATTAGAGTTTGATGAGAGAGAAAGTAAGGAGGCTAGATTTAGTTTCTTTGTTGATAAATTTCAATTTGAACTTAAATCTAAAATATATGATAGTAAGGGTTGTGTAGATTTAGATAATCAAGAAGGTAATGATAGTTTTTATGATGAGAGGATTCATTCTTTAATTGAAGAGGGAAAAAGTTTTTCTGAGATGATGTTGTTGTTTGGACAAGAAAATTATCATTATGACGAAGAGTTTTTGGATTTATCTAATTATCTTTTGAAACAGGATTTTTCTTTTGTTAAATCAAAAAAATAATTGCAGTTAGATTTAAAATGTGCTATATTAAGTGGGAAAGCATGTGCGAAAGACGGAATGTTTTGGAGTAAATAGAGAGCTCATGGTTGGTGGAAATGAGTTATGAAGAAATATTTGGATCACTTTCAAGTTGCGATTTATGGATAAGATAAATACGGTAACGCGTTATAGTATTAGAGATAGAGAAATCTATGAACTAAGGTGGTACCACGAACAATTCGTCCTTTGAGTTGTTCGTTTTTTGTTTTTAGAAAGGGTGATTTTATGGAATTTAAAAAGTTGGAAAAAGGAACTATTCATGAAGTAGAATCCAAGTATGTTAAAGAATGGAAAGATAAAGATATTTTAACTAAAACTATTGAAAATAGAGAAGGTTGTAAAGATTTTGTCTTTTATGATGGACCAATTTATGCGAATGCAAAACCTGGTATTCATCATGTGTTTGCGAAAACGATTAAAGATGCTTTTTGTAAATATAAGACTATGTCAGGTTATCGAGTTTTAAGAAAGATTGGTCTTGATACACATGGACTTCCAATTGAGGTTAATGTTGAGAAGAAGTTAGGATTTAAAAATAAGGGTGATATTGAAAAACTTGGTATTGAGAAGTTTTGTGAAGAGTGTAAGATAGAGACTGATAGTAATATTGATGAAGTAAAAAAAGTTACGGATATGATGGGTCAGTTTATTGATTGTGATAATCCATATGTTACTTGTAGTAATGATTATATTGAGTCTGAATGGTGGATTGTTAATGAGTTAAATAAAAAAGGATTAATCTATCATGGTAATAAAGTACTTCCTTATTGTCCAAGATGTGGTACAGAGCTTGCTTCTCATGAAGTGTCTCAAGGATATAAAGAAGTTAGTGTTAATACGGTTATTGTTCCCTTTAAAGTAGTAGATAAAGATGAATATTTCTTGGTATGGACAACTACTCCTTGGACTTTAATGGCAAATGTTGGACTTTGTGTAAATCCTGATCTTGAGTATGTTAAAGTAAATTCTCGTGGATATACTTTTTATGTAGGTAAGAGTTTAGCTGATTCCGTTTTAGGGGAAGACTATGAAGTTCTTGAGACTTATAAAGGTAGTGACTTGGTTGGTATTAAATATGAACAATTAATGCCTTTTGTTGAAGTAGAAGGACGTTGTTTTGAAGTTTTAGCTGATAGTTATGTTACTGATAGTGATGGTACTGGTATCGTTCATATTGCACCTGCCTATGGTGAAGATGATAATCGTGTTTGTCGTGAAAATGGAATTGGATTTGTTAATCCTGTTGGAAAAGATGGGTGCTATATAACTGGTCCATGGGAAGGTAGATTAGTAACTGATTCTGATCTTGAAATTGATATTATTAAGTGGTTAAAAGAAAATGATAAGTTGTTTAAAAAACAAAAAATGGTACATGACTATCCACATTGTTGGAGATGTAAGCAACCTTTAATTTATTATGCAAAACCTGCTTGGTATGTTAAGACTACTGCTTATAAAGATGAAATTATTAAACAGAATAAAAAGATTCATTGGTATCCAGATTATGTTGGTACTAAGAGATTTCATAATTGGTTAGAAAATATGATTGACTGGGGAATTTCTAGAAATCGTTACTGGGGATGTCCACTTCCTATTTGGACTTGTGATTGTGGTCATTTTGAAAGTATTGGATCTCTCGCTGAATTAAAAGAGAAAGCGATAGAAGATGTTGATGTCTCTTCTTTAGAACTTCATCGTCCTTATGTTGACCGTATTCATATTAAGTGTCCTAAATGTGGTAAGACGATGAGTCGTGTTAGTGATGTTATGGATGTTTGGTTTGATTCTGGTGCGATGCCTTATGCACAGTTCCATTATCCATTTGAAAATAAAGAATTATTTGAATCTCAATTTCCTGCAGACTTTATTGCTGAAGGGGTTGATCAGACTCGTGGATGGTTCTATGTGTTACTTGTACTTTCTACTTTGATTAGTGGAGAGAGTAGTTTTAAGAATGTTGTTGTTAATGATATGATGTTAGATGCTTATGGTAAGAAGATGAGTAAATCTACTGGTAATATTATTGACCCAATTAAGATTATGACTGAGTATGGAGCAGATACTATTCGCTTTTATATGATGTATGCTTCTCCCGTTTGGACTCCATTAAAGTTTGATGTAGAAGGAGTAAAAGAAGTTTATTCTAAATATGTTTCAACGTTTAGAAATGCTTATTCTTTCTTTGAGATGTATGCAAATGCTGATCATATTGATCCAAGAGAATATGATATTCCTGTAGAAAAACGTGAATTAATTGACCGTTGGATTTTATCTAAGTTAAATCGCTTGGTTCGTGATGTACAAAATGCTTATCAAGAATATGATTTAAACAAAGTTACTAAGTTAATCGTTCCATTCTTGAATGATGATTTATCTAATTGGTATATTAGAAGTAATCGTAGAAGATTCTGGGATAGTGAGTTAACAGAAAGTAAAAAGTGTGTTTATTTAACTACTTATGAAGTATTAGTTACTTTATGTAAGTTATGTGCTCCAATTACTCCATTTATTACCGAAGAGATTTATCAAAGATTAACAAATGAAGAATCTGTACATCTTGCAGATATGCCAGTAGAAAACAATGATTTCATTAATGAAGCGGTTGAAGAGAGAATGGATTTAGTAAGAGATGTTTGTTCTTTAGGAAGATATGCTAGAGAAGAAGCTGGTATTAAAGTACGTCAACCTATTTCTCATTTAATTTTACCTCAAAGTGATGAGATGATTATTGGAGATTTATTACCAGTAATTAAAGAAGAGTTAAATGTTAAAGAAGTTTTATTTAATGAAGATATGAGTCGTTACTTAGAATATATTGTTAAACCTAATTTTAAAGTATTAGGTAAAGTACTTGGTCCTAAAGTAAAATTATTAAGTGAAGTTTTAAATCATTTAACAAATGAACAAATTCAAAAACTACAAAATGATGAATTGGTTGTTAGTTTAGATGGTACTGACTTTACTTTGACTAGTGATATGGTACTTATTTCTTTAAAACAAAAAGAAGGATATGCTTCTAGTAGTAATAATCGTACTTGTGTGGTACTTGATACTGAGCTTACAGAAGATTTAATTTTAGAAGGTCTTGCTCGTGAGTTTGTTAGAAAAGTACAGAGTCTAAGAAAAGATGCAGATTTTGTTATTACTGATCATATTGTTGTTACTTATCATGGTAGCGATAAGATTAAGGTTATGCTTGATAAGTATTATGATTATGTAATGGGTGAAGTTTTAGGAGAAAAATTAGTAGAAGATGAGAAGCTAGAATTTGATGATAAGTTGAATGATGAAGAAGTATGTATTAAGGTAGAAAGAGTGTAAAGCTCTTTCTTTTTTTCTCTTTTTTGGTATAATTAGAAGTATAAGGAGAATCGATATATGTATCAAAGACAAAATGAAGAAGTACAGGAATTAAAGAAAAAAATGATTTTGTGTGGCGTAGTATTCGTATTTGTTATGGTGTTAGGACTTCTCTTGGTGTTTAATCGATTTGGTAATGATGTAGATGAAGTTTTACAGGCTTTGTATCAGAAGGAAAGTTTTGTGGTGTTTTTTCAAAACGATAGTGATAAGTGTCCTAATTGTTCAATGGTAGAGGATACTTTAAATGAACTTGGTGTTAGTTATTATCGATTTGATGTTAAAGTATCTAGTTATGATGAAGTTTTACAAAAATTAAAAATTGATTATGATATTACTTTGCCGGCAGTTTATGTGATTGAAGATGGTGAAGTTCGTTATAATCTTACAAATATTAATGATAAAGATAGTTTGGTATCATTTGTTAGAAATAATGATGTTGCGGAGTTTTCTAATCAAAGTGAATAATGGAGTGGTGTTATGTCAAAAGCTGTTGCGTTAGTTACTGGGGCTAGTGGTGATGTTGGAGCGGCCATTGCAGAAGAGTTTGCGAAATCTGGAGTTAATGTTGTGCTACATTATCATCATCATGCTGATAGAGTTGATAAGCTAGCAGAGCATTTAAGGGAAGAGTATGATGTTGATGTTTTGTGTGTACAAGCGGATATTTCTTTAGAAGAAGATGTAGAGAGTATGGTTGATTTTATTGTGGATAGTTTTGGTAGAATTGATATCTTGGTAAATCATGCTAGTTTGTGTAAAGACGGTGATTTACTTAATAAGTCTGCTTCCCAATTTAAAAGAGTGTTAGAGATTAATGTTTTAGGTACTTATTTATGTAGTAAGTATGTAGGTAGAGTTATGTTAGATAGAGGTAGTGGAAAAATTATTAATATTGCTTCTACTAACGCTATTGATACTTATCATCCAACGACTGTTGATTATGATGCAACACAAGCTTCTATTATTTCTCTTACTCATAATTTTGCTAGAGAATTTAGTCCCCATATTTTAGTTAATTGTGTATGTCCTGGATTTATTCAGTCAAAAAGAAGTGATAAAATGTCAATTGAAGAAATTCAAAAAAGAGCAGAGCATATTTTACTACACCGATTTGGAAAGGCTAGTGAAGTTGCGAAAGTTGTAGTGTTCTTGGCAAGTTCTAAGGCAAGTTATATTAATGATTCTATTATTCGAGTAGATGGAGGAAGATTATATGAATGATTATTCTATTAAATGTATGAAAACAGGAGTTTTTGTTGTTGGAAGTGCTGATGGAGAGATGTATAGTACTGAAAATGGTGCTGGTGGTCATTCTGAAAGCTTAAAAGGGTTTATTGAAAAAGAGGATTTAGATTTTTCTGGTTATGAGGATGTTGATTCCTATACTTTAGCTAGTTACTTAGCCAGTAATGGATACTTAGTTGATATTATAGAAAATTATCGTAATGTAGTATTTTTAGGAAAAGAAGTTAGTGACAATCAAGAAAAGTGGTTTTTAGATAATAAAAAGGAGTTGCGTAAACCTTATCGTATTTTAGGAATTTGTTCTATTACGGATCAAGGTATTGAGCATTATGATAGAGAGAGTTTGGAACCTGGAGAAAGATTGTTTCCTGTTCTTCGTAGTTTGATTAAAAATAAAAAGGTTTCTGTTGATAGTCAAGTGAGAAATAGATAAAAAGGAATTATGAAAATATTTCATATTCTTTTTTTATGTTCATATAATTTAGTATAGTTAAGGAGGAGCCGTATGATAAATAAACAAAATTTATGGTTTTTGACATTATTTAGTTTGATCTTGGTACTTAGTGTATATTATATTACTATGCCAAATGATTTACTTACCAAGGCAGCAACTACAGAAGAGAGCAAACAAAAGAGTGAGGAAGTAAAGGAAACAGTAGAAGAGGTTTCATCTTTGACAGCTATGCGTGTGAGTTTGGAAGAAGAAAGACAAAGCTTGATGGATGATTTACAGGAGCAATTAACGAGTGATACGATTAGTAGTGAAGAGAAAAATAATGCTTATGAACAGTTAAAGTATTTAAATAGTTTGCAGAGTAAGGAAGAGGAATTTGAAAAACAGATTAAGAAAGAGTTAAAACTGGATAGTTTTGTCAAAATTGATAATACAGATGTTTCGGTTGTTTGCGTTTCCTCTAAACATGATAGTAGCTTGGCCAATAGTATTATGAGACTTATTCAAGCAGGATATGAAGAAAAGATGTATATTACGGTTAAGTTTCAGAAAGCTTAGGTAAATGCATACAACAAAGTATTTTATTTACATAGAATACTTTAGGTGGTGCGAATATGGCAAATGGAATATTAACCGCTAGAGAAAGAGAGATTTTTGAGTTGTTGATACAGAATATGACAACGAGAGAAATTGCTAATAAACTTAATATTAGTGAGAAGACAATAAGAAACCATATTTCTAATACGATGCAGAAATTGGGAGTAAATGGTCGAGCTGCAGCGGTTGTAGAATTATTAAAATTAAATGAGTTATCTTTATAAATCGTACTAAATCAGTACGATTTTTCATATACTTTTTTAGGTGAAGAGTATGCTTAAATCTAGGGCAATTCGTAAAATATTTATTACGACATTATCTTTATTTGTTTTTTTATTTGTTTATTCTCTACCTTCGTTAGAGGATAATTATACTGTAAAGACTAATTTAGAGATTGAGTCTACTACGGGACTAGCTACTGATAATATTTATTTACTGAATGATGATGGATATTTAGTTAAGTCTAGAATATTACTGGAAAGTGATGATTTACGGATGCAGGTTTTAGAGATTATTAATCAGTTGACGGTAAATGAAAAAAATTATTTTCCTAAAGGATTAAGTCCTTATATCCCTAAGGGTACTAAAGTTTTGGATGTTTTGTGTGGGGATGATATGGTTACGATTGATTTTTCAAAAGAGTTTTTAGAGATGGATGTTTCTTTGGAAAAACAGATTATTTCAGGTATTGTTTATAGTGTTATGGATTTAGGAGATATTAATGGTGTTATTTTGTTAGTGGAAGGAGAAGTTTTAAAGGAATATCCTAATACTCATGAGAGTCTAAGTAGTCCTTTGACTCGGGATATTGGTATTAATAAGGAGTATGATTTGACTTCTAGAGAAGCTATTAATAAAGTTGTTATTTATTATTTATCAGAAGTTGATGATGATTATTATTATGTTCCTGTTACTAAATATTTAAATGATGATAGAGATAAGATTAAGATTATTATTGATGAACTTTCTAGTAGTTATATTTATGAGTCTAATTTGATGAGTTTTTTATCAAGTAATGTAGAGTTATTAGATTATTATGAACAGGAAAATGTTTTGTTTTTAAATTTTAATGATTATTTATTTGATCATAATGATAAAGTATTAGAAGAAGTTTTATATAGTATTTCTTATTCTGTTTTTGATAATTATGATGTTAGTATGGTAATGTTTGAAGTTAATGATAATTATGTAGGTCAAGTATCTAGAGATGATGTTATGAATGGAAAATAAAACGTTAGATGGGTAAGTCTAACGTTTTTATAGTTCTTGGTAAACAAAAAAAGTGAACGAATTGTTCACTTTGTTTCAAAATGGTGTCCGCGAGGCGACTCGAACGCCTGACCGATCGCTTAGAAGGCGATTGCTCTATCCAGCTGAGCTACGCAGACATAACTTGCTGACAAATAAGATTATACAATAATTTTTTCTGGTATGCAACTTTTTCCGTAAAAAAATTTAAAATTTATATCGGAACTCTCATTTTTTTCCTAATAATATAGTTGGAGGTGGGAGAATTCTTGAAAGTTGTGTTACAAGACGGTGGTAAAGATTGTGGCGTTTGTTCTTTGTTATCGATTATTCGTCATTATGGTGGAGATGTTTCTAAGGAATATTTAAGAGAGTTAACTGGTACGACGAAGTCCGGGGTTTCTTTATATCAGTTGGCAGATGCTGCTAGTAGTTTAGGTTTTTCTTGTGAGGGAGTTAAAGGAGAGGTTTTGCAGTTGGATTCTAGTAGACTTCCTTGTATTGCTCATATCATTTATCAGAAGAAGTATCAACATTTTGTGGTTGTGTATGAAATGGATGTTAAGAAAAAACTATTAGTATTAATGGATCCTGCTAAGGGTAAAGTGGTTGTTTCTTTTTCTGAGTTTCAAATGCTTTCCAGTGGCTATTTTCTTTATTTATCTTTAGATAAGTCTTTACCTACTTTTTATGAAAAGAAGACCTTATCCGTTTTTGTTCGAGATTTTTTTAAACGATTTCGTATCCCTTTCTTACTTATCTTTATATCATCAATTATTTGTTTATTATGTCAAGTAACGACAGCTTTTCATTTCCAATATTTGTTTGATCATGCTATTTATTATCAGTTAACTTCATCTATTCTTTCTGTTTCTTTGTTTGTAGTATTGTTTTATGTTATGTATTTATGTTTTTCATTTATTAAAAACTTCCTTCTAGTAAAACTTAGTATGATATTTGATGAAGAGTTAATGTTTTATGTTTATAGGCAAATTCTTCTACTTCCATATTTGTTTTTTAAAAATAGAACTCTTGGAGAGGTCATGGAGAGAGTTCAGGATGTTATGAAGGTTAAGAACTTTATCTTACAGTTGTTTGCAACTATCGTCACTGACTTTTTTGTATTTCTTGTTTTTTCTTGGTTGTTATTTCAAATACACTGGGGATTGTTTTTGTTGTTTCTTTTTTATTTCTTCTTGTCGCTAGGATTGGGATTTTTGCTTTATCGTGGTAAGAAAAAACGAAAGAAGAAAACTCTTAGTAAAAGTGATTTTGTTCAATCTTTGTTGGTAGAGACTTTTCAAAATGTTGATACTGTTAAAGGGTTACATTTGGAGTATGAGTTTTTAGAACAGTTAAAAAGGGAATATCAATCTTACTTGGTACGAGGTTATCTTTTGGAAAAAGTCTTGGTTTATGAAGATATAGTGAAACAGATTTTTTATTATGGGTTGTTATTGTCTTTTTATGGATTGGGTGCTTATTTTATTATTCATGAACGGTTTAGTTTGCCACAGTTTTTTATCTGTCAACATGTATTTCATTATTTAATTGGCTGTAGTGAACGTTTTTTGACTTTCTTTTTCGATAGTTATCAGATACCTATTATTATTTCTAGAATTCAAGATTTATTTACTTTGTTTCGAGAAAATTTTGATGGTGGTTCTTATTATCAATTAATGAGAGTACAGGGGGATATTGTTTTTTCTAATCTTAATTTTTCTTATTCAAGTAGAGCGTTGTTTTCTAATTTTTCTCTTGTAATTGGTTTTGGTAAAAAAGTATTACTTACTGGTGAGTCAGGTGGAGGAAAGAGTAGCTTAGTAAAGATTTTGATGAGATATTTGGAGGTTGATTATGGGATGGTCAGTATTGGTGGTATTGATGTGAATCATTTGCATTTAGAACTTTTGCGTAATCGAATATCTTATGTTACTGGTAGTGAGCTTTTGTTTTCTAATACTCTTTATTATAATATTACACTTAATCGCGATGTAGATGAGGTTAGAGTTTTAGAAGTTATTAAGATAGTAGCGTTAGATACTCTTATTGATAAATTGCCACTTGGCTTACAAAGTATGGTTGAAGAAAATGGGTTTAATTTTAGTAGTGGAGAAAGGCAAAAGATATTACTAGCAAGAGCATTACTTAAAAATAGTGATATTTATATTTTTGATGAGGCATTTCATCAAATTGATATTGAACAAGAGGGAGTTATTTTAAAAAATATATTTCATTATTTAAAAGAAAAGACGGTTATTGTGATTAGTCATCGACTGCAACATCTTATGTTATATGATGTGAAATATCGATTAGAGAAGGGATGTGTTCATGAAATATAGAGATTACGAAAAGCTAGGGAGTATTTATTTTTTGTTTGGACTATTCTTGGTGTTGTTTATTGTTTGTATTATCATTTCTTTTCGTGTTTCGATTATAAAGAAATATCAGATGCTTTCGGGAGTTTACGTTGGAAAAAATCAAGTGATGATACTCGTCTCTTCTCGTGAACTATCATGGTTTTATCGGAATAACTGGATTCTAATAGATGGTAGAAGAGTATCTTTTACTATTGATAGATTAAATAAAGATATGATTAAAAGAGAAGGCGTAGAGTATCATCAACTTTTTTTAGGGGTTGAAATAGATAGTTATACGGAAAATGATAGTGTTTCAGTATTTATTTTTCAGAAGAAAATAAGTTTTCGTTTTATGTTTTTTGATATTTGGAAAGGAGGATAAATGAAGTACGTTGAAAATTATGAGTTAGAAGAAGTTAAAGGAGGTGTATCAGGGTGGACTATGATTGGAATTAGTGCCATTGTAGTTTTCTTGGCTGGTGTGTTTGAAGGCATCACTAGTCCTAACCCTTGTCAAAAATGAGAAAAGTTAAAGATTGTGAATTAGATTATGTTATTGGTGGAGATAGTATCTCGGGGACTGTTATTAATGCTTTTGTCAATGTTATTAGGGTATTAATGGATGCTGGTAGAGGTGTTGGAAGTGCTATTCGTAGAGTTGCAGAAGGTAATTTATGCCCTTTAGATTAATTTAAAATTTAGAAAAAATGAAAAATTTGTTGATTTTCGGTTGTTTTTTCAAAAAAACTTCATAAAAAATGTTGAAATATAAAGAAAGGTCTGATATAATTTTTTGTAGTTGAAGCGAAGGGAGGGATAATTGATGGCAACAAAAGTGACTGTTAAAAATGGTAATTTGGATTTGGCGCTTAAAAAATTCAAACAAAAAGTAGCTAGAGACGGTGTCCCTTCAGAATGCAAAAAACGTGAATCTTATATTAAACCAGGAGTAGCAAGAAGAGCAGCTAAGAAAGAAGGAATTAAAAACTCAAAGAGAAGAAATCGTAAGAAAAAAGATAGAGACTAAGGTCTCTTTTTTTTGCTTTTTATTTGGAAAAATTGTAATAATCGCTTATAATATTATTGAGGTGATGAGATTATGGTAGAAAAATTAAAGAAAGATATTATTGAGGCAATGAAAGCAAAAGATAAAGAGACTTTAACTACGCTTCGTATGATTAAGGGAGATATGGATAAAGAACATATTGATAAGAAACGTGAGATTAATGATGAGTTATTAATTGAAGTTGTCAATCGTGGTAT
>CALVSH010000091.1 GCA_944358945.1 uncultured Bacilli bacterium
TCCATTGATACCGAAGACCCAGGAAATTCTTCCGATAAAGTGATTAGGATTTCTTTTTACTTCTTCTTCTCCTAGTTGTTTTGTTTTTCCATATACACTTTGTGGATTTACTTGATCTTCTTCTGTATAATAACCTTCTTTTGTTCCATCAAAGACATAGTCTGTTGATAAATAAACAAGTTTAGCTCCTACAGCAAGAGATGCGTCCGTGATATTCTTGGTACCTTCTACATTTACTTTGTAACAGTTTTCTACATCCTGTTCGGCTTTATCTACTGCTGTATAGGCTGCACAATGGAAAATTACATTTGGTCTATATTCTGTTATTACTTTCATCACTTGATCTTTATCTGTGATATCCATTTCCTCAATATCTACTGCTAGATAATCTGTTTCTCCTCTTTTATCTAATTCTCTAGTAAGATCATAGCCTAACTGCCCTTTTACTCCGGTAATTAAATATTTCATTTTATACACCTCTTTCAAATTCTACATCAGATTCTTTTAGTCTTTTTCTTACCTTATCTTTTTCTGATAAAATTGGTTTATCTATTTTATACTCTTTAAATATTTCATCCCAGTTAATATTAATATCTGAGTCATTCCAAAGGATTCCATCTTCTAGCTCAGGAGCATAATCATTATCAATTAAATATTGAAAAATGGTATCATCTTCTAAACTGACGAATCCGTGAGCAAAGCCACGTGGTACATATAATTGTCTATTGTTTTCATCTGTTAGTAAGACACTAGTCCATTTTCCGAAAGTCGCTGAATCCTTTCTGATGTCTACTACTACATCAATAGCTGAACCTTTAATTACTTCCACTATTTTAGCCTGACATTTAGGATTTCTTTGAAAATGTAGACCTCTTACTACTCCTTTACTACTTTTACTACGATTTGCTTGTACCACTTTTTCGAAGCCTAACTCGTCAAAATTTTTCTGTATAAAGTATGGGGAGAAATATCCTCTTTCATCTCCAAATCTATCTGGTTCAATAATATAACAATCTAACAAATTTGTTTCTATTTTTTTCATTCTATCTCCTTGTTTTTTGTCCTAGTACTTTGTATAGGTATTTTCCATATGTATTTTTACTGTAGATATCTGCACTATCTTGTAGTTGTTCATCACTCATCCAACCTTTTGAATAAGCAATCTGCTCAGGACAGCATACAACTATATCTTTATTGTTTTGAATCGTTCTAATCATATTTGCGGCATCTAGTTCGCTATCAAAAGTACCTGTATCAAACCATGTATAACCTTCCCCTAATAGCTCTGCTTTTAAGATTTTATCTTGTAGATATAAATCATTTAAACTAGTGATTTCTAGTTCTCCTCTTTTAGATGGCTTAACTAATTTTGCTTTTTCAGATACTCCTTTAGGATAAAAGTATAGTCCTGTAATTGCATAATTTGATTTTGGATTAGCAGGCTTTTCTTCTACACTTAAGACGTTGTTTTCATCATCTAGCTCCATGATTCCAAAACGCTCTGGATCTTTTACTTGATTTCCAAAAATGGTTGCGTATCCTGCTTCTGCATTTTTTACGGCATTTTTTAGTAATTCATCTAATCCATTTCCATAGAAAATGTTATCTCCTAGAATCATTGCACATTCTTCATCACCAATAAAGTCTTCTCCTAGCAAAAATGCTTGTGCTAGACCATCTGGTGAAGGTTGAATTGTGTATTCAATATTTATACCCAATTGGGATCCATCTTTTAATAATCTTTTAAACCCTGGTTGATCATCTTCTGTAGTAATTACTAAAATATCCTTTATTCCTGCAGTCATTAATGTTGATAAGGGATAATATATCATTGGTTTATCGTAAATTGGCATTAGTTGTTTGCTGATTCCTTCAGTAATTGGATACAACCTCGTTCCAGATCCTCCTGCTAAAATAATTCCTTTCATTTCTTACCTCCTACCTAGACATCTTATATATAAAATAAATAATGATAATTTATTCGTTAAATATAAGAGTGTCATTTCTAGTAAATTTCCTTTCAAATAGTTTTTTACATAGTATCTTTGACTAGCCTTTAGTATTTTATACTTATTTATTCTTTTTACATTTTTATCTATGGTAACAGAATGATCATGTATGACATGTACTCTGTTATCAACTATTAATTTTTTGTTTTTCTCTTCTAATTTTTTAGAAAATATTAATTCTTCATAATATAGAAAAGTATTTTCATCGAAGTAGTTTATTTCTTGTAAAGCACTACTATCCACCATAAAGAAACAGCCTGATACAACATCTACATAAGAGATATCTTCTTTGTAATGGTTATCTTTGTAGTAGAGTTTTTTCTTTTTAAAATATCTACTAATATATGGTAAGTTTAGAAGAGATTCTGTTAGAGGAGTTGTTTTTTTCCAACCTCTATTTAGATTGTTATGTTCTTCTATGACGGGAGAAGATACACTAATATCTCCTTTTATATCTGATGAAAGAGTGTCTAGATCTTTTTCATTTTTAATAATAATATCTGAATTTGAAAAGATAATATTACATTCACCTAGTGTTTGGATTAAATATTTAGCACCAGTATTTAGACCAGATGCATAACCTTTATTTTCTTTATTTTCGATGATTTTTATCTTTTTTGATTTTAATTTTTTTAATTTTTTTACGGAATCATCGGTAGAGTTATTATCTACTACTATGATTTGGTCTATATTTTTATAATCTTTTATTTGATTTAATAGTCTTATTGTTGTATTGGCATCATTATAATTTACGATTACGAATCCTAGCTTCTTCATATTATTCTCACTTTCATCAATTCTATTATAGCCTTTTTTATTTTTTTAGACAACCTTATTTCAAATCTTGTTCTGTTTCACTAACAATATAAATTGGTCTTTTTTTTACTTCTAAATATAGTTTGGATATATACATTCCCATGATTCCAAAGAAGAATAATTGTAATCCCCCCATAAATATGACAATACAAGCTAGAGATGGCCAGCCACTGACTGGATCTGTAAATACTAGTGTTTTTATAATAATGACAATAATTGTAATAAAGGCTATAAGGCATAGAATAATTCCAACTATTGCGGATATTACTAATGGAGTTGTTGAGAAAGCTAATATTCCTTCTAGAGCATATTTAAATAGTTTTATTAGACTAAATTTTGATTTTCCGGCTACTCTTGCGGATATTTCATATTCTATCCACTTGGTATTAAATCCTACAAAACTAAATAATCCTTTAGAATAACGATTGTATTCTTTCATACTGATTATGGCATCTACTACTTTTCTTTTCATTAAACGAAAGTCTCTAGCACCAGGTACTTGTGGAGTTGAAGATATCTTAGCAATTAATTTATACCAGATATTAGTAAAAGTTCGTCTCAAAAATGTATAATCTTTGTGATTTGGACTGCATAAGGCTACACAATCATAGTCATGTTCTTTTATCTCTTGATACATTTTAACTATCATACTTGGTGGATCTTGCATATCTGCATCCATTATCGCAACGTAGTCACCTGTTGCATATTCTAGACCAGCATACATTCCTCCTTCTTTTCCAAAGTTCCTAGAAAGAGAAATAAAACGTACTCGTTTATCTTTTTTATGCAGGTCTTTTATTATTTTTAAAGTATTATCTTTACTCCCATCATTGATAAAGATAAATTCAAAATCTACTTCTTTCATTCCCTTGGCAATCTTTGTAATTTCTTCATAAAAAATTGGTAATGACTCTTCTTCGTTATAGCATGGGACAATAACTGATATTTTTTCTTTTTTCATTTTCCTACTCCTTACTTCTTACTTAGTATCTAGCACTAGAGAATTTTCTTTTTGTTTAGGATATTTTTTTACAAACTCTTCTCTTTCCTTTTTATTCTTAAAACATAATCTAGGTGTTATATTTTCTATTATATATTTATTTTTGATATTTGTCTTATCCATGTAGATATAATTATCGACTGATGATAGTCTCAGTACTTTTTCTTTTTGTTTATCATAATTTTGATAACAGTACGATTTATCATACATTTTATAGGTAATAACTTGGTAGTATAGCTGTTTTATCCAGGAGATATCTTTGTCGATTAATAGTATTGTTAGTTCTGCCTGATTTTTCTTTTTTATTTTGTTTTTTAGAATACTACTAGGTTCTTTGTTTTCACCTATCAAAAGAATTCTTGGTTTTTCTTGTTTCATTAATAATAATAGTAATATTGTTACTAGAATACTTACGGCAGGAGATGTGATAATGTGACCTGTAAAGAATGATAGGAAAATACTTAATAGAATACTGATATATAACATATATTGTGTAAAATCTAAGTCTTTTCTTCTTTTCATAATAAAGTAGAATATAGAGCCATAGGAAGCAAAGTAAATGATGAATCCAAATAATCCATGACTATAATAGATATCAAAATAGTCCATCTCTACGGCTTTTTCTTGCTCTGTTTGTTTTAGGTAACCTATTCCAAATAGTTTTTGATAAGTGTTTCCGGTTTGATACGTTTCTTTTCTATTATTTAAAAATGTTAGTCGTTCACTAAAAATAAAATGGTCTATTAAATGTTCATCTTGAAATATTTCTGTAATATTATCTACTTCTAAAAAGTCTAGATGGGTTTTTATATTTTTATAGAAATTGGTTCTTGGTAATATTGTTAGTATGATACCAATACCTATTATTAGGATAAGAAGACTTACTCCAATTCTTTTTAGTCTTTTCTTAGTAAGTTCTTGATAGATAAACCATATATAAGTAAAGAAAATGGTTATTCCTAAGGATAATAGTGGTGTTTTGGTTCCAATCTGTAGTATTACTATTAAATATAATATAGCGGTTAGAATAATAGGAATTATCTTTTTACTGTTTACAAAGATTATGATCATGATAGGTGTTAGTAGTGAGATGATTCCACTGATTTCGTTTGCCGAATTGAAAAAACCTAGAGTTCCTGCCTTAGTGATTTCGTATGTTTTAAACCCTATATTTAGACAATTTGGTACTAGTATTGCGAGTAAATATGTGATTAGTAATACCATTAAAGTCATGAAAGATATTTTTATTTCTTCTTTTATACTATATAAAGCAATTAGTATTGTTGGAAAATAGAATATACGGCAAAGTCCTTGTATTTCTTGAAATAAACCTACTCCATCTTTGTATAAGATGATTCCTATTATATAGAGGATAGAATAAATTATAAACACTATATAGTACGGTAAAGGAAATTTCTTCTTGTAGACAAATAGGACACTATATAGAACGAAAAGTAAGAATATCATTCTAATAATAATACCTATCGTTAGATTCATTTGCCATACGTGAATAGCAATTCCTGTTAGAATGTCTATTATTGGTTGTAGTAAAATAAAAATAATTAGTATTGTGTTAAAATTTTTCTTTATCCATGCATTCATATTTTCACCTTTTCTATTTCATTTTAACATACTCTTATTTTTTTGTATACTTTACAGTCTAGTTTTTGTCAATTGATGTGAACTATATTTGAGAGATATTAAAAAAAGCCAAATTAAAAATCAAGGCCGAACGAGATGTGTTCATTTAAAACCTTGATTTGTTTTTTTGATGTTTTTACACTATTTTACAATCTCAATAATTTCTTAGTTAAATCGATTTATTGGGTTGATAAATGCTTGTTTTTTAGATATAATAATAAAAGCTAGATGATAAGAATTCTATAGGAGGTAATTATGGCCAAGAAAGAGACAGAGAATGAAACTAGAGAAAGAAAACCAAGAATGAACCTTGTATTATCCATATTTCTGATTATAGCGATACTTGCTAGTGGATTCGCTATTTATGAAATATTTTTACTTAATTCGATTGAAACATTGATTAGATATATTATTATAGGAGTTTTAATTCTAATTGATGTTGTTTTGTTTTTTAAAGTTAGAAGTTTTTCTAAGAAAAGAAAGAAAAAAAGAAAGAAAAAAATACCTTTGATTGTATTTATGATTATATATTCCCTTATTTGTTTTGCAGTAGGAATTGTAATCGCTTATATTTATGGTCAGTTAGATAGTATTAATAAGGAATTTGTTACTTATACTTCTGACTTGGTTGTAATGAGTAGTAATACAGCTGAAAATGTAGATGATATTAAAGATTATACTATTGGAGTTTTAACTGATGAATCATCTCCTGATGGATATATTATTCCTCAAGAAATTATTAAAGAAAATAATTTAGATGAAAATAATGAAATTAAAGAATATGATGACTACTCTACTATGTTAGTTGATTTATATGCTGAAGAAGTTGATGCCATCTTTATTACTGATAATTATGTTGATATGTTTTCTAATGTTACTGGTTATGAAGATGTAGCGACTGATACTAAAGTTATTATTTCTAAAGATTAAAAAATGAGTAAAGCAGATACTTCTGATAGTGAAACGGAGTCTAGTGGAAAATCTATTACTGAACCTTTTACTATATTACTTATGGGAATTGATTCTACTGATGAAGTATTAAGTAAGAATGCTATTGCGAATGGAGATACTTTAATATTGATTACGTTCAATCCAAAAACATTGAATGCTACTATGATGTCTATTCCTCGTGATAGTTATGTACCAATTGCTTGTTGGAGTGATAAAGCTGAAAATAAAATTACCCATGCCGCTGGATATGGTACAGATTGTATGATTAATACGATAGAAGAATATTTTGAAGTTAATATTGATTATTATGCAAAGATTAATTTTAAAGGTTTAGTTAAATTAGTAGATGCCGTTGGTGGTGTTGAGGTTAATGTAGATGCAGACCAAACATTATGTACGGATGATTCTTCTCGTGGTAATGAAGTTTGTATTGATCCAGGATTACAAACATTGAATGGTGAACAAGCCTTGGTTTATGCGAGAAATAGAAAACAATTAGTTAACGGTGACTTTGGCCGTGGTCAACATCAACAAGAAATTGTTATGGCTTTAATTAATAAAATGAAAACAATTACTAAGGTATCTCAATTTATGGATATTTTAAATACTATTTCTAATAGTTTAGATACCAATTTAACAACAAAACAAATTTTATCTTTCTACAATGTTGGTAAAGATATTGTAAAACGTAGCTTAGCTACAGAGAATTCTGATTTGATTAATATACAACAGATGTATTTACAAGGTGAAGGTCAAATGATTTATGATGAACGTATGAGAATGGTTTTATATAACTATGTTCCTAATGAAGACAGTAGAGATGATATTATTCAAGCGATGAAAGAAAACTTGGAACTTGCAGATCATGAAGTTGTTAAAGAGTTTAGTTTCTCAATCAATGAACCTTATGAAAAAGAAGTCATTGGATACGGACCATACGATTCTGGAGATAGTTATGCTTTGTTACCTGATTTTACGGGTGATAGTGAAGCACAAGCTAGAGCAACAGCTAATCGTTTAGGTATTTCTGTTACCTTTGTTGGCGGGGATGGATATGTTATCGCCCAGTCACAACCTTCTGGCAAAAGAATCGACAAAATCCGAGGAAGTGTGACATTAACGCTAGGTGGTAGTAGCAATTCTGATACCGAAGAGGAAGAAGAAATTGAAGATTCTGACAATGAATCAGATAATGATACTGGTTCTGGAGGTAATCAAGGAAATGGTGGAAGCTCAGGTTCTGGCTCAGGTTCTGGTTCTGGCTCAGGTTCCGGTTCTGGTGAAGGTAGCAATGGTGAATCTGGTTCTGGTTCTGGCGACGGTGGCAATAGTGGTTCTGGTGAAGATGGCGGCAGTGAATCTGGTTCTGGTGGAACTGGAGGCGACTCTGGTTCTGGAGCTCTTCCTAGTGAATAAAGTTAAGCAAGCTTATCCTTGCTTTTTTTTTGCAAAAAAAATAGAACATTGCTGTTCTATTATAGTTTTACAAATTTGTCTTTTCCTACTCCGCATAATGGACAAGTCCAATCCTCTGGTAAGTCTTCAAACTTTACTTCTTCTTTACTATCATCATATATGTATCCACAGACGCTACATTGATAACGATTGGCAGTTGTCTTTTCTTCTCTCTCTTCTTGATATGTTGGTGCCTTCTTTGGAGACTTTCCTTTTAATTTTTCATGATAATATTTATATGTCATTGGAGTTTCTTCTGATACTTTTTCTGTTTGTTTTACACGAATTAGAAATATATCATGTGTTTCTGCGTCTATTACACGAATTACTTCACCAATGATATAACCAGAAACGTCTTCTAAAATTATGGGTAGATTATCAATATCTTTATAATTTATATTTTCAAATTTATTAACTTCACTTGATGAAAAAAATCCAAATTTAGAAATCACTTCAGGATTTGTTTTTTCTGATAAAATTGAAAGTGTACATTTCCTAGTTTCTTTTAATACTTGATTTGTATAATTTTCTTTATTTAAACTAATGGCAATGATTGGATTTTTAGAAGTTATTTGCATTGCTGTATTGATAAGGCACCCTACATTTTTATTTTCTTTTTTTGTCGTTACTATAAACATACCATAAGAAAAATCATATAGTGCTTTTAATTCCATTACTCTACCACCGTTTTCCATAATCCATGTTTATTGCAGTACGCATAGATTAAAGCACCCTTTTCATATGGAATTGTCATTTCTGGAGCATCTCCTGGTTTTAGTATTACTTCTCTATTTTCTCTTTCTGTTTTTACTAAAATCCATTCAATATAATGATCTTCCTCCATTACATGATTTACTTTGATATGAATATTTTCTCCTACTTTTTCATAAGTTGGTACATGTTT
>CALVSH010000092.1 GCA_944358945.1 uncultured Bacilli bacterium
GATTACTACTACTATGTTTATATGCGTTTCTAATTAAATTATCAAATACTCTTGTAAGCATAATTTCATTGGTATTTAAAAGAATTTTTCGTTTTGGTATTTTAAATTCTATCATACGATTTAACTCTTGGAAATCTTCATAGTGATTGGAAATTGATTTTTCCATAATTCCTACTAAATTAACATTAGCTAATTCGATTGTTTGATCATTTGAAAGAACTTTTGTGAATTCAAAAAAGGAATCAATTAATTCTGATAGTCTTTTTAGTCTTTCTTCTACTATCTTTAAATTTTTGATTTTTTCTTGTTCTTTTTCATTAGAATTTAATATTAAGTTTACATATCCTAGAGAAGATGTTAAAGGAGTTCTTAAATCATGTGAAATATTTCTTATCATTTTTATAAAGTTTGTATTCTTTTTTTCTAACTTGCTTTCTTTGTCATTGATATTGGTAAGATGTTTGTTAATACAATCTACTAATTCTTTGATTTCTTTGGTAGTGAACTCTACGTGGACTAGACTATTTGTTTTTCTAGATAACACTAAGTCTAGTTCTTTTTTTATTCTTTTTAGTTCTCTTTTTATCAAAAAAAGGTAGCCAACTAGAAATAACATAATAATACTTAATATTACTACTATTATTTCCATAAGCTACCTACCTTTCTACTTTATTTCTGTTTTTTTAAATACTCTATATCCAATTAGGTTAAATATTACAATATAGAATATCGCTAGTGCTAAAGTTTTTAGTATGTATATATTGCTTGGATTTGATATTAAGTTACCTATAATATATTGAAATTCATAATTTAAAATATTATTTGCATCAAAGCGGAATAATGTTGAAATTCCCATAATTACTAATTGTATAACCATAATCAACGGTATTGAAATACTATTAAATGTTCCTGTTTTTTTAAAACAAAAGCCAATACATACTAACATACTTATTATACCATATAAAATTGGTAGTTGTAGAATTGTTAGTTTAGTTATTTCTAAAAATCCTGCAGAAAAGTCTTTTCCATTCATAATTAAATTAATAAAATAACTACCATAATTATTAATTAAAACCAAAAATGTTCCAAGACCTATACAAGTAACTAATTTAGACATATAATATTTTTTTCTCGAAATTGCTGATGATAATGTGTTTTTGGCTGTTGAGTTAGACAAGTCTGTAACCAATACAATTACAACAACAATAATAAAAAAGTAATAAAGATTAGCATTGGCACCTAACTGGGCTTTGTCTAGGGGATATGCACCATATTCTTTCATCAGTTTTCTTGTTTCCAAAATAGAATTAGTTTCATATACTTTATTTAATATTTCTTCATCCTTTATTAAAGGTTGTTCTTCAAATGATGTATTTACACCAATATGACCTGGACTCATAGAAAAGCAACTTACAGAGGCTAAAACAAGAATAATTATGATTGCAACATAGATAGATTTACCTTTAAAAACTCTATATAAGTCTGATTTTATCATGTTTATCATTGTTTTTCACCATCCTTTATTAAGGAATTAAAATAGTCTTCTAAAGAAATCCCTGTCTCATAAATTCCCATGATTTCAATTCCATTTGTTAGTAATATTTTATTTACTTCGGCTAAATTTTCTAACTCATCATACATTCTTATCTCTGTATTATCAATCACTTTATAATTTGTAGTAGATAATTCTTTTTCTAATACAACTGAGGCCTTTTTTACATCTTTGGTTTTTATTACAATGCATTTACTACATTCTAAATCTAATTCTTCTTTTGATAAATCTTTTATAATTTTTCCTTTATCGATAAAACAAAAGTGATTGGCAATTAAGTATAATTCTGACAAAATATGACTTGATATTAAAACGGTTATTTTTTCTTCTTCATTTAGTCTTTTTAATGTATCTCTTATTTCTTTGATACCAATAGGATCAAGGCCATTGATTGGTTCATCTAAAATAATAAAATCTGGATTATCTAATATGGCAAAAGCAATGCCTAATCTTTGTTTCATTCCTAGTGAAAAGTTTTTGAATTTTTTATTTTTTTCTTTCCATAAATCTACCGTCTTTAATACTTTTTCAATTTGTTTTTCGCCGATAATTCCTTTTTGAATGGAATAATATTTTAAATTTTGATAAGCTGTAAGGTTTCCAAAAAATGCTGGGCTTTCGATTAAACAGCCAATTCTTCTTTTCGATTCGGTTAGTTCTTCTTCGCTACCAAATAAAGAAAAACTTCCACTTGTTTTGTTTGTTAAAGTAGTAATCGTTTTCATAAGTGTGGTTTTACCAGCGCCATTTCTAACAATTAGTCCATAAATATCACCTTTATGAATTGTTATAGTAGCGTTATCTAGGGCAATAAAATTTTTATATTTTTTGGTTAGATTATTTGTTTGTAATACTATTTCTTGCATATACATCTTCCTTTCTTGAAATCATTATACAAAAAAAGTGTTAAAAAACTCTTAACACAATTCTTAAATTTTTCTTAATTTTTCATAATGTACCCTATACTCCAAACTGTTTCGATATATTCATTAGAACCACTAGCTTTTTTTAGTTTATTTCTTATTTTACTTATATGAACGTTTAATGTATTTTCGTCTGCGGAATTTAAAGTATCCCAAACTGTATCAAATAGCATACTTTTTGTCACTACTTGGTTTTTGTTCTGCATCAGTAATTTTAATATTTCAAATTCTGTTTTTGAAAGGTTTACCGTTTCTTTCTTACCAGTTACGGTATAATTTATGGTGTCTAGTTTCAAATCTTTTATTTTCAAAATGTTTTCTTCTTTTAGCCAATTACTTTTTAAGTGTACTTTGATCCTAGCTAATAATTCTTCGTTATTAAAAGGCTTAGTGACATAGTCATTTGCGCCTAAACTAAATAGATCTAGTTTTTTATCCATATCTGTTATCGCACTTGTAACGATTATGGGAACATTTTTTATCTTTTTTAACTCTTTCATGATTTCTTCACCACTTTTTCCTGGTAACATTAAATCTAAAAGAATTAAATCTATTTTGTCATTATGAAGTAACAATGCCTCTGTACCGGAGTATGCCGACTTTATATTGTACCCAGCGTTTTTTAGCACTTTTTGTAACATTTCATTGATATTTTTATCATCTTCTACAATTAAAATTGTTTTCATAATCCCTCCTGTTGTCTTATATAAGTATATCATGTCATTTATAGAAAATTAAAGATTAATATCGTAATGTATTTGTAAACTACCACGCACTTAAAGTACGTGGCTTTCTTTTAGGTGCTGAAAGCACATTCAGTGAGTAAACTCACGAAAGAATTTTAAAATTTTCTTCATATTCATCTGTCTGTTTTTCTATATATTCTTTTATGATTTCCTTGGTTACTGTTCCTACACTTCTACAAAAATATCCTGACGACCACAAGTGCTGTCCCCAATATCTTTTCTTTAATTCTTTGTATTCACTTAATAACACTTTTGATGTTTTTCCTTTCAATTGTTGTACTATTTTAGATACATCAACTGATTAACAGATAGACATGTTCTTTTCCTATACTACCTTTTATAATTGTTACATTCATACTATTGCAACTTTGACGTATTAATTCTCTGACTCTTTCTGCTACTCTTCCATGCAAAATTTTATATCGATATTTTGTTGTCCACACAATATGATACTCAATATCATATTGTACATGACTTGATTTTCTCATATA
>CALVSH010000093.1 GCA_944358945.1 uncultured Bacilli bacterium
GTGGATTAGTAAGGGTAAGTCTAGAGTAACATTTGATGTTGATACTACTTTAATGGCAAAAGAAGAGGCTAGTGATATTATTTTTGTTGTAGATACATCAGGGTCTATGGAAGGTGATAAATTAGAACAAGTAAAAATAGATAGTACCAATCTTATTAATGATATTTTATCTAACATAAACAATAATGTAGCTTTGATTGAATTTAATTCTAACGCAACAATACTATCTAATTTTACTAATAATAAAGATTTATTAATGAATGAAATAAACAATTTACAAGTAAGAGATTCAACAAACTATTATAATGCATTTCTTAAAGTAGAAGAGCTATTGCAAAGTTATCAAAAACAAAATAATAGGGAAGTAGTGATGATGTTTCTAACAGATGGATATCCTTATGAAGGTAATCCCAATCAGATAACAGAATATAAATATTTAAAAGAAACTTATCCCTATTTAACAGTAAACGCTATTCAATATGAAATGGGAGACGTCATTATAGATCAACTAAAAGAAGTTAGTGATAATCAATACATTGCCTATACTACTAATTTAAATGACATACTAAGTGAAGCAAGTATCACTCCAATTCCTTATGAAGAGTTTCAGATTATTGATTATATAGATAATGATTATTATACATTGAACAGTGTAGACGATATTAAAGTAAGTGATGGACAAGTAAAACTAGAAGAAGAAAATGGAGTACAAAAGATAACTTGGACAATTCCTAATTATTTATCAGGAAGAAAAGAAAAACTAACGATGGATTTAAGTTTGAAAGATGAGTACATTGGATAGGGTGGAGTATATCCTACTAACAAGAGTGAAGAAGTAATAAGTAAAATAGAAAACCAAACTGAAGATGTAAATAGTAATTTAACACCAACCTTAGCAGAAAAATATCAAATCATTTATGATGGTAATGCACCGGAAGGAAGTAGTGTAGAAAATATTCCAAGTAGTGAATCGCAGTCAGTATTTGATACCATAGAAATAACAGAGGAAGAGCCTACCTGTAGTGGATATATCTTTCAAGGTTGGGAGATAGTTACAGATAATGTTAAGAAAATAGGTAGTGATTATTTTATTATGCCTGAAGAGAATGTTATTTTGCGAGCAAAATGGTCTAGTGTAAAACTAGCTAAATCAATGGATGGAGTAGTAAGTGAACAAGGAGATCCTATTATGAAAGGAAGTTCTTGGTGGACAAGTGAATATGATAAAGATAGTGTTACTAGTATAGAATTTAAAACCAATACCGATATACCAGATACTGCCATCTACTCCTGGGATGCATCAGTTGCTGGAGATAGATGTGTCGTAGCTTATCTAGAAGATGATGGAAATGGTAATGGTACGTATAAAGTTACCATAGGAGGTCGAGGAGGAGTCATTGCGAATTCTAATTCTTTTCAATTATTTTCAGATTTTACCAAGATGGAAAATATTTTATTAAATAATCTTGATACCTCGAATGTATCTAATATGTATCAAATGTTTAATCGGTGTAATGCATTGGAAAAATTAAATGTTAATAGTTTTAATACTTCAAATGTAACCAATATGCGGCAAATGTTTCTTAATTGTACATCACTTGTAGAATTGGATATATCTAATTTTGATACTTCTAAAGTTATTGATATGGGAGGTATATTTAATAGTTGTAATTCTTTACGTCAAATAGATTTAAGTAATTTTGATACCTCTAGTGTGGTTAATATGGAAGGGATGTTTTTACATTGTTATGCATTAACTTCTTTAGATTTATTTAGTTTTGATACGTCTAATGTCACAACTATGAGTAGTATGTTCGCTTATAGTCGGAATTTAGAGCGTTTAGATTTGAGTAATTTTAACACTTCAAACGTAACTAATATGCTAAGTATGTTTCATGATTGTAGTAGTTTGATAGAATTGGATGTTACTAATTTTAATACATCAAAAGTTACAGAAATGCAAAGTATGTTTAATACTTGTAGTAGTTTAGTAAATTTGGATATTTCTAGTTTTGATACCTCAAATGTAGTCAATATGGGAGGTATGTTTTATAGATGTAGTTCTTTGACTCAATTAAATGTTGACAATTTTGATACTTCAAAGGTTATTAATATGGAGTCTATGTTTGATAATTGTACTAATATAACTAATTTAGATGTAAGTCATTTTAATACTTCTAATGTAGAAAATATGCGATGGTTATTTCGAGCTTGTTATAATTTAACAAGTTTAAATTTAAGTACATTTGATACTTCCAAGGTTACTGATATGGTTGGTATGTTTAATAATTGTCAGAATTTAATAAGTTTAGATATTAATCATTTTAATACTACAAACGTAACTAATATGGATGGGATGTTTGCTAATTGTTTTGATTTACAAAGTTTAGATTTAAGTAGTTTTGATACGTCTAATGTAGAAAATATGAGTCAGTTGTTTTATAACTGTAGAAGTTTAACAGTTTTAAATTTAGAAAATGCGGTATTTGATTCAGTAACAGTTTTTACCAATATGTTTAATGGTGCTTCAAATCTAGAGGTTATTGTAAAAGATGAAGAAGCAAGAGTTTGGATTCAGGATAAGTTAGGAAGTAATGGTACAGTGGTTATTGTTAGTGTTTAGATATGATTTAAGACTTCAAATTGAAGTCTTTTTATAAGTATTTCTTTTTATTTTCTTGATAGAGCGCTAATAGTTGATTATATAGAGTAGGATTTATTTTACTTTGTAGGGTTTTAAAACTTGATTCATCTCCCTCCAAAATTTCGCTATAATTTTTCATCATAAACTGGTATAATATAGTTACTTCGGAGTCGTTTATGTTTATTCCTAGCTTTTTTCCATATTCTTTTATTTGATTTGGAGTAATGGTTGGAATATAATTTTTAATTAAATCTTTATACATAATTCACCTCATTAAAATATATGATTTAAGTTGATAAAAATGTGGTAGAATATATATTAGTAGAAAAGAGGGATGTAAAATTGAAAAAACTTCATTTAAATAAAGCAGTAAAAAAGATTAATTATAATCAAATTGTATCTCGTAGATTTATAGTTTTTTTGGTAGTTCTTCTTTTGGCGTTTGGAGTACTTGGTATTAAGTTATATACTGTTATGGTTGTAGATGCGAAAGATTATAATGAACAGTTGGAGGAGTTATCTTATACTACTGTAGAAGGTACTAGTGCTCCTAGAGGTAGGATTTTAGATAGAAATTATAATGTTATTGTTGATAATAAGGCTGTTAAAAGTATTACGTTTAAGAAAGATAAGGATATGTCTACTAGTAGGATGATTGAACTTGCTTATGAAGTGGCTCCTCATCTAGAACTTTCTTATTCTAGTTTGACTGATAGGTCTAAAAGAGAATTTTATTTAGCTAAATATAAGGATTTATGTGATAAAAAAATTACAGATAAGGAAAGAGAGCAGGTTAAAACTGGAGAGTTAAGTTCTAATGATTTAGAAGAGTTAAAAATAGAACGTATTACGGATAGTGAGTTAGCTAGTTTTACTGAAGAAGATTTGAGGGCTGCTTACTTATATTATTTGATGAATAAGGGTTATACTTATGATGAGAAGACTATTAAGGAAGAAGCTACTGATCAAGAGTATGCTTATATTGCGGAACATAATGCCGATTTAGATGGGTTTAATACTGTTTTGGATTGGGAGAGAGTTTATCCTTATGGAGATACTTTTCGTAGTGTTTTAGGTACTGTTTCTACTACTACACAGGGTCTTCCTGCTGAAGATAAAGAAGAGTACTTGGCGAAGGGATATGCGTTAAATGATAGAGTTGGACTTAGTTATTTAGAAAAAGAATATGAGGAGTATTTACGAGGTGAGAAAGCAGAATATGAGGTTGTCAACTCTCATGAATTAAAGTTAATTAAAGAAGGTAAACGTGGTAATGATATTGTGTTATCTATCGATATTAATTTACAACAGGAAGTAGAAAAGATTTTAACGGAACAAGTCTTGGCTGCCAAAAATGAGCCTAATACTGAGTATTATGATCATTCTAGTGTTGTAATCCAAGATCCTAATACGGGAGAGATTTTAGCTATGGCATCTAAAAAGGTTGTCGGAGATAAAGTGGTTGATAATACAACGAGTATTTTTATGTTACCAATTACGCCAGGATCTGTTGTGAAGGGTGCTTCTATGTTAGTTGGTTATAATACTGGGGCTGTTCAAATTGGGGAATATATGGTGGATGAATGTGTTAAAGTAGCTGGTGCACCTGAAAAATGTTCTTCAGTTGATAATCTTGGTAGAATTAATGATATTACTGCGTTAGCTAAAAGTAGTAACGTTTATCAATTTAAAGCAGCAATTAGAGTAAATGGACAAGAATATTCTAGAGGAATGAAACTTAATTTTAATCAAAGTGCTTTTGATATTTATCGTAATATGTATCATTCTTTTGGACTTGGTGTCGCAACTGGAATTGATTTACCATCAGAAAGTATTGGATATGGAGCAAAACAAGATACTAACTCTGGTAATTTATTAGATTTTGTTATGGGACAGTATGAGTCTTATACACCATTGCAACTTTCTCAATATGTCTCTACTATTGCGAATGGTGGTAGTAGACTTGCTCCTCATTTATTAAAAGAAGTACATGCTTCTACTGAGGATTCTTCTTTAGGAGAGACAATTCTAACTGTTGAGAAAGAAGTGTTAAATACTATAGATACAACACCAGAGTATATGGCGAGAGTAAAAGAAGGTTTTTATGCTGTTATGCATGCCAGTGGAGGATATGGACGTGGATATATTGATGATAAGTGGGATGCTGCTGGAAAAACAGGTACTTCACAAAGTTTTATAGATACAGATAATAACGGAGTGATTGATACAGAAACTATTACTTCATCGTTTGTAGGATATGCTCCTGCTAGTAGTCCTGTTATGAGTATTATGGTTACTTCACCAAACTCATCTCATCCTAATTCTAATACTGATTATGCTAGTTTAGTAACATTACATATTACTAAGGCTGTAACTGATAAATATTTTGAATTATATAGTTCCTAGAAAGACTTGCTTTTTCGTAATTCTTTTGTTATAATTTAGTAGCAACTTTAAAAGGAAAGAAAAATGTGAAAAGTTTTTGAAAATATTCTATTTTCTAATATAATAACTATAGACGTGTAAGGAGGGAAGGATATGGCTAAAGAAGGAAAAAGACAAATGAAGACTCTTGTTTGTACAGAGTGTAAAGAAGAAAACTATAGAAAACCTAGAAATGTACAAAATACTACAGAACGTCTTTCCATTAATAAATATTGTCCTAGATGTAGAAAACATACAACACATAAGGAAAAGAAATAAAATAAGTTAATCACTTATTTTTAATTTTGTATAGGGAGTGAGAGAGAATGATTAGTACTAATGATTTAAGAAGCGGTATTACAATAGAGATTGATGGAGCAATTTTTGTTGTTATGGAAAGTCAACATGTTAAACCTGGAAAAGGTGCTGCTATTGTAAAAGCAAAACTTAAAAACTTAAGAACGGGTGCTATTGTTGAAAAAACATTTAATGCTGGTGTTAAAGTTGCTACAGCACATATTGGTAAACAAAATATGCAGTTTTTATATAGTATGAATGATGTATATTATTTTATGAATATGGAAACTTATGAACAATTAGAATTAAATCGTGATGTTGTTTCAGATAATGCGAAGTTTTTAACTGAAAATTTAGAAGTAACTATTACTGCTTTTGAAGGTGAGATTTTAGGAATTGATTTACCTGATAAAGTTGTATTAACTGTTACTCATACAGAAGCTGCCGTTAAGGGTAATACTACTAATAATGCATTAAAAGATGCTGAAGTTGAGACTGGATATACCGTACGTGTTCCTTTATTTATTGAAGAAGGAGAAAAGATTATTGTATCTACTAGTGATGGTAAATATGTGTCAAGAGCTTAGGCTCTTTTTTTCTTTCGATAATTTTTTTTGGGAAATTGCTATTTCCTTTTTTTAATTTGTAGTATAATTAGTATATAAGGAGTAGATGATATGGCAAAAAAGAAACGCAAGAAGCAGTCTAAAAAAGGTTTTGAATATAAATTAGAAGTATATGGATTATTGATGTTATTGGCATCTATTTTAGGTATTGGAAAATATGGACCTGTAGGTAGGATTATTTCTTCTTTTGCATTGTTTTTAGTAGGATCTATTTATATGGTCTTATTGGTTGTTTTCTTTATTGTTGGTGCTTATTTATTGATAAAAAGAGAATGGCCAGATTTTTTCTCTACTAAATTAATTGGTCTTTATATTTTTGTCATTGGTTTTTTAATTGTGATGCATCAAGATTTTGTGTTACAAAATGATGGAAATGTTATGCTTATTTTTCGAGCAACTGTTGATCAATTAGTGGCCAGTTTTAATGGAATTATGAATACTGGTATTTTAGAAGATTGGTATGCCGTTGGTGGAGGTATTATTGGAGGTATATTTGCTATACTTTTTGATAAGTTATTTTCTTATACTGGTATGCAGATTGTATCCTGGGTACTTATGGTTGTTGGATTTTGTTTATTTACTGGATTTTCTATTATTGATTATGTTAAAGAAAGAGTTAGTAATCAAAAGGAAAGATTTGCTCAGATTAGACAAAAACGTAGTGAAAAAGGGATTGTTGAAGAGAAGGATAGTAGAAAAGCTGTTATTATTAATAATGGTGAAGAAGAAGAGGATGAAGATAGTAGTGAGAAGGATAATAAACATATCAAGATTACTAGTATTGATGAGTTGAAGAAAGTTCCAGTTAAAGAAGAGGTTGGTAGTAGTTCGGTTAAAGAAGAAAGTAGTCCTGTTATGAATCATGAATATCAATTACCACCTTTAAGTTTATTAAATCCTCCTAAGAAGAAACATAAAGAGATGGATGAGGCTGCTATTGAGAAGAATATTGAAACGTTGGAGCGAGTATTAAAAGATTTTAAAATTGTTGGTAAAGTAGTGGAGGTTCATATTGGACCTACTGTTGCTCAGTATGAATTAGAGATTGCATCTGGTACTAGAGTTAATAAGATTACTAGTATTAATCGTGAGATTGCCTTGGCACTTGCAAAGAAAGATGTTAGAATTGAGGCTCCTATTCCTGGTAAGAATACGGTTGGTATTGAGTTTGCAAATGATGTTGCGACTCCGGTTAGCTTTTATGAAATTATTAGTAGTAAGCAGATGATGAATGCTCCTGAGAAGAAGTTAATGGTACCACTTGGAAAGAGTATCATGGGAGATATTGGGGTTTGTGAAATTAATAAGATGCCACATATGTTGGTTGCTGGTACTACCGGAAGTGGTAAGTCCGTTTGTATTAATGGTATTATTTGTTCTATTTTAATGCGTGCTAAACCAGATGAGGTTAAGCTTGTTATGGTAGACCCTAAGGTAGTTGAACTTTCTGTTTATAACGGGGTTCCTCATCTAATGTGTCCTGTTGTTAGTGATCCTAAGAAAGCGGCTGTTGCGTTAGCTAAAATGGTTGCTGAGATGGAAAGACGTTATGAGACATTTAGTGAAACTAAGACTAAGAATATTGAAAGTTAAGATGCTTATATTGATAAGTGGAAAGAAGAACATAAAGCAGATGATGTTAAGAAGGCAAAACTTCCTTATATTGTTATTATCATTGATGAGCTTGCTGATTTGATGATGGTTGCTGCTAAGGAAGTTGAGGATTCTATTCTTAGAATTACTCAGAAAGCACGTGCTGCTGGAATACATTTGATTGTTGCAACTCAAAGACCGTCTACAGATGTTATTACTGGTCTTATTAAAGCTAATATTCCATCTCGTATTTCATTTGCCGTTGGATCTGGAGTAGATTCTCGTACTATCTTGGATCAGACTGGTGCTGAGAAATTACTTGGTAAAGGTGATATGTTGTTCTTACCAATCGGTGTTAACTCACCAACTCGTATTCAAGGATCTTTTATTACTGATGATGAAATTAAAAAGATTATTGATTATACGGTAGAACAACAAAAAGCGCAATATGATGAAGCTATGATGAATTTGGAAGCTGTTGATCATAATGTTAGTAATGTAAGTGGCCAAGAATTTGGTGAGGCTGCTAATGATGAGGATCCATTATATAATCAAATCGTGGAATTTGTTATTGAAAATCAAAAAGCTAGTGCTTCTCTTTTACAAAGACGATTTAAGTTAGGTTATAATAGAGCAGCAAGATTGATTGATATGTTAGAAGAACGTGGTATTATTGGACCTCCAAATGGTTCTAAACCTAGGGAAGTCTTGGTACAACTTGATGGTGGAGAAGAGGAGGCTGCTTAATAAGTTATGAGGTTAAAAATTACAAAACAAGGAATTTTACTTCTTATCAGTGGAGGAGTAGTGTTATCATTTACTGGTTGCAGTACTCAGAAACAAGAAGAGATTGCTGGAAGTGGAAAGAGTATTGTTAATACTTTAGAATTAGATGGAGTTGATTATTTTCAGGCTCGTTTATCAGAAGTAGAAAGTTTGGTTAATCAAGGATTTATTGATGATGCTAAAAGGGTAGCGAAAGATACTTTTGTTACTGGTGTTGACTTTTTCTTTTATGATGGTGAAATCGCTGGTGTTACCATAGATGAGATTAGTGATACATCTAAAGCTGTGATTATGGATGGTTTTTCTAAAATAGATGAAGTTATTTCTTCTTATGATACTAATTGGAAAGAAGAACTAGGGGATAAATATCAAGTAGCTAGTGAATTTATGCAAGGTATTTATGTATCGTCCTTGGATAAAATAAAAGAGTATTTAGGAGAAGAAAATTACCAAGCTTTAGGAGAGATTAAAGATCAAATACTTGGTGATATTGTTGATATAAAAGACAAAGCTAAAGAAAAGGCTAAGTCTTGGTATGAGGAGTTTAGAAGTGAGTAGTAATCTTACTTCTTTTTATTCCCTTTTCAATTTATTCTTGTTATAATAATTATTGTAGAAAGAAGGTATGTTATATGGCAACACCACATATAGAAAGTAAATTAGAAGATATTGCTCCTGTTGTTTTGATGCCAGGAGATCCATTAAGAGCAAAGTATATTGCAGAAAATTTTTTAGAGGATGCAAAATTAATCAATACAGTACGTAATATGTATGGATATACGGGATTTTATAAAGGAGAAAGAGTTACGGTTTTTGCATCTGGTATGGGTGTACCTAGTATTGGTATTTATGCTTATGAGTTGTATCATTATTATCATGTTGAAAAAATAATTCGTATTGGTACCAGTGGTTCTTTTCATAAAGATGTTAAGATTTTAGATGTTGTTTTATCTACTGGTGCTTATTGTAAAAGTTATTTTGATCAATTGTTAGATAATCAAGATATCAATTATATTGAAGCTAGTCATCATTTGAATGAAAAAATAAAAAAAGTAGCGCAAGATGCACATATTTCTTTACAAATTGGTAAAACTATTACTAGTGATGTATTTGATTTATATGCTGATAATGAGGATGTTTTTAGAGCGAATTTTCCGGGTGATGATTACTTAGCTGTGGAGATGGAAGCTTTTGGATTATTTTATATTGCAAAGAAATTAGGAAAAGAGGCTAGTTGTTTAATGACGGTTGTAGATTCTTTCTATGATAAGAGAAGTTTATCTAGTGAAGAGAGAGAACAATCACTTAATCAAATGATTCAAGTAGCACTAGAGGCGGCTATTTTATAAAATTAAGAGACGGGGTGAAATATGGAATACGTAAAAAAAGATTTAGGTTCTTTTGGACTACATTTGATTCAGACAGATAAGTTTAAAACGATAACCGTACGTGTTGCGTTTCGTAGTCCGATTGTTAAAGAGGAGATAACTCTTCGTAATGTATTATGTGATATGTTTTTACAGTCTAGTAGTAAATATCCAAGTAGAAGAGATTTAACTATTGAAGCACAAGAGTTATATGCTTGTGATATTTCTACTTATAATTCTAGGCTTGGAAATTATAATAATTTGGATATTTATTTATCTGTTTTACACGATAGATATACAGAGGATGGTAATTTTAAGAAGTCGTTACAGTTTTTGAATGAAATTATTTTTCATCCAGATGTAAGAGGTGGAAAGTTTTCTCTGGATAAATTAGAGATTGTTAAAAATACAATGAGAAGTAGTTTGAATTCTATCAAAGAAGATGGAGCTAATTATAGTTTGTTACGTCTTTTTGAGACTATGGATAAAAATAGAGTTTCTTCTTATCGAATGGTTGGTTACTTAGAAGATTTAGATAAAGTAACTCCTGAGTCATTATATCAATATTATGAAAAAATGATTCGTAGTGATATGGTAGATGTTTTTGTCGTTGGAGATTTTGATTTTAAAGAAATGACAAAATTAATTCGAGAAAGTATTATGATTAAGACTGTTAAAAGACAACGAATACCTTATTTGTTAGAAGATGTAAGACCTAGAAGTAGAAGATTGTTTAAGAAGGAAGTTATTGATACTTCTCAGTCTAAGTTGGCAATTGGTTGTCGATGTCATAATTTAACAGATTATGAGAGAAACTATGTACTTAGTTTATATAATGTTATCTTAGGTGGTAGTGGAGATTCTAAGTTATTTCAAGAAGTAAGAGAGAAATATTCTTTGTGTTATGCTATTAATTCTGTTCCTAATAAACTAGATCATTTGATTTTAATTCGTGCTGGTATTGATAAGGAAAATTATCAAAAGGCATTAGAACTTATTGATCAAATCTTAGTGAATATGAGAAAGGGTAAATTTGAAGATAGGGATATTCAAGTTGCTAAAGAGTATTTTTGTACAGCTTTAGATGAAGTAGAGGATAGTCCATCTCGTATTATGGATAATTATTATATGATGGAGTTAATTGGTACAGATACTATTTCGGAAAAACGTCGTAAGATTATGGGTGTTACAAAACAAGAAATTATGAAGGTAGCAAAGAAAGTTAAAATGGATACTGTATTTTTATTAGAGGGTGATAGTCATGAAGAAAGTTAATTTAAAAGGACTTGATTTAACTGCCTATTTAGAGACACTTGATAATGGGTTAGATGTTATTTTTGTACCATTTGACAATAAATCTAATTATCATATAAGTTATGCTACTAGGTTTGGATCAGAGATTACTAATTTTATCCCTGATGGCGAAAAGAAAGCTTGTAAAGTTCCGGATGGAATTGCTCATTTCTTGGAGCATAAAATGTTTGAACAAGAATCAGGAGAAGATCCTTTTACTTATTTTTCTCAAAGTGGTACAGGAGCTAATGCTTCTACTTCTTATAATAGTACACAGTATATTTGTTATGGAACAAAGAATTTTTTAGATAATTTACGTTATTTGATTCGTTTTGTTAATGCTCCTTATTATACAGATAGTAATGTAGAAAAAGAAAAAGGTATCATTGCAGAAGAGTTAAAGATGTATGCAGATTTACCTGATGTACAGTTAGAATCTAGATTAAGACAGAATGTCTATCATGTTCATCCAAGACGAGTGGATATTGGGGGAACTATCGAAGAGATTAATAAAATTACTAAGGAAGATTTGTATCTTTGTTATAATAATTTTTATAGTCCTGATCATATGTTTTTATTAGTAGTTGGAAAGTTTCCTATGGAAGATGCGATGAAAGTTATTCATAAGGAATTAGATAGTAGAGAAAATAAAGCAGGGGCAGTTATTAGTAAAATAAAAGAAAAAAAGACGGTTCGTAAGAAGGAAGATAGTTTTACAGGAAATATTCAGGTTCCTAAAATTGGATTGGGATTAAAGATTGCAATTAGTGATCTAGGTGAGTATGATGAGTTAGAGCTTGATTTATATTTGACAATGTTATCTACTATGTTATTTGGCTCTTCTTCTTTGTTTAGAGAAGAGGCTAGGTCTAATAAGTTATTAAATAGTTTTTATATGGAATGGGATAATATTGAGGATTATAAGACTTTCTTAGTCTTGGCATCTACTAATGACCCTAAGAATCTAATTAAAAAGTTGAAAGAAGAGTTGGCTAATCATAAATTAGAAGAAGCTGTTTTTCAGAGAATGAAGAAAGTTTGGATCGCTAATGAAGTGAAGATGGCTGATTATATTGATTCTACTGTTAATAATATTTATGATGATATGATTCGTTATCATAAAGTTATTCCTAATAAAGTGGACATTATTAGAAAGATGAATATGAAGACATTGGAGAAAATTGTTTCTAATATTGATTTTAATAATATTAGTGTTGTTACTATGAGTCCACAGGATGAAGTGTTATAGATTCATTACTTAGTAATGGGTCTTTTTTTGTTATATTTTATTTTGTTAAGTCTAGTTGACAAAATTCTATGTAGATTTGGTGGTATGCAACTAAAAAATTTATTATACTTATAACGTGAGGTGAAGAAGATGAGCTTAGGAGAAAAATTATTAAGTTATAGAAAGAAGAAGGGACTGTCTCAGGAGGAAGTGGCGGATATTTTACATGTTACCAGGCAGACTGTTTCAAAATGGGAGACTGATCAGAGTACTCCAGATTTTGATAAGATAGTGCCAATATGTGATTTGTATGGAGTGTCTACAGAAGAGTTGTTTCGTGAAAATGGTGGTGGAGGAACTGAAATTAATTTAAAGAGTGATGATTTGTCCTCTATAGAGTATCATAAGAAGAAGGCTCTTTACACAACAATTGCGGTGATGTTATATATTTTATCTGTTGTAGTAATTATATTCTTTTCTGTTGTGTTACGTAGTCCTGTTATTGGTGTTTGTGTGTTCTTTTTAGTAATTGCTATTGCGACGGGAATGTTGATTTATATTGAAATGACAAAGCCGTTAGATAAAAATCATGTAGTAAAAAGAAAGATTGTTACAAAAGAAGATAGATTATATAAACAAATTACTAGTGTCTTGGCATTACTGGTATTAGCTATCTATTTAATTATTAGTGTTCTTACTATGCGTTGGGATATTACTTGGATTTTGTGGATTGTTTATGCTTTGCTTACAGAGATTATTAAATTAGTGTTTTCTTTGAAGGGAGTTGAGATTCATGATGAAGAGGAATAAAACTAAAACAATTTTACTTATTATTTTATTGTCAGTTATTTGTTTCTTGTTATTGGAGATTATGATTATGTTTCTTTTAGGTAAAAGTTTCTTTAATGCTTTTTCTCTTGGTAATTATAAAGTAAGTAATCAGATTCAATATGAAGAAGTTTATAATCATTTATCTGAGATTGATGTGTCTTTATTATTAGGTGATGTTTCCATACTTCCTTCTAGTGATAATCAGATTCACGTGATGATTTATAGTGATCAAAAACGATTTATGGTAGATGATGAGGGTAGTGTTTTAAATATCCAATTTGAGGAAGAAGAGGGCTTTCATTTTGATTTTTCTAGAGTAGGAGAAAGAATAGAAATTTATATTCCTAAAGATAGTGATATATCATTTGAAATTGATGTTGATCAGGGAGATGTGGAAATTAGTAAATTTATGAATGGTTCGTTTGATGTTACGAATGATATGGGTAATGTTGATGTCAGTGGTGCTAGTGTTTTGGATGTTGATTGTGATATGGGAGATGTTTCTGTAGGAGAAATTGGTAAGTTGAAAGCAAAACTAGATCTAGGTGATTTAGAAGTTGAGACTATAACTGAAGAGATTGATATTAATTGTGATATTGGAAATGTTTCTATAGATGATGTTCGTTTGACAAAAGACTCTACTATTACTCTTTCTTTAGGAGATGTTACTATTAATCATATTTTGGATGTTTATGTTGATGCTAAAAATGATTTAGGAGATATCGATATTAAGAAGCAAGATAGAACTGCTAATGTTACTTTAACTATTAAAAATGATATGGGAGATATTTCCCTTGGTTAATTCTTATAAGGGGAGAAAATAAATTTTCTCCTTTTATATATTAGGAGTTTACTACTATAATTAGTAAATAATTAACATTTGTAATTTAATAGTTTACATTTTTTGTTAATTTGTTATATACATATTATGTGTTTTATAGTATACTTATAATATGATAAGCGCTAGTATAGGCTTTTTGTTCTTTACTGGTGTTTTTTTATTCGATTGGGTGGTGAAGTATGAAAAGAAAATGTAGTTTTTGTAAAAAGGAAATAGGTTTTTTTGTAAAAGAATGTCCTTATTGTTATGAAAATCAACGCAAGCATATTTATGCTTTTTTTGGTTTATGTGCCTTAATCATCATTGCTTTATTCATTATTCTTAGTTTGATATTATTGTAAAGTTGTATAATAAATATAGACGAGAATTAGGTCTTGATAATAAGCTACCTATAATCATGAATTTTTTCATTCATGATTTTTTCTTTTGTATCAATTTATGATATTATTATATTGGGTGATTGGATGATTGATACAATAGAGATAAATATTAGTAATGGAGTTTTACCTCAACTTAGTGCTTATGTTGTGTATCAAGATAAGGTGTGTTATATCAATAATAAAAAATATTTGGTAGATGATTTGTTTTTAAAACAGTTAAAAGATATTCTTTATACTTTTAAAAATGAGTATGGTACTTCACAACAGATAGATGCAGAAGAGTTTATTATTAAGGTTAGTGCTTCTGGAAGAGAAGATATTTATCATGGTAAGGGAGTTTTTCCTGTTAATTATCATGAATTTAAGAAGTTATTAGGTGATGTTTATGCAAGATAGGTTATTAAAGTTTTTAGATTATAATCAATATCTAAGAGATCATATTGATATTTTTAAAGAGTATTTTATTCGTTTTTATAGTAAGTTCTATGGAGAAGGTATTAGAGAAGAAATAGAAGAGAAATTTAGTAAGTGTCTTTTTATAGGGCATCAGGAGCCACGTGATTTAGAAAGGCTTTTAGGTGAAATAGCTACTGTTAAATCTAATGAACTTATTGACGAGTTATTGAAAGATAGTTCTCAATCTCTTACGAGGGATGATTTATTTTCTAACTATGAATTTTCTTATAGTAGTCTTCAGCCTATATATAAGTGTTTAGTGTTTTATAGGTTATATCAATTAGGTGAGGATGGTAGAAAAAATCAATTTTATCAAGAAAAGTATTCTTTATTTCATAACTATTTACCAGATTTGACTTTTGATGGTTTTATGGATATGGTTCAAAAACAGGAAATTTCAAATGAATATGCTTCTCTTCCTTCTTGGCTAAAAAGTAATTTTAATTATGTTTTTGATTCTAATAATATTACGAATGAATACTTAGATGCTTTTTTGGAATGTCTTCCTTTGTTAAATAAGGTTGATTCCTCTATTAATCAAGATAATTTTCATGAAAAGTTACAGGATTCTAAGTTTTTAGATTTCAATCAATTGATAGAAAGATATGATAAGGCACTTGATGAGTTTTCATTATATATGAGTCAGTTTCAGTCCCATATGGATTATGTTAGTAAGGCAGAGAAGTTAGATTTAGAATTACAAGAAAAATATTATGCCAAGTTTATTTTAGAAAACCTTGATTTAATTCCTGATGATAAAAGAGATGGTTTAACAGATTTTTTTGATGATCCTAGTAATTCTTATCAGTTAGATTCTTATATTAGAAATGTGTTTGGCAATTCTTTAGTTGGTGATAGTCTTTTGTTTGCTTTTTCTAGGGAAAATGAGGAGAAGCTTCATGATAAGGATGCTAGTAGTTGGATAGTTAGTGAGACTAAGAGTAAGAGAGTTGCTTATTTTAAAGCTAGAGGAATAGATTATGGTGATAATTATCTAGATTATTTAGATAAAGAAGAAGTAAAGGCAGCTTGGCCAAGTTATGAAAGAGTTCAACAGTTACAGAACTCTTATGATGATATTTTAAACCAATATCATAATGAGTATTTTAACAATTTACCAGAAAATAAAAAGATAAGGCAAGAAATAGAAAAAAGAAATTTGTTAGATAAAAATGATAGTTTTGATGCGGCTATTTATCAAGAACATGGAACTTTTCTTAATCCTAATATTACTTTGACCAGTGATGGTTATGATTTGTCATCTTTGTTGATTATCAAAGGAGAGGTTATTAGTAATTCTAATGATCACGATATTGTTCATGAAATGAATCATTTATTTGAGCTTTCTTTAGAGGATGTTAATGGTAATCAATATACTATGATTTCTGGTTGGGATAGGTTAAGTGATGTGATGACAGAGTCTAAGGATGTTGCAGAAACAGTTCATATTAGTGATGAGAAAAGATCTTATGAGTTATTGAGTGAGATTATAAATGAGTTGATTAGTCAAGATATTTGTAAAATGATGCATGAGGATGGGGTTTTTGTTTTTGATGATCCTAACGACTCAAAATATAAAAATACTACTAGTTATGAACATTCTTTGTTTTTGGTAAGAGATTTTTATGAACAGAATCAAGAAGCTATTATTAAAAGTAGGAGGAATGGTAATATAGGGTTTATTTATGATATGGTTGGACAGGAGAGTTTTGATGAGTTAAATTCTTTATTTGAAACTTATTATGAGAACTTTAATGGTTTTAAAATTTATTCTTTATATGATTCGTTAAGTAATCAGGAAGATACACAAGAAGTTAGAGTATATTATGATTTGATAGATAAGAAAAATCAGATTCTGATGAATATGGATTCCTATAAAGCTAGTCATGTTATGGAAAGTTCAAAAATATCTTCTAATTCTATATAAAAATGGAGGTGAGTAGTTTATGAAGAAGGTTGCGATTATAGGTGCAGGGGCAGCTGGTATTATGTGTAGTATTCAAGCTGTTTCAAAAAATACAACGGTTGTCTTATTTGATAAAAATCCAGTTGTTGGTAAAAAGCTTTTAATTACTGGAAATGGTCGTTGTAATTATTGGAATATGGATATGGGTCTAGAACATTTTCATAGTAATAATCAAGAGTTGTTGAAGGATTTTATTACAGATGAGGTTAAAAGTGAGGTTTTAGTTTTTTTTGATTCTATCGGAGTTGTTCCTAATATTAAGAATGGTTATTATTATCCTTATTCTAATCAAGCTAGTAGTATTAGAGATTTATTGGAGGCAGAAGCTAGGAGACGTGGTGTTTTATTTTCACTTGGTGAAGAAGTAAAAGATATTTTTTTAGATAATGGTAAGTTTGTTGTTGACTGTGGAAGTGGATTAGAATATTTTGATGACTTAGTCATTGCGACAGGTTCTAAAGCTTGTCCAAAAACAGGTTCTACAGGATTTGGATATCACTTGGCAGAAAAGTTTGGTCATCATGTTGTCGATGTTGTTCCAGCCTTGGTACAATTAGAAGCTAGTGGTAAATTTTTGAAAGACTGGTCTGGAATTAGAGTACAGTGTGTTGTTCGTTTGTATGAAGATGGGATCTTTTTAAAGAAGGAAATGGGAGAAGCACAACTTACTGATTATGGTATTAGTGGTATCTGTATTTTTAATTTAAGTAGATATGTATCTAGAGGATTATTAAAAAATAAAAAAGAGGAGTTAAAGATTTCTTTCTTGCCATTTTTAGAAGAAAAAAGTTTAGAGGAAGTAGAGTTATGGTTTAAAAATAGAATTCAACAATTAAAAGAGTATATAATGGTTGAATTTTTAGAGGGTATTCTGCCTTATAAATTAGTGTTTGTTGTTTTGAAGCAGGCAAAAATCTCACGTAATAGGAAAGCAGGAGAATTAAGTGATGAGGAAATGGATGCTTTGCTTTCTTATTTGATGGAGTTTCCTCTTGTGATTGTTGGGACTAGAGATTTTTCTTCTTGTCAAGTTTGTAGTGGAGGAGTTTTACTACAAGAGGTGGATTTCACTTTTCAGTCTAGATTCGTTCCTAATTTATATTTTGTTGGAGAAGTCTTGGATGTAGATGGAGATTGTGGTGGTTATAATTTAGGTTTTAGTTTTATGTCTGGCATGGCAGCAGGAAAGGCAATTCGAGGTGATAAGAATGATTAGGGTTAGGCAAGTTAAAGTAAAATTAGGAGATGAAGCTAGTTTAGATAAGAAAGTTGCTTCTAAGTTAGGTATTAGAGTGTCTGATATTTTGGATATGAATATTAATCGTCAGTCATTAGATGCTAGAAAAAGTGATATTTATTATGTTTATGAAGTGGATGTTAAAGTAGATAATGAGAAGCGTATTTTAAATAAGTCAAAATCTAGTGATATTTTACTTGCTCCTCGGGAAGAGTATCAATATCCTATCATGGGAGATGAAAAGTTAGATGATAGAATTGTTATCGTGGGGAGTGGTCCCGCGGGACTTTTCTGTAGTTATATGTTAGCTGAACAGGGATATCGACCTCTGGTAATTGAAAGAGGGGAAGCTGTTGATGAAAGAATGGAGAGTGTTTCTAAGTTTTGGAATGGTGGAGAGTTAAATCCTAACTCTAATGTGCAATTTGGAGAAGGGGGAGCTGGAACATTTTCTGATGGTAAGTTAAATACTATGGTAAAAGACAAACGTTTTTTAGGAAAGAAAGTGTTTTCTATTTTTGTTGATCATGGTGCGCCAAGGGAGATTATGTATTTACAGAAGCCACATATTGGAACGGATTTACTTTGTAATATTGTTAAAAATATTCGAAATGATATTATTAGAATGGGTGGTGAATTTCGATTTTCTACTTGTCTTACTGATATTAAGGTTGAGAATGGTAAATTAGTGGGAATTGAGGTTAATCATAATGAGGTGATTCCTTGTTCTGTTTTAGTATTAGCTTTAGGTCATAGTGCTAGAGATACTTTCTCTATGCTTTATGATAGAGGTGTTTCTATGTTAGGAAAACCCTTTGCCGTAGGTGTTCGTATTCAACATCCACAAGAGATGATTCAACTTAATCAATATAAGAGACTTGATAAGAGATTACCTGTTGCGGATTATAAACTTACTTATCAGACAAAAAATGGTAGAGGTGTTTATTCTTTTTGTATGTGTCCTGGTGGCTATGTTGTTAATAGCTCTAGTGAAAAAGGTGGGACTGTTGTGAATGGTATGAGTTATCATGATAGAGGTAGTGATAATGCTAATAGTGCCTTGGTGGTTACCGTTGGTCCAGATGATTTTGGTCATCATCCGTTAGATGGTATTGTTTTTCAACGTAGATTAGAAAAGTTGGCTTATCAAGCTGGACATGGTAAAATGCCAATTCAGTTGTATAAAGATTTTAAGGAAGGAAAAAAATCTAGTTCTCTTGGTAAAGTTCAACCACTTATGAAGGGACAAATAGAGTTTGCTAATTTACATTCTGTGTTACCAGATTTTGTGGTTTCTTCTTTGTTAGAAGCTATGCCTGTTTTTGGAAAGAGGATTCATGGTTTTGATCGAGATGACGCTATTTTTGCTGGAGTTGAGAGTAGAACTTCTTCTCCTGTTAGAATTTTAAGAGATGAGAATGGGGTTTCTAATATCTTGGGAATTTATCCTTGTGGAGAAGGTAGTGGCTATGCAGGTGGTATTACGACAGCGGCAATGGATGGTATCAAAGTTAGTGAATTGATTTGTAGAAAGTATCATAATTAAGACAAAAGTAAAAGGCTTAGTATTTGTACTAAAGCCTTTTTACTTACGTGCATCATAAAGGAGGATACTTTGTGATGTAGAAATTCTTTCTACTTCCATACCTTTACACCAATAAATATACTATATTTTATAAGAAAACTCAATTATTTTAAAATTTCTCGGTCTTTCCTCTACAAAATTTTACATAATTTGATAGTAAACTTGATTTTAATTAGTCAAATTCTTGGTCAGTTTTTAGTTTTTGTTTGTTGTAATAGCGAGTGATTTTGTCGGTTTTGATAATTTTTTGTTTTGTTTAGTCAAACTTTTAGTCAAAACTTCTTATTTGTTGATTTTATAGGTATAAATCATAGAGTATCCTCCTTTATGATTTTTAGACTTATATGTGGTAAGGGGTTTTTACATGGCATGTAGCAATAAAAATTATAAAAAAGGAATGATGGCAATTTTGTTACTTGTTGTCATGTTTTTTGTTTGTTCTCTCTCATACGCTTACGCTATGTCTACCCCTGTTCCTAGTGTGATTATTACGTCAGAAAATGTAAGTTACGAAGAAAAAGTACCAGGTTCTTGGCAAGTAGAGAAGAGTGCCAAGTGGATTAGTAAGGGTAGGGCTAGAGTAACACTCGATGTCGATACTGTTTTAATGGTAAGAGAAGATGCTAGTGATATTATTTTCGTTGTGGATACATCAGGATCTATGGAAGGTGATAAATTAGACCAAGTAAAAATAGATAGTACCAATCTTATTAATGATATACTATCAAATACTAATAATCGTGTTTCTTTAATAGAATTCAATTCTAGCGCAACTATACTATCGGACTTTACTAATGATAAGGATTTGTTAATAAATGAGATTAATGGTTTACAAGTTAGTAACTCAACAAACTATTATAATGCTTTTTTAAAAGTAGATGAACTACTACAAAGTTATCAGAAGCAAGATAGTAGGGAAGTAGTGATGATGTTTTTAACAGATGGTTACCCTTATGAAGGAAATCCTAATCAGATAGCAGAATATAAATATTTAAAAGAGGCATATCTCTATTTAACAGTAAACGCTATTCAATATGAAATGGGAGGCGTCATTATAAATCAACTTAAAGAAGTCAGTGATAATCAGTATTTAGCTTTTCAAGATAACTTAGATGAAATACTTAGCGAGGCAAGTATCACTCCAACTCCTTATGATGAATTCCAGATTATTGATTATGTAGATAATGATTATTATAATTTGAATAGCGTAGATGATATTAAAGTTAGTGATGGAGAAGTAAAACTAGAAGAAGAAAATGGAACTCAAAAGATAACTTGGACAATTCCTAATTATTTATCAGGAAGAAAAGTAAAACTAACGATGGATTTATCTTTAAAAGATGAGTACATTGGACAAGGAGGAGTATATCCTACTAATAAAAAGGAAGAGGTAATTAGTAAAATTGAAAATCAGAGTGAAGATGTCAGTAGTAATTTAACTCCTACTTTAGCAGAAAAGTATCAAGTCATTTATGATGGAAATGCACCGGAAGGAAGTAGTGTAGAAAATATTCCAAATAGTGAAGCACAGTCAGTATTTGATACTGTAGAAATAACAGAGGAAGAACCTACTTGTAAAGGATTTATCTTTCAAGGATGGGAGATAGTTACAGATAATGTTAAGAAAATAGGTAGTGACTATTTTATCATGCCTGAAGTAAACGTAACATTACGAGCAAAATGGTCTAAGATAGAGTTGGCTAAAAGTATGGATGGTGTAGTTAGTGAACAAGGTGATCCTATCATGAAAGGTAGTGATTGGTGGATGAGTGAATATGACAAAGCAGATGTCACCAGTATTGAGATAAAGACAAATACAGATATACCAGATACCGCTATTTATTCCTGGGATGCCTCACAAGCTGGAGATATGAGTGTTGTTGCTTATCTAGAGGATGATGGAAGTGGTAATGGTACTTATAAAGTTACTATAGGAGGACGTGGAGGAGTTATTGCAAATTCCAATTGTCGCGCTTTGTTTGAAGGTTTTACCGGAGCCATCAATATTAATTTAAATAATTTTGACACATCAAATGTAACAACTATGGGAAGTATGTTTAGAAGCTGTTCTAGTTTAAAAGAGCTAGATTTAAGTAGATTTGATACGTCAAAAGTAACTGGTATGGGACACATGTTTAATATATGTATAAATTTAGAAAGTATAAATGTAAGTAGTTTTGATACATCTAAAGTAACTAGCATGGGACAAATGTTTAGAGATTGTACTGCTTTATACAATTTAGATTTAAGTAATTTTGATACTAGTAATGTAATGGACATGAGTTATATGTTTCAAAACTGTAGTGATTTAGCAGAGGTAGATGTTAGTAATTTTAATACATCCAACGTAATAGTTATGCAATGTATGTTTAATTCTTTTTCTAGTTTGACAGATTTAGATTTAAGTAATTTTGATACATCAAAGGTTGTCGATATGTATCGTATGTTTAACCTATGTCGAAGTTTAACAAATTTAAATATTAGTAACTTTAATACATTCAACATAAAAAGTATGGAAGGTATGTTTCAGGGATGTAGTGGTTTAACAAAGCTAGATATAAGTAACTTTAATACTTCAAAAGTCACAACTATGAGTAATATGTTTTTAAATTGTAGTAATTTAATTGATTTAAATGTTAGTAACTTTGATACATCAAATGTTACTGATATGTATGCTATGTTTACTGGTTGTACTAAATTGACATCAATTGATTTTAGGAATGCAAATTTTGATAACGTTACTAGTTTTGGATATATTTTTGATTTGTGTCCCAATACGCTAACTGTTATCGTAAAAGATGAGAACGCAAGAAGTTGGATGCAAGATAGATTAGGAAGTAATGGTACTGCAATTATAGTTAGTGCTTAATTAAGAAAATATCAGAGAAAAGTTCTGATATTTTTTTATATATGACGGAAGAGTCTAACTTTTCCATAATAATATAAGTGAATATTTGAAAAATAAAACGGGAGGTGAATTTATCATTTTCAAATATTACACTATTATGGGAGGTTCGATATGACAGAAAATAAATTTTATACTTGCAGGTATGATAGAACTTTTAAAGAAGTCTTTATGAAAGAGGAGAATAAAGATTTACTTATTTATCTATTAGAAAAAATATTAAAGGTAAAAATTAATGATTTAGAATATTTAAATTTAGAACAAAATGTAGATAATATTTATGTGAAAAGAAAACACTTTGATTTGAACTTAAAAACTGATGTAGGAAAAATTCAAGTAGAAATTAATTCTATTAATAAAGGATATGTAAGACCAAGGAATATGGCTTATATTTGTGATACTTATTCTCATC
>CALVSH010000094.1 GCA_944358945.1 uncultured Bacilli bacterium
ATTTTCAATCATAAAATCACTGGCTTCTTTATCTCCTTGTAGAGCCTTAGTGATAAATACTAACTCTTCCGCTCCTGAAAGAGTTTTTCTTTGTACTACCTGATTTTTGTACCATGTTATTTCATCTGGTATATTGTGATATAAATTCATTTTAACCCACCTTTTTTGTCCTTGATAATACTTTTGCCTCTTCTGTTTCTATCAATTTTTTTCCTAAGTTTGATTCTGGTAGATAGAATGCTAGTTGGTGCATATAGTCTGATTCTTTTATTTTATTTAGACCCCTATTTATAATTACATTTACTCTTTGCTTGGACAAACTAAATATAGAACCTATCTCTGAGTCTGTCATGCCTTCATCACTTTCTAATCCAAATTTTAATTTTATCATTGCTTTTTCTAAATCTGTTACGTTACATTCATTGATAATATGTGTAATTTCTTCTTTTAGATTATTACTTATTATTTCATCGGGCCTTAGTTCTTCTGATTGAATAGAATCTATTATCTCAAAACTATTTTTGTCATTATTATCTAGGTATTCTTTCTCATTTAAACTTTGAATATCTGTAAAGGACATTTGCATATTTTTTATTTGCTTACTAGATAGGCCAGTTTTTTCTATTACTTCTTCCATGGTTGGATATCTACTTAGTGTCGCCGTTAATTCATCATAAGCTTGATTATATTTATTGTAATAGGTGTATATATTTTCTGGTAATTTAATTATTCTAGCTTGTTTTTTTATGGCACGAGTAACAGACTGTTTTATCCAAATTCTTGAATAAGTTAGAAATCTTGTGTTTTTTTCTGTCGAGAATTTTTCTATTGCCTTTATTAGTCCTAGTGTTCCTTCTTGAACTAAATCTAGATATTCAACTTCTCCATGATAATATTTATTAACTTGATTAATAATAAACATGAGATTATTTTCTATTAAAAAATTTCTGGCTGTGATATCACCGTTTTGTGCTTTCTTTATATAGTCCAGTTCTTCTTCTTTTGAAAGTTTACTGTAAGATGAAAGATGATTTTTATACCATTTTATATTATCATTTACTTCTTTAGACACTTTCTCGCCTGCTTTCTACTAAATTGCACTCTTACCTTTTGATGCTTGGTTTCCTATTTTATCATATTTTTAGATAAAATGGAAGTTTTAAAATAGGAATCGAGCAGATGATTCCTATTTTAGTGTTATTTATTTGTTTTCATTTTTACTGTTTTGTATTCAACTTCGCTAGGTTCTTCAGAAATTATTGAGTCTGTTAATTCTGTTAATTTTTCTACATACTTATCTATAATCATTTCTTGAGTTTTTTCTATTTCTTTTCTTGGTTCATTAAATAAGTGAGCAATAGAGCCAGTTGTATAGGTTCTATCATCCACATATCCATATGTTAATAAGCCAATTACTTTTTCTTTATCCGTTAAATTATTTATAACGTCAGTTAATATTTCTTTACTTAGGCTTGATACTAAATCATTTAAATTATCATCCTTTTTGTATTGTTTATTATTTTTCTTTGTAGTTTCATTATTTTTCTTTATAGTTTCATTATTTTTCTTTGTAGTTTCATTATATTTGTATTTATTACGAGGAGTTTTGTTATATTGTGAGCGGTCTTTTACTCGATAATTTTTGTTTTGAGTATTTACTTCTTTTATATTGCTAGTTTCTTGGCTTAAAATAGTATTTTTATCTATGGCCTTTTGTTTCTTTGTATTGATATCTGATGAAGAATTTTTATCTTGTTCTTTAATTTGTTTCATTTCTCTTATCTCCTTAGTTTCAATTGGTTTATTTTCTCTATTTTCTAATATTATTTGTTCTAATCTTGGTAATATAGTTTTATAAAGTACCTCTTTTTCATATAATGATATTTTTCCGTTATTTTGACTGCCTTTTAACTTTTTACCAAATGATTTTTCTAGTAGGATTAACTCTTCTTCTGTTAATGATTTTTTTATGAATGTAAGCTCTTTTCTTGTGCAGTTTAGTAACTGCAGTAATGTTTTCATATTTTTCTCCTCTTGTTTATTTTGTTTACTACAATCTTTTCTTGGTTCATGTAATATTGGGAATGTTGAATCTATATAATCATTTTCTTCTGTTACGTTCAAAGTACCAATATATGGTTTATATTCTTCCCATACCTTTTTTAGTTCAGGGGAATTCCTTAATCTTTCTAAAACCTTTTCTTCAATTTGTCTTATTCTTTCCCTTGTTACGCAAAGTTCTTTTCCTATTTCTTCTAATGTTTTGGGACTTTTACCATCAAGACCAGTTCTTTTAATAATTATGTATAGTTCTCGTTCTGTGTTACAAAGTTTGTATAAAGAGTCCAGTATTTTTTTTCTTAATTCATCTTGCAACATTTTTGATTCTAACTTGTTATAAGAATCTGATGATAATAACTCTTGTAGTTCTGTAGTATTATCATCATTTATAGGAGTGTTTAAACTTATAGGATTAGTAGAATAATTTAATAAATCTTTTATTATTTTAGTTGATAGATTCATCTCTTTAGCTATTTCTTCAACACTTGGTTCACGTCCTAATTTTTGTTGTAATCTTGTATTTATCTTGTTTAATCTTCTAATCTTTTCCTGTTGATGTACAGGGACTCTTATTGTACTTCCATTGTCTTCGATAGCTCTTTGTACAGCTTGTCTAATCCAAAAAGTAGCATATGTAGATAGTTTATTACCACTACTTAAATCGAACTTTTCAATAGCTGTTCGAAATCCTAAATACCCTTCTTGAAAGAGATCGTCAAATGATAATCCTTCATCTTTATATTTAAGGATAATTGATACGATTAGTTTTTGGTTATGCTTGTACAAGTATTCTAATACTTTTAATTTCTCTTCTTTATCTTCGCTTTCTTGAAATTTTTGAATTAATTCATATTCTTCTTCTCTTGTTAACAGCCTATGTTCGAAATTAATAAATTTATTTCTTCTGATAAAAGATGTATCTACTTCTTCGTACGGAAAATCTGATTCCTCACTTAGTATATTATCAAAAATTTCTAATTCAACATTTTCTTTTTGTTCTTTCATATATATCTACTTTCTTTGTTTTAAATTTATTTTTATGTCATTACATTGTTTTATTGATTTTTCTTTATAATTTGTAATTACTTCCTCTATTGTCTTTCTCACTGCCGTATCATCAACATTTAAAAATTCGGCAATATATGCTGGTGAGTAATAAGTATTATTTATATCTCCGGTATAAAGAGTGGTAATTAGTTTTGCTTTTGGATCTAAATTATTAATTTGTTGATGAAGCATAGGTGATTTAATTCTATTAATCTTTAATTTTTGTTTTATTAATTCTGTATCATCTGTAATAGCAAGTTTTTTTATTTTAGTTCTTGGTTGTTTTTTAGGTGTTTCTTTTTTTGGTTTATTTTCTTTCATAGATTCTTCTTTTTTAGTATTTTCTTTCATAGATTCTTCTTTTTTAGTATTTTCTTTCGTCGTTTGTGAAAATTTTGATTTCCATCTATAAAAGGTAGCAAGAGAGATATTATAGTCATCTAAAATTTCTTTTTTATCCTTTCCATTATCATATAATTTTATTATTTTTTTTTGTTCTTCTTTAGAATATTTTTTCATACATTTCCTCCTTCTTTATGCTTATTATAGACCTAAACAGAAAAATCTCCAATAAAAAAAAGATAAACGTTTCGTTTACCTTTTAAATAAAAGTACTAATCTATACCATTTACTGTTAATATTCCAAAGATTAAGCCGCATATGGCACCTGTTACATGGCCTAGGTGAGATATTCCATCT
>CALVSH010000095.1 GCA_944358945.1 uncultured Bacilli bacterium
CTTAATTCTAAATTATAGATAATGCCTTGTTTTTCGATTGTGTAGGTTGCGGTAGTTCTAAGCCTTCCGTTACAATAAAAACTCTCCCATGTGTTGTTGTTGATGATTTTTACTACTATATTACTACATATGTTACAATTTTCGTGTGTATAGTAGTTATAACTTTCCTTTATAAATAGAAAAAGTAAGTGTCCGATCAGGATAAAAAAAAGACACATAGAATTACCTATGATACAATGTAAGTGACGAAACAAACATTGGAGGTAAAAATATGTGTCTATTAAATTATAACAAAGAAAACAAAAAATATAAACATCTAACTTATGCAGAAAAAATAATGATAGAAAGATGGCATAATAAAGATCATAAAAGTAATAAAGAAATAGCAGGATTATTAGGCAAAAGTGAGAGAACTATAAGAAGAGAAATAAAACGAGGGTTAACCGTTAACTTAACAAGTGAATTAGAAGAAATAGAAGTATATAGTGCGGATATATCAAATGATGAATACATGGCTAATTTAAAAGCAAAAGGACAAGAATTAAAGATAGGTTCAAATATAGATATAATAAAAAGAATAGAAAAAATGATAAAAGAAGAAAAAAAGTCTCCAGAAGTAATAGAAGTTGAATTAAAACAAGTAGGATTAATCGATATTACAGCGAGAACAATAAGAAATTATATATATGATGGAAATGTATTTGATTTAAAAGAAGAAGATATGATATATAATAAAAAACATAAATCAAAGAACAAAACGAAAAGGATAGCGAAACATACACCACCAGAAAAAAGTATAGAAAATAGGCCCAAAGAAGCAAATGACAGAAGTGAATACGGTCATTGGGAAGGAGATTTAATAATAGGAAAAAGAAAAAAAGGAAGTGTATTACTAACCCTTACAGAAAGAATGACTAGAGAAGAAATAATAATAAAAATAAAGGGTAAAAAAACAGAATATGTAGTAAAAGCAATAAATCAATTAGAAAGAAAATATGGGAAAAGATTTTATAAAAAGTTTAAAACTATAACATTTGATAATGGTACAGAGTTCATGGATTATGAGGGAATGGAAAAATCATGTTTAAGGAAAGAAAAGAGAACAAAGATATATTATGCACACCCATACTGCTCTGGAGAAAGAGGAAGTAATGAGAATAATAATAGAATGATTAGAAGGTGGATTCCAAAAGGAACTAAAATAGATGATATTTCAAATAAATTTATAAAAGAAATTGAAAGTTGGTTAAATGATTATCCTAGGGCTATGTTTGATTATAAAAGTTCAAATATGTTATTATTAAGTATATAAAAAACTTACATCTGGGTAATGAAATGTGTGGACACTTAGTATTTCCATTTATACTTTTGGAGTTTTTTTATTTTATTGTTGACTTTTTCTTTTTTGTCCTGTATCATTATATGTGCGGACGCAATTTGATGTATGGAGTAGTACTCAAGAGGCTGAAGAGGCGCCCCTGCTAAGGGTGTAGGTCGGGCAACTGGCGCGAGAGTTCAAATCTCTCCTACTCCGCCATTATGAAACACAAGAGCTTTAGAGCTCTTTTTTTCTTTGTTCTTTACTAGGCGAAACGTTTATTTTATGTTATAATCGGAATTAGGAGTGGTAAGATTATGGCAAATTTAGTAAAAAACTTTTTAACAGATTTTGAAGATATTAATGAGTATTATACTTATTTAGTAGATAAGACTAAAAATAAAGAATATGTAGGTATTACTAATGAATGGTTAATTGATAATTTTTATTTATTAGTAGAACATAAAACAAATATTATTCACGATAAAAAAGAGATTACAAAAAGTTTAAAAAAATATGAAAGAATTTTTTATTGTTTAAAAGAAATTGTAGTACGCAATAACTATAATATTAGTTTTCGTATTTTAGTAAATGAACTAAAAGAGTATCAGAAGAAGACTAAAATATGCTTTTCTTACCCAGAACTCGTATGTATTAAAAATATTTTATTGTTTTTATATACTAGAAGACTTGCAGAATTATGTCATGAAGAATATAAGAATTTAGTTAATAAAGCTAAGGTGTCTAGAATTATTCAATCTAGAGAAGATAAAGAGATAGAATTGTCTAATTTTTTAAGTGATGATATTTCTGTTTTAGAAGAAGCTAATTATATTTTCGAAATTAATAATCAATTGAAAGAAATTGGTGCCAAGAGTAATCGCTTGTTTAAAGAATTGAACGAATTGTTAGAAGAGAAGAAAGTTAGTTTAAAAGAGATTATTAATAATGAGTATCAGAAGAGTATTGATAATGATATTTTAATTTCTAATATCTTTGGTGATTTGAAAGAGTTTTTTGAGTTTACTGAAGAAGATTTATTTAAAAAAGTTAGTAAGACTGAAAAATTATTATTAGAAGATGAAGTTTATTCTAAGATGACAATTGAATCTAAGAGACTTTATCGTAGTCAGTTGTTGAAACTTGCTAAGAAGAATCATAAAGATGAACTTACTTATTTACAAGAGTTACTTGATAATGCTGATGGTAGTGAATACCATATTGGTTTTCAACTTTTTCCTAAACGTAAAAATGGTATGCGTGTAGCTTTATATATTCTTACTATTTTTATTGTTACTATCTTGGTTAGTTGGATTTTATCATCTTACTTTATTTCATGGAGATGGCTAGGTTTTCTTGTTTTATTGGTTCCTGTTAGTCAATTGTTTGTTCAAATATTGAATCAAATATTGATACGATTTGTTCCAACTTATCCATTACCTAAGTTAGATTATTCTAAGGGTATTCCTGATGAAGCTAAGACTATGGTAGTTATTCCTACTATTATTGGTAGTACGGAAAAGATTAAGAATATGTTTGACACTTTAGAGACGTTTTATTTGATGAATAAGACAGATAATTTATATTTTACTTTACTAGGAGATGTTACTGCTAGTGATCAAGAAGTTATTGAATTAGATAGTGAATTATCTAAGTTTGGTTGTGAGTATGCGGCTAAATTAAATAAGAAGTATAAAAAAGATTTGTTTTATTTCTTATATCGTAAGCGTTTTTGGAATGAAGGAGAAAATAGTTATCTAGGGCATGAAAGAAAAAGGGGAGCACTTCTTCAATTTAATCAATTGTTACTTAAGAAGATGAGTAAAGAAGAACAAGATTATTGGTATTTTGCTAATACTTTAGGTGATTTTGAAGAAGATGTTCGTTATGTTATTACTCTAGATCAAGATAATAGATTAGTATTAAATACTGCATTAAATTTAGTAGGTGCGATGGCACATCCTATGAATCATCCTGTCTTAAATAAAGAAGGTACTAAAGTAGTCCGTGGATATGCTTTGATGCAACCTAGAGTTAGTTTAGATATTGAGGCTACTAATAAAAGTTTATATAGTCAGATTTTTGCTGGTATTGGTGGATTCGATACTTATAGTGCGATTGTACCAAATATTTATCAAGATGCCTTTGGAGAAGGTAGTTTTATTGGTAAAGGTATTTATGATGTAGGAGTTTTTGACCAAGTATTATCTGATGTTTTTCCTGATAATTTGATTTTGTCACATGACTTATTGGAAGGGAATTATTTACGATGTGGTTATGTTTCTGATATTGAAGTTATTGATGATTTTCCATCTAAGTTTTTAACAGATACTTCTAGACATCATCGCTGGGCACGTGGAGATATGCAAATTATTGGGTGGCTTTTACCATTTGTTCGTAATAAACAAGGTAAAAAAGTTAAAAATCCAATTAATTTATTAGGTAAATTTAAAATCTTTGATAATATTGTTCGTATGTTTTTATATCCTACTTTATTACTTGTTTTATTGCTTTCCATTTTCTTTGGAAAGACAAATCCATTGTGGTGGATAGGATTAGTTATATTAGAAATTGCGATTCCTATTTTATTCTTTTTACAAAGTAAAGTTTATCGAAGAGAATCTAAAAAAGAAAAAGCAACCGTTTATTATCACCATTTATTGTTTGGTGGAAAGAGTTTGTTTTTACGTTCTTATATCGTTTTAGCAACCTTACCATATTATTCTAAACTTTATATGGATGCTTTCTTTAGAACGTGTTATCGTCTACTTATTAGTCATAAGAATTTACTTAACTGGGTAACGGCAGAAGATGCGGCTAAAAGACAGGATAAGAATTTCTTAGATTATTTAAGTCATTTTACTTTCCATTTAGTATTTAGTGTTTTATTACTTATTGTTGGACTTGTAATGTTTAATATTTATGCTTGTCTTATTGCGATTGTCTTTATTACGGCACCATTTATCTTATATTATGTTAGTTTGGATTTAGATCCTCAAAGAAAGGAATTAAAAGAAAAAGAAGTAGAAGAGGTTCGTGAAATTGCTTATCGTACTTGGTGTTATTTTAAAGATAATTTGAAAGAAGAATATCATTATTTGATTCCTGATAATTATCAAGAAAATAGAGAGGCTAAATTAGATTTAAGAGCTTCTCCTACGGGAATTGGTTTTTCTCTACTTAGTGTTGTTAGTGCAGTTGAGTTAGATTTTATTTCTTATGAAGAAGGGGAAAAGTTACTTAGTCATATATTGAAATCTGTTGATTCTTTAGAGAAATGGCATGGTCATTTATATAATTGGTATGATATTAATACCTTAAAAGTTATGAGACCTAGTTTTGTATCTACCATTGATTCTGGTAACTTTGTTGCGAGCTTGGTTGTTGTTAGAGAGTTTTTAAAGAGTCATGGGGAAGTTACTAGTCGTAAGCTTTGTGATAAGTTGATACGTAATGCTAACTTTAAGAAGTTATATACTAAGCATGATGTATTTAGTATTGGATATGATGAGTTAGAAGGAAAACTATCTATTTATAATTATAATAAGTTTGCTAGTGAGTCTCGTTTGACTAGTTATTTGACTATTTGTTTTGGTGATGCACCTAGTAAACATTGGTTCTGCCTAGATAAATCACTTACTACTTATAAGGGACGTAAGGGACTTATTTCTTGGTCAGGTACTTCTTTTGAGTATTTTATGCCTTTCTTATTTATGAAGAATTATCCTAATACTTTGTTGGATGAGAGTTATCATTTTGCGAAGTTTTGTCAACAAGATTATATTGAAAGTGTATCACGTTCTTTGCCATGGGGAATTAGTGAGTCTGCTTATAATGAATTAGATAATGCGTTAAATTATAAGTATCGTGCTTTTTCTACTCCGTATTTAAAAGCTAAAGAGGATAAAGAAAATAGAATTGTGGTAGCCCCTTATGCATCTTTAATGGCTATGGCGTTATTTCCTAAAGATGTCTATGATAATTTTGATAAATTCAAGAAATTAGATATGTTGGGAGAATATGGATTCTATGAGTCTTATGATTATGATAATAGAGGTGTTGTAAAGGCTTTCTTTGCGCATCATCAGGGAATGAGTTTAGTAGGACTTGCTAATTACTTGAAGCCTGGTGTGATTCAAAATTATTTTCATCAGAATGTTAATATTAAGACTTTTGATATTTTATTGAAAGAAAAAGTACAAGTACGTACTAGTATTGATATGAAGATGGCTAGATATAAGAAATATGATTATCATAAAGAGACTATTGAAAATGATATTAGAACCTTTAATTATATTTCTTATTTACCTGAAGTTAGTGTTTTGTCTAATAAAAAGTATTGTTTACTTATGAATGATCGTGGAGATGGATTCTCTAGATATCGTACGTTACAATTAAATCGTTATCGTAAAGTGACTGAACAAGATTATGGAACTTTCTTATATATAAAAGATTTAGATACGAATTATGTTTGGAGTAATACTTACGCTCCTATCAATAAAAAGCCTGATAAATATGAAGTAGTGTTTGCTGCTGATAAGATTAAGTATTTACGTACTGATGGAAAAGTAACGACTAAGACGGAAATCGTGGTTACTAAGAATCATCATGCGGAAATTAGAAAGATTACTTTTAAGAATGAAAGTGATGAGGTTAAGAGATTAGAACTTACTACTTATACTGAACCTATTTTATCTGAAAATATGGATGATATTAGTCATAGAGTGTTTAATAGTATGTTCTTAAATAGTTATTATGATAGTGAAAGTAATTCTTTGATTGTTAGAAAAAAGAGTAGAAATGAGTCTAATATTAATAGTTATATGCTTCATCGATTACTAGTTACTGATCCTATGGATGAATATAGTTTTGAGACAGAGAGAGTTAATTTCTTAGGACGTAATCAAACTTTACAAGATCCTAGAGGAATGCATGTAAAACTTAGTAATACAGCTGGTACTAATTTGGATCCGGTACTTAGTATTCGTAATACGGTAGAAGTGTTACCAAATAGTTCGTCATCTGTTTATATTATTACTGGTTTTGGACGTAGTATGGAACAAATAAAAGATATTATTTCTTCTTATCATGATGATTATTCTATTGAAAAAGCTTTTAAAGTTTCTACTTTGATGAATGTTATTAATACCAAGAATATGAATATTACTGGTCGTGATATGAGAATCTTTAATATTATGCTTAATTACTTATATCAGACAACTCGTCTTTCTGTTACGGAAGAGAGAATGGATTTATTAAGACGTAATGCTTTAGGACAGTCTGGTCTTTGGAAGTTTGGTGTCAGTGGAGATCGACCTATTATTGTTGTTGAGATTTCTGATATTGCTGATTTGGCATTTGTTTATGAAGTGTTGAAGGCTTTTGAGTATTATAAAAATAATTCTATCTTTGTTGATGTTGTGATTATTAATAGTGAATCTAGTCAGTATGCTAAAATCATTAAGAAAGAAGTCGATGATGAGTTATATCGTATGTATACCTTAAATAGTTTCTATCATATTCCTGGTAGTGTTACTGTTGTGGATGGTAGTGAGTTAACTCGTGAAGAGAAGAGTCTACTTTATATGGTAGCGAGACTTAACTTTGTGATACATGATCATCATTCTTTACAGGATGAAGTAGAAGCATTACAGAAGAATAATAAAGTTAGTGATTATCAAAAAGCAGAAGTGGAAGTACATTCTGAAAGCATGAAAAAGGAGAGATTAACCTTTGATAATGGTTATGGTGGATTTAAGAATCATGGTAGTGAATATGTAATTTATAATCCAAATACACCAGCTCCTTGGAGTAATATTATTGCCAATAAGAACTTTGGTACTATTATTACTAATAATGGTTGTGGATATACTTATGCTTATAATTCTGGTGAGTTTAAGATTACTTCTTGGACAAATGATATGGTGGCTAATGATAAGTCAGAAGGATTCCAATTTAATGGTAGATTATTTGATCCAATGAAATGTACACATGGATTTGGTTATAGTATTTTAGAAAGCGAAAATGATGAAATAAAGAAAGAGATAACTGAGTTTGTTGCGAAGGAAGATACGGTTAAGTTCTACTTAGTAAAACTTACTAACAAACTTTCTAAGCCAGTGGATGTTGATATTGATTTTTGGATTAATCCAGTCTTTGGAAATTTTGAAGAAAAGACGGCTAGACATATTTTAACTGAGTTCATGGGTGATGATAATTATTTAAAACTTCGTAATGTTTATAGTGTTACTTATGCTGATGTTTGTGTGTTTATGTCTAGTGACCTACCTATTACTTCTACGGTAAATGATAAGATCTTGGTTAAGAGTATTCATACTAAATTACATTTGGATGCGGATAGTAGTAATACTTGTTGCTTCGTGCTTGGAAGTAGTATGGATAGTGATGGTATTGTTGATATGCTAGAGAAGTATGCAGACGTTAAAAAGGCAAAATCTGAGTTAAAAGCTGTTCGTGATTATTGGAAGAAGACACTTGGTGTTGTACGTGTTGATAGTCCTGATCAGAGTTTCAATTATATGGTAAATGGTTGGTATTTATATCAAGCGCTATCTTCTCGTATTTTTGCTAGAGCGGGATTCTATCAAGTTAGTGGAGCCTTTGGATATCGTGATCAGTTACAGGATTCTATGAATGTTGCCTTGGTTCGTCCTGATCAAGCAAGAAGACAAATTTTAATTAATGCAGCTCATCAGTTTGAACAAGGAGATGTTCTACATTGGTGGCATGAGAAGAATCATTTTGGACTTCGTAGTAGGTATAAAGATGATTATTTATGGCTTGTTTACGCTACTGTTAGATATATTGATATTACAAATGATTACTCTATCTTAGGAGAAGAGGTTCCTTATGTTTTAGGAGCTGAGTTGAGTAATTATGAACACGAGAAGGGTATGGTATTTACTTATTCTGAAAATAAGGAAAGCTTACTAGATCATTGTTTAAAATCTATTCATCTAGCAATGAATTCTATGGGAAGTCATGGTCTACCTTTAATGGGTGGAGGAGACTGGAATGATGGAATGAATAAAGTCGGTATTAAAGGTAAGGGAGAAAGTGTATGGTTAGGCTTCTTCTTATATCAAGTAATTAATGACTTTACGAAGGTTATGAAGGTCTATGATAAGAAATTTAAGCTAAAGGAATTTAAAGATTTTAATGATAAATTAAAGGAAAGTTTAAATAAGAAAGCCTGGGATGGTGATTATTATTTAAGAGCTTACTTTGATAATGGTGATAAGTTAGGTAGTCATGAAAATAAAGAGTGTAAGATTGATTTAATTTCACAAAGTTTCTCTATTTTAAGTGGGGTTGCTTCTAAAGATAGAGCTTTGAAAGCTATTACTGCCGTTGAAGAGAACTTGGTTGATGATAAGAGCAAAATTGTTAAACTTCTTACTCCACCATTTGAAAAATCTTTGAATAATCCTGGTTATATTATGAATTATCCTAAAGGAATTCGTGAGAATGGAGGACAATATACACACGCTACTTCTTGGTATTTTATGGCTTTGATAAAGATGGGTTATTTTGATAGAGCTTATCGTTATTATCAGATGATTAACCCTATTAATCGAAGTTTAGATGAAGAAGGCGTTAATAAGTATGTAGTAGAACCTTATGTAGTAGCAGCTGATATTTATTCTAGTGAACGTTATCCAGGTAGAGGTGGATGGACTTGGTATACTGGTACTGCTGGATGGTACTATTATGTTGGTGTTCAAGAAATTTTAGGTCTTAAAAAACATGGTGAGGAATTATCCTTTAAACCTAATATGCCAATTGCCTGGGAAAGTTTTAATATGGATTATACGTATATGGATACGGTTTATCATATTTCTGTTAAGAAGGATAAAAAAGAGTCTGTTACCTTGGATAAAAAGAAATGTAGTGACGGTGTTGTTTTACTTGTAAATGATGGAAGAGAACATGAAGTTGTAGTTTGCTACATCGCTTAATAAACGATTAAACTTTGTTTAGTCGTTTTTTTTTGGCTTTTGAATAAACTTTTAATGTCAGTAATAGGGATTATTTACTTAATTCTTTTGTTTTGATATAATTTTAATATAGAAAGAGGGTAGATTATGAAATTAGATGTTACTACTTATATGAATCAGTTTTTAGGTCAGTCGTTAGTAAATCAGTATTCTAATAGAAAAGAAGAAGTCTTTCAGTTGTTAGATCAGTCTTATATGAATGGATGGCTTGATCCTGATTTATCTTATTTAGAGGATATTTATAAAGTTAGAGATGAAGTTATTGGTCATTCTAAATGTTTAGTTGTGGTTGGAATTGGGGGGAGCTTTTTAGGAGCTAAAGCTTTTTATGAAATGTTTACTCCTTATTTTAAGAAAGATCATTTTCCTATTATTTTTGCTGGGACTACTTTATCTAGTAGTTATATGAAGGAATTACTTGATTATTTGAAGGGTGTAGATTTTTCTGTTCATGTTATTAGTAAGAGTGGAACTACTAGGGAAACTAGTCTTACTTATCAGGCGATAAAAGAAGTTTTAGAAGAAAAATATAGTAAAGAAGAGTTAGTAAAACATATTATTATCACAACAGATCCTGTTAAAGGGGCATTACGAGAAGAAGTAAATAGAGAAGGATATTATTCTTTTTCGATTCCTGATAATATTGGTGGAAGATATTCTTTGTTGACAGCAGCTCATTTATTTGTACTTTCTTTTTGTCTAGATATTGAAGAAGTTATTCAAGGATATTTCTCTGGATTAAAATTAAGAAAGGAAGCTTTTTCTTATGCGGTTTGTCGAAGAGTTATGTTTGATGAGGGTAAAGTAGTAGAAAACTTTATTAGTTATGAGAATAATTGGTATTATTATTTAGAGTGGTTAAAACAATTATTTGGAGAAAGCGAAGGAAAAGAGGGGAAGGGTATTTTACCTATTTCTATGATTCATACTAGGGATTTGCATTCTTTAGGACAATTTATTCAAGAAGGAAATAAAATTGTGTTTGAGACTTTCTTTAAAATTCATAATATGCCATCTTGTGTCGTTGATGGTAAAAATTTACATGAAGTTAATTTGATTGTTGAAGAGTCTGTTATTGATGCTCATGTTCAGGGTGGTGTACCTTGTATTGTTGTGGAACTTGATGATTTTTCTCCTAGAAGTTTAGGTGAGTTATCTTCCTTTTATTTCTTAGTTGCTTGTTTTAGTGGATTTTTATTTGATATTAATCCGTTTGATCAACCTGGTGTTGAAGTATATAAAAAGGAGGTACAATCTCGATTAGATTAGTAGTATGAAAAATAAAAAGATTTTGTTGTCAATTTTATTTGCCATCTTATTTTTAGTGATGATGATCTTGGTCATAATGGGAAAGACAGAGTGGTTTGATAAGACGATATATGATATGGTTATTTCTTTACGATGCGACTTTTTAGATACTTATTTTACAACCATTACTAAGTTAGGAAATACAGAAGTAGTAGTTATTGTTATTTTAGTGGCTATGTTGTTGTTTCACAATCGATATGGACTTTTCTTAGCAGTTAGTGGTCTAGATTGTACTATTATTAATTACTTTGTAAAGATTTGTATTAGAAGAGATAGACCTGATGGATTACGTTTGATAACGCAGGGAGGATATTCTTTTCCTAGTGGACACGCTATGATATCTATTTGTGTCTATGGATATCTTATGTACTATGTTTTTCATCATATAAAAAATAAAGTTTTAAAATATAGTGTATCATTTTTATTATTTGTGGTTATTTTAAGTATAGGAGTAAGTCGTATTTATGTAGGAGTTCATTTTGCTAGTGATGTTTTAGCAGGATACTTGTTAGCACTTAGTTATTTATTGTTATTGTTTTATGTAATGGAGAGATTTTATATAAAGAGAGGGTGAGGTTATGTATCAATTATTGATTAGTGATTTTGATGGAACATTAATTGATTCTGATGAAGCGATTCCTCTTTCTACTATGGTAGAAATTGATCGTATTAGACGAAGTGGTGTTAAGTTCGTGGTGGCAACAAATAGAATTTTAAAATCTATTTTGGATTATAACCGTGATTTTCCTTTTTTAGATTATGTTATTTCTTGTGATGGAGCTTATGTTTATGATGTTTGTAGATGTAAAAGTTTAGTTAAGAAGCCAGTACCAGGTTCTATTTTAAAAAAGATTAAGAAGTTGTATTCTGATTGTCGTATCTATTTTTGTACGTTACAGGAAGAGTATTTATGTATGGATGATGTTGTTTATTCAGAAGTTAAGAAGAGAAGGATTGATTTTTTATCTTTTTATGAAGCTAATAAAAATTCTATTTATAAAATGATACTTTCTTTTACTACTAAAAAGATGCGAAATAGTGTGTTGAAGGAGTTAGAAGAGTTAAAAATTAATGCTAGTTTCCATACGACAGATAAGAAGAAGGATTATAGAATTGAAGTGATGGCCAGAGATGCACGTAAGGTGTTTGGTATCGAAAAGATTTGTAAAAAGGAAAAAGTTTCTTTGGAACAAGTAGTTTTTCTTGGAGATAGTGATGAAGATATTCCTATCTTTTTATCGGTAGGTAAAAGTATTGCGGTTTCTAATGGAAGTAGGAAAGCCAAGAAGCAAGCTAGTATGGTTACTAGTTCTAATGAAACAAAAGGAGTAGAGAAAGCAATTAAGAAATTGTTTTGATTTCACATAATTTTCACAATTGCTAGATAGACTCTTTTTAGGAGGATTTTATGGAGAAAAGTAAGAAGTCAAAGAAAAAAGAAAAAGATTGGGGAGTTGCCAAGAAAATAGGATTAATTCTGTTATTCTTAGTTGTGCTATGTGCTATTTCTTATGGAATCGTTGTATTTGTCAGGGGATTAAATGAAAAAATTGTTGAAAGTCAACTAAATGATGAGTCTTGGTTGACAGAGAACGTTTCGGTTGCGAAAGATAGTAGTTTAGGAAAAAATATTTATGCAGTTAGTAAGCCAGATGAAATTGAAATATTTGATATGAGTTATCAAGAAGTGATTCAGAATAAGTTAGATGTTTTGTTAGAGGATGAGTATAGTTTTGAACAACCACTTTTCATTTATAATTTATATGGTACTAATACACTTGGTCTAAATGTTTATTTTTCAAGTAATGAGGGAAGTGAAGTACGATATACAATTCATGTAGATGATAAAGATATTAATGATTTTTCTAAAACATTGTCTAATAGTGCTAGTAGTCATTCTAAAAACAACCATCAATATCAATTGATTGGTCTTGTTGCTGGAGAGAAGAATCAAGTAACATTAGAATTGGTTGATAAAAATGAAAAAGTTATTAAGACAAATGAATTTACTGTTGATTTATCTTTAGTTAAAGTAAATGCAGAAAAGAAGTTAGCTGTTAAAGATGGAGATAGTAAAGAAGAATTGACAGATGGTCTTTATTCTATGCTTGGTAATGATTCTGATGGACAAGATTATTTAGCTTTATATGATAATGATGGAATTTTGAGAATGGAGACTGACATTATTGGATATCGTGCTCATCGTATTTTATTTAAAGATAATAAGATGTATTATTCTATTTCACAAACTAGAATTGCTGAAGTAAATCCTATGGGGCAAGTTACAGAGATTTATCGTACAGGACATTACCAATTACATCATGATTATGTATTTGATGATGATGGTAATTTAATTGTTTTAGCTAATAATACAGAAAAAGAAACAGAAGAAGATTGTATCATTAAAATTGATTTAGATACAAAAGCAGTAACTGAAGTAGTGGATTTTGAAGATATGTTTGCCTCTTATGTAGAAACTTGTGAATTAGATACTACAGGTGCTAGAGATGAAGGGGAAGATGGGCTTGATTGGTTACATCTAAATTCTATTGTATGGTTAGATGGTGATGTTATTTTAAGTAGTCGTGAAACTAGTAGTATTATTCGTGTTAATAATATAGAAACAGATCCTGAACTTGTATATATTCTTTCTAATGATGAATTTTGGAAGGATACGGAATTTAGTGATTATGTTTATGAACAAAAAGGCGACTTTAAGATTCATTCTGGTCAACATAGTTTAAATTATGAAGCTACGGATGAAGATGGTGTTTACTATTTAACTTTCTATGATAATAATTATGGTAGATCAAATTCTCAACCTGATTTTGATTATTCTACTGTAGGTATTGATAATGATAATTCATTTAAAGGTGATAAGTCATATTACTATGTATATCGTGTTGATGAGAATGAAAAGACTTTTGAATTGGTTGATAGTTTTGATGTTGTTTATTCTGGAATCGTTAGTAGTGTACAACCAATGGATAATGGTAATGTAGTAATTGATTCCGGTACTGCTGGAGTGTTTGCAGAATATGATGAGGATCATAATTTGATTAGACAATATACGGCAGAATTAAATAAATATATGGTATATCGTGTGTTTAAGTATACTTTTAATGACTTTTGGTTTGACTAGTTTAACTAGTCTTTTTTTCTTTCTTTAAAAGTTCTATCTGTTTTTATTAGGATAAAAAGCCATTGAAAAAATAAAAAAATTATAGTATAGTGGATATAATAGAAGATAGACAGGATTGGTGTCTATGATACGTGTATTGTAAATTTAAATGATTGCAAGTTGAGAGGACTTAGATTATTTAAGTGTTGTTTTGTATACATTTATGTTTATTCTCTAAAATAGGCTGGAGGAAGAACTAGAATGAAAGATAAGAAGAAAATCATTATTGGGTCTATTATTTTAGTTGTGATACTTGCAGTTGTTGCGTTTATTGCATCTCTTTCTTTTGCTGCTCCATTGGAGAATGATGTTCGTGTTGCCGAGAATAGTGAGTTAACTTATTATATTGATGTTACTTATGATGGTAAGGATGGAGAGGCAGTTGCTTCTAGTGATAGTGCAACAGCACAAGTTTATAGTGATTATATTTATGTGGAAGATAAGATACCAGATGGATTAATTTTTAATGGATTTGTTGAGACGGAAAATGGAACGATTGGTGCTATTAAACGTAGTGATGGCTCTTATTGTTCAGGATATGTAGAAGGCGGTGTTGCGGGACTGTCTTATGATGAAGATACGAGAACGGTATCTTTTAGAGTTAAGAACTTACAAGCAGGTTGTCAGTTGACGGTTGGTATTAAAACGATGACACCTTCTTTAGGTGACCAAGTAAGAATGGATTTTTATAATACAGCATATGGTCGTGAAGGTAGTCTTACTGTTAAATCTAATACGGTTCATGTATTTATGGGTCGTGAATCAGTTGCGACATATAATGTTTCTTACCAGTATGAAGGTACGGTGCCAGATGGTGCTCCGGAAGCACCAAGTTCTTCTGTTTATGCCGCTGGTACTACGGTAGGAGTTAGTGCTCCAGTTGAAGTAGAAGGGTATAAGTTTAGTGGTTGGAGTACTTCTACGCCAGGAGTTATAGTTACTGATGGTTCGTTTGTAATGCCTGCCTCTGAAGTTGTGTTTGTTGGTAGTTTTGAAGAAGATGATACACCAACTCATGAGGTTAGTTATTCGATTGAAGGAACAGCCCCTGAAGGTTATATAGCTCCTAAGACAAAGAGTTATCCAGTTGGGTCTGATGTTAAACTTGATTCTTTGGAAGTTGGAGATGTTATTAATGGTTATCGTTTCTTAGGCTGGACTACTACAGATGTTAGTTTACCGGAAGTTCAAGAGGGTGAAGATATTATCTTTACGATGCCAGAGAAGGCGGTTCAACTCGTAGGAGAATTCGAAAGAATTAGTTATACAGTAAGTTATCAATTCCAAGGTTCGGTACTTCCACCGAATGCAGATAGTTTATTACCTAGTTCAGAAGAGTATTATCCAGGTGATGAAGTTACTACTGCTCCTTTCCCTGATGAACCGGATGGATATAAGTTCTTAGGCTGGTATCAAGCAGATTCGTTTACGATGCCAGAAGAGGATGTTGTTATTTATGGTGAATGGGCTCTACAAACGGGAACCTTTGCACCGACGATTTCGAAAGAAATAGCTAATCCACAAGAAAGTTATCAAAGTGGAGATGTCGTTACTTTTAATATTACTGTTACTAATACAGCAGACTTTACGATTACGGATGTCATGTTAGAAGAGATGACAGAAGGTTGTCAGTTTATTGCTGGTAATGGTTATACAGTAATGAATAATCAGTATGTTACAATTGAAAGTATTGCTGCTCATCAGAGTGTTACTGTTTCCGCACAATATACAGCAGGAGATGATGTTGTTAAGAACGTTACGAATGTTGTAGAGTTAGTCGGAGCATTAGCTGATAATAATTATTCATTGGATACTAGTCAAACTTATCGTGCAGAAGTTGACTTTACCGTTGCGAATATTTCGCTAAAGATTACAAAGATAAATACAGACGATGAAGTATTAACTGGTGCAGAGTTTACTATGTATCAAGATAGAAATTTACAACAAGTGGTAGCAAAAGGTTTAACATTTGAAGGTTTGGCTCCAAATACTACCTATTATCTAGAGGAGACAAAAGCTCCTACTGGATATCAATTATTAGGTACAGTATTGGAAATAAATGTAGATGGTAATGGAGGCATTACTATCTCAGGATATGAGGTTTCATCTGATTCTGGTGTAAATCGAGTATCTATCATTAATCAGAAGATTAACATATTACCTAATACCGGTGGTATCGGAATTGTTCCGTATATCGTGGTAGGATTACTTCTAGTAATTGGAGGAGTAGTATGTTGTATCAAAATGATTAGGAAGAGAGGTGATGGAGACGAGAAAAGGAATTCTTAATTTATTTCTCTTCCTTTCAATCCTGTGTTTTGTAGTTTTGAATGTAGAAGCAGAATCTATTGATGTATCAAGAGCATCTAGTCTAACACTTACGTATCAATATGAAAATGAGAAATTTTCTAATGTTGATGTATCTTTATATCATTTGGCAACATTTGATGTAAGTGGACAATATCAATTTACTGATTCATATGTAGATGTTGCTTTTGATCCAAATGGAATGAGTGTTTCTGATTTGAATCTGAAAGGAGAAGAAATAGAAACATTCATTACAGACAACAATTTACAACCTAGTAGTTTGCAGAAAACAGATCAAAATGGTGTTACTAATTTTTCAAATTTAGTTCCTGGCATGTATTTGGTACTTGTTGATAGTACGGAAGTTGGAAGTTATCGATATAGTGCTTCTCCTATGTTGGTGAGTATTCCGATATTAGAAGATGGTACTTATCAATATGATGTTCAAATGAATGTCAAGACTGAACGAGAAGAATTAGGACAAGAAGTTACTCCACCTAGTGATGATGGTGAAATTGATTCGGTTCCTAATACAATAGATAATATTATGTTATATGTTGGGTTATTAGTAGTTTCAATTTTAGTAATTTTCGGAGTAATGATTTATATTTTTAGAAAGAAGAAAGGTGACAAAAATGAAGAAAAGAAATAAGTTATTTTTGACTATTCTTGCTGTAATTGCTTGTGTAGGAATTATGAATGTTCGTGCAGCTATTACAACAGGTAGTGAAACAGGTAGTGATGGCGTTAGTAAAATAATTACTGAAAAAGCTACCTTAACAGTTACTGGTGTTGACGCTGGTGATCAACTTAGTGCTTATAAGATTTTAGATGCATTTTATAATGCTAATTCTGATGTAATTACTTATGAGTTTACAGATGATTTCCAAGCATTTTTAACAGAAGAATCTAATGATTTAACTGTTGATGAATATTTCAAGTTAACTAGTGGAGATATTGGTAGTGGTTCAACTACTACTGATTCAACATTAGATGACCTTGCTAGTGGTTATGCTTCTTATATTAAGACAAATAGTGTTAGTGGTACTGCTATGAATGTAGCTGGAACTACTGCATCACAAACTTTAGATGCTGGAGCATATTTAGTTTTTCCAACTCAAACATTAAGAGTATATGCAGTTATGGTTGGTAACTTAGACTATACTGCTAGTGGTAATACTTGGGAAATTAATAATGAAAGTATTGTTGCAAAAGTAGATGATGCTAGTATTACAAAAGGTGTAGGTTCTGAAGGAGTTCCATCTGGTTCTTATGGTATTGGTGATACTGTTCCATATGTAATCAAAGCAACTGTTCCTACATATCCTACAAATGCTACAAATAAAAAATATGTAATTACCGATACTATTACTGATGGTTTAGATTTTGAAGCAGTTTCAAGTATTAAAATTACAGATGGAGTTACTGCTTTAACAAATAGTAATGGTACATTTACTAATGATGGCGATCAAACTGTAGCTGTTGCTGAAATTCAAGGTAAAACATTAACAATTACCTTTACAGTAGATAATGTAACTTCTAATAATGTAACTATTGAATATGGAGCTACTATTAATGAAAGTGCTGTCGTTGGTGGCGATGGTAATGGAAACAATGCTAGCTTAGAATATTCTAATGATCCATATGGCGAAGGAACTCATGATACTTCAACAGATGGTGATGGTGATGATGGAGAAGCAATCGTTTATGTATATGGTATTCAAATATATAAACATTCTGCTCAAGGTAGTCAACCACTAGAAGGTGCTACATTTGAAATTTACAATGATGTTGCTATGGAACCAGGGGATTTAGTTGAAACTGTTACAACTGCTGGTGATGGTTATGTTAAATCTAAAGGTTTAGCTGCTGGTACTTATTATTTAAAAGAAACTAAAGCACCTACTGGATATCAATTATTAACTGATCCAATTACTGTTAAAATTGGTCCAAATCAAATGGGTGATGATCAACTTCAAGATACTAATAGCGATGGTTACTATGAATTAGATGTACCAAATGCTACTGTTGGATTATTACCAGTTACTGGTGGTGTTGGTACTATTATCATTACATTAGTAGGTTTAGCTATCGTTGGTGGAGCTTTCTATTTCTTCTTTATTTATCGTAAGAAAAAAGAAGACGAAGAACAAAAAGCTGCTAACTAGTTATGAATAAAGCGATAAAAGAAAAATTAACTATTTTTCTATTTATCCTTATGATTATACTGGGTATAGGTGTTATCCTATATCCATTGATTAGTAATCAATTAAGTAAAATCAATTATCAGGAAGTTATTGATAATTATGATTTTACGGTTACAAAACAGGAGAACTCTTATAATGAGCAATTAATTAACGAAGCAAGGGAATATAATCGTTCCCTTACTTCGCTTAATATTGCGGATGTTTTTCAAAATCCAAATAGAGAATCTTCTAGTGAGTATTTGTCTATTTTAAATGTTGATAATAAAGGAATGATGGGATATATCTCTATACCTAAGATAGATGTTAGGATTCCTATCTATCATGGGACAAGTTCAGATATATTGCAAAAAGGGGTAGGACATTTGGAAGGTAGTTCTATACCCGTGGGTGGAGCAAGTACACATGCTATTTTGTCTGCTCATAGGGGACTACCATCTTCACGTCTATTTACAGATTTAAATCAATTAAAAGTTGGAGATACTTTTTATATTTATATTTTAGATCAAGTTCTTGCCTATCAAGTTAACCAAGTATTGGTTATTGAACCATCAGATACTGATCCTTTGCAAATAGTACAGGGAGAAGATTATGTAACACTTGTTACTTGTACTCCTTACGCTATAAATACTCATCGATTGCTAGTCCGTGGGGAGAGAATAGAATATAGTGTACAAGAGGAAGAAGGTATTACTGTTGATAAGAAATTGTCAACTGCTGATATTGTGTTATATGCATGTTTACTATTTGCGATTCTTTTAATTATCGTAGCGATAATTTCTATGATTCGTTATAAAAAAAAGAAAGGAAATAGACAAAATTCTAAAAATAAGGAAGATTCTAATATAGAAAGTAATAAAACTGTTATGAAAAAATAAGTTTACTTATATTTGGATTAATAAATAGATGATATTTTCATCGATAGGAGGATACTATGGAAAAGAGGAAAATGATAATTGCTAAAATTATTTTAGTACTTTTTTCCATAGTTTTTTTATTCTCTTTATATCATATTATTACGTGGTATTTGGATAATAAAGCTACAAGTGATTTGATTAATCAATTACAAGATGCTAGTGATTTACATGATGCTAAAATAAGTACTACAACTGAGATACTTGATAGGACTAGGTATCATGATGTGCCATTGTTAAGTGTTGATTTTACTAATTTACTTTTAGAAAATAATGAAGTTAAAGGTTGGATCCAAATACCAGGTACTAATATTAATTATCCGTTTGTACAACATAGTAATAATTCTTATTATTTAAATCATTCTTTTGATAAAAGATATAATGATGCTGGATGGTTATTTTTAGATTCTAGGTCTAGTTTAGATCCATTAGATATGAATACTATTATCTATGCTCATGGTAGAGTTGATGGTACTATGTTTGGTAGTTTAAAAAATGTTTTAACAACTGAATGGAAAAGTAGAGAAGAGTATTATATTCGTGTTTCTACTTTGAATTATAATTATTTATTTGAAATATTTAGTGTTTATCATATTCCAACCACTAAAGATTATTTAACAACAAATTTTTCTGATAAAGGTCAGTATGAAGAATTTTTAAAAATGATACAAGGTCGTAGTTTGATTCGATTTGATGCGATGGTTAATTCTAGTCATAAGATTTTAACTTTATCTACTTGTTATAATAATTGGGAGAAAATGGTTGTTCATGGTAAGTTAGTAAAACAAGAGAAGAGATATTAGTCTCTTTTTTTAGTTTATTTTATATTGTATTGTAGTGATTGATTTTAGTAAATTGATGAAAAAAGAGAAAAACTAATCAGACTAGTTGTCTGATTTTTCTAGTTTTTTCGACTCGTTTATATTATAATTAAGTAGGTGGTGATGACGTATGAAGTTAATTGTTAAAAAGGATAGTGAATTACTTCAATATTTATATGAAAATTTGGATATGCCGAAGAAACGAATTAAACAGTATTTAGTACATGGATCTGTTTATGTAGATAATGATAAGGTTACTCAGTATAATTATAAGTTAGTAGCTGGTATGAAGATTACGATTGATACTAATAGTAAACGTGTTCGCAAGCTTCCTTTTGAAATTGTGTTTGAAGATAGTCATTTACTTGTTGTGAATAAACCTAGTGGGCTTCTTACGATTGCGACTGATAAAGAGAAAGAGAGAACTTTATATCATATTGTTAGGGATTATGTTGTGTCTCAAAACTCTCATAGTCGTATTTTTATAGTTCATCGATTAGATCGAGATACTAGTGGTATCGTTTTATTTGCGAAAGATGAGAAGACTAAGAATCAGTTGCAAGAGAATTGGAATGAGTATGTGTCTTTAAGAGAGTATACTGCTGTTGTTAGTGGACATCCTAGGGAAAAAGAAGGACAGGTTGTTCAATATTTAAAAGAGACAAAAACTCATTTAGTATATGTTTCTCGTCATGAAGATGGTAAGAAGGCTATTACTAATTATTCTGTTATCCGCAGTAGTAAGAATTATTCTATGTTAAAAGTTACTATTGAAACAGGTAGAAGAAATCAGATTAGAGTAGCTTGTGCTAGTCGTAAGATGCCTATTGTTGGAGATAAGAAGTATGGTTCTAGAGTAAAGGCTAATCGTTTGTTTTTACATGCTAATCGTTTAAAGATATATTATCCAGTTATCAAGAAAGATATTTTGTTTGAAGTTAGTGTTCCTAGAGAGTTTAAGAAACTTTTAGATAGAGATGTTGAAGAAGGTTAGGATACTAGGTATAAAATTTGACATCTGGTAAAAAATATAGTATAGTTTGTTTATTAAATTTAAAACGTTGATGAAAAGAAGTAACTATTATATTTTCTTATAGAGAGCTTATGGTTGGTGGAAATAAGTAGAAGGTAATAGTGAATAACATTTTGGAGTGCTTAAAGAAATTAAGTAGACTAAGCCGGGTAAACCGTTATCTTTCAATTGAGTGATTGCTTAGGCAATAAAATGGGTGGTACCGCGGAAAACTAGTTTCGTCCCAGGTAGTAAATACTTGGTAGGAGCTAGTTTTTTTCTATGAAAAAGTACTTATTATAAATTAAATGGAGGAGATATTATGGCAATTGATACAAAAGAATTATATGAGAAGATTGATGAATTAATGGGAAGCGATGTAGTAATTCAGGGATGGATACGTAATCATCGTAAGCAAAAAGAATTTGGTTTTATTGATTTTTCTGATGGAACTTGTTTTCGTCATGTACAAGTAGTTTATGATGATAAACTAGATAATTTTTTAGATATTCAAAAATACCGTGTAGGTTGCGCTATTGAAGTGTTGGGGGAAGTTGTGAAGTCTCCTAAGGAAGGTCAAGAGTTTGAAATTCAAGCTAAGAAAGTTCTTTTAGTAGGTGACTGTGGTGAAGATTATCCTATTCAACCTAAGAGACATACGCGTGAGTTTTTAAGAGAACAAGCGTATCTTAGACCTAGAACTAATTTGTTTCAGGCTGTATTTCGTGTTAGAAGTGTATTAGCTTATGCTATTCATAAATATTTTCAAGATAGAGGATATGTATATTTTCATGCACCAATTATTACTGCTAGTGATTGTGAAGGTGCGGGAGAGATGTTTCATGTTACTAGTTTTGATCTAGATAAAGTTCCTGTTGTGGATGGAGAAGTGGATTATAGTAAAGATATGTTTGGTAAGGCTACTTCTTTAACAGTGTCTGGTCAATTAGAAGCAGAGACATTTGCACAAGCTTATAAAAAGACTTATACATTTGGACCAACTTTTAGAGCAGAGCATTCTAATACTAAGGTACATGCTAATGAGTTTTGGATGATTGAACCTGAAATTAGTTTTTGTGACTTAGAAGGTGATATGGAGATTATGGAAGATATGCTTAAATATGTTGTTAGTTATGTATTAAAGCATTGTCCTGATGAGATGAAGTTTTTTGATCAGTTTGTTGAGAAAGAGTTACTTAAAAAACTTGATAAGTTAGTTCATTCTAAATTTTCTAGAGTGACTCATAAAGAAGCTATTGATATTTTACAGAAAGCTGATGTTAAATGGGAATTTGAACCTAAGCAAGGGGAAGATATTGCGAAGGAACATGAGAAGTATCTTACTGAGTACTTTGATGGACCAGTATTTATTACTGATTGGCCTAAGGATATTAAGGCTTTCTATATGAAACAAAACCCTGATGGAGAAACAGTTGCGGCTGTTGACTTAGAAGTACCTGGTGCAGGAGAGATTATGGGTGGTAGTCAAAGAGAAGAAGATTATGATAAGTTAGTTAGACGTATAGATGAATTAGGTATGGATAAAGAAGAATTAGCTTGGTACATTAATCTTCGTAAATATGGAACTACTCCTCATTCTGGATTTGGTCTTGGTTTTGAAAGATTACTTATCTATGTTACGGGGGTTGAAAATATTAGAGATGTGATTCCTTATCCTAGAACACCTGGTAATTGTGATGTTTAGAAGGCGATGCCTTCTTTTTTTCTTGATTTTTTGTTCGATTTATGGTATTATAAGTCCAACTGTAAGGGGGAAGATGTATGAATTACAGAGATATGAGTTATGAAGAGTTCTATAATAATGTAATGAGTAAGATTGAAGATCCACTAAATGATGAGAATTTATCGAAAATAGTATATATGCATAAGTCTGATAATAAAATACTTCTTTCTGGGGATCATCGTTTTGATTTTTCCTCTGTATTTGAGGATGATATTATGACACATGAACATAGTCTGTCTGTCAAATTTGTGGCATATGATTACTCATCTAAGGCTAAGTTTAGTGATATATTTTTAAAAAAATGTAAAGAAAGAAAGTTACCCATTGCAATACAGGATTCCTCTGATTGTTGGTATGTTATTCATTCTGATACGGAAAAGTTACCTATATATCTTGAAATATTAGAAGAAATTGGTAGAGAATATCCAGATATTAAAGAAAAAGTTGAGGAACCTCCTTTGATAGTTGGAAAAATAAATGAATGGATTGGTTATATATCTTGTCCGAATGATTATTTTCAATCTTATCATGAAATTCATGCTGATATCGTCAATCGTGTTGTTTCTCAAAAATTAGATGAATGGGAAGAAAATGGTGAAGATAGAAGTAATCTTTATAAAAACTCTAAATTTTTAGAAGAAGTTAGAAGAGAAATTAAGAAGGCTACAGAGTTAGATGATATTGATGATTATAATTTCGCCTTTAAGAAAGATACTAAAGAAAAGTTTTTAAATTTAGATCATAGTTATAAAGTTACGAATGACTTTTATTCTCAATTAAATAATATTACTTCTAAAAAATATAATTCTAGTCCAAGAAAAAAAACTCTAAGTGAAACTATTTCTCATTATTATAATTATTTGAAAGATTTTGCGAAGAATGCTCATATTGAAATTGTTTATAGGAATACTAATAATAGTAAAGATGTAGATAATGAAGATGTTAAATTACTTGAGAATAAATATGAAAATGTAGATAATGAAGATGTTAA
>CALVSH010000096.1 GCA_944358945.1 uncultured Bacilli bacterium
TTTAGAACTATCTAGAAACATGGATAATAATTATGCCAGACACTATTTATCTGCACTAGTAAAACGGTACGAAGTACCATGTGATGAATCTGCCCATCATAGAGGAGACTACGATGCCGAAGGAACTGCTTTAGTATTTCATAAAATGTTAAAGAAATTATCAAATCGTAATATTGAAACAATGGACCAATTAGATAATTTAGTTAGTAAAGATGAAATACATAAATATGGTAGAGCATACCATGTCAACCTATTAGTAAAAAACAAAACGGGATTAAAGAATCTTTTTAAAATCATTTCCTTAGCTAATACAACATATTTATATAAAACACCAAGAATCTTACGTAGTGAAATAGCATCTCACAGAGAAGGATTACTAGTAGGTAGTGGCTGCTATGAAAGTGAAATATTTACACTAGCTAAGTCAAAAAGTGATGACGAACTATCCAACTTTATTAGATTCTATGACTATGTAGAAGTGCAACCACTAGAATGTTATAATCATCTAATACAAAGTGGAGACTTTACAACCGAAGTAGAACTAGCTGCTCACTTAGAAAAAATCATAAGAGTAACCGAAGAAGCTGGTAAAATAATTGTCGCAACTGGAGATGTTCATCATCTAACAAGAGATGACAAAATCTACCGTGAGATAATTGTCAATCAAAAAGTACCAGGTGGAGGTCGTCATCCACTAGCAAGACACAATATCAAAGAAATACCTTCCAACCACTTTAGAACAACCGATGAAATGTTAAAAGATTTCAACTTTCTACCAAGCGATTTAGCTTACAAGATAGTAGTGGAAAATCCAAATAAAATCGCTGATATGGTAGAGATTATCGAAGTAATTATTGATACCGGAGGAATACCATTCTCTCCAAGAGTTAAAAGTGACGACGGAAAAAGTTATCTAGACTGTCCAAGAGTCGTAACAGACTTAGTTTATGATAAAGCCAAGGAATGGTATGGAGATCCATTACCTTATTCAATAGAAGAACGTATTTCAACAGAATTATATGGAGATATCGTCTTTAAAACTATAAAAGAACAACTAGAAAAAGAAAATTTAAAAGAAGAGGAATTTGATATAAAAGTACACAAAAAACTTCACGATGAAATTATAAAAGGAATTGACAATGTTAAGTCCTTAGTTAGAAATCATATCAAAGAAGAAAGTGAAGAAGAATTAACAGCAGAACAGTTAGAGAAAAAATTAGATAAATCCTTAGGAGGAGTCATCGGAGGAGGATTCGATCCAATCTACTTAATTGCCCAACGTCTTGTAAAGCACTCCAATGATGAAGGGTACTTGGTAGGTTCCCGTGGATCCGTAGGTTCTAGTTTCGTTGCTACCTTAATGGGAATCACTGAAGTTAATCCACTGCCTGCTCACTATCGCTGTGATAAATGTAAATTGAGTATTTTTGATAATGAAGAGGGAAATCCTTTAGGAGCTACTTACTCATCAGGTTTTGATCTGCCAGATAAAGAATGTCCTAACTGTCATATCCCTATGATAAAAGATGGCCAAGATATGCCGTTTGCTACTTTCTTAGGATTTAATGCTGATAAAGTTCCTGATATCGACTTAAACTTCTCAGACTTAAATCAAGCAAGTGCTCATGCTTATACCAAGGTCTTATTCGGAGAAAATAATGTCTTCCGTGCTGGAACTATCGGTACGGTAGCCGAAAAAACAGCATTTGGATTCGTAAAAGGATATTGCGAAGAAAAAGAATTAGGCGATATGCGAACAGCAGAAGTAGAACGTTTAGCCATGGGATGTACTGGAGTAAAAAGAACGACCGGACAACATCCAGGAGGAATTGTTGTTATTCCTGACTATATGGATGTCTATGATTTTACTCCATACCAATTCCCAGCTGATGATGCAAACGCAGAATGGCATACGACCCACTTTGATTACCACGCTATCGACCAAGATGTTTTAAAACTAGATATCCTAGGACACTCAGATCCAACACAACTTAGACTAATTCAACTACAATCCGGAACTGACATCATGAAAGTCCCACTAGATGACAAAGAAACAATGAGCATCTTTACTTCAACCAAAGCTCTAGGTGTAACAACAGACCAAATCATGTGTAACACAGGAACTCTAGGAATCCCTGAATTTGGAACACCATTTACCATTAAATTAGTAGAAGACACCAAGCCTAAAACATTTGCCGAACTTGTTAAAATTTCAGGACTTTCTCATGGAACTGATGTATGGCTAGGAAATGCTCAAGAATTAATTCAAAACAATGTAGTTCCATTCAAAGATGTAATTGGCTGTCGTGATGATATCATGGTCAATCTAATGTATTATGGACTAGAACCAATAAAAGCCTTCAAAATCATGGAATTTGTTCGTAAAGGAAGAGCATCTAAAGATCCAGAAACTTGGAAAGAACACGAAAAAACGATGCGAGAAGCAAATATTCCAGACTGGTTCATCTCATCTTGTGCCAAGATTAAATACATGTTCCCAAAAGCTCACGCTGCAGCCTATGTTATCAGTGCTTTCCGTATTGCTTGGTACAAAGTCCATATGCCAGTATACTTCTATTCATCATGGTACTCATCAAAAGCAACTGATGTTGATGTTGAAAGTATGATAAAAGGATACACAGCTATTAAATCAAGACTAGAAGACATCCAAGTAAAAGGATATGAAGCAACCAATAAAGAAAATGGTCAAGCTGAAAGTCTAAAAGTCGCTCTAGAAGCAACCGCTAGGGGAATCAAATTCTTAAATGTTGACTTATATAAAAGTGACGCAACCGTCTGGGTAGCAAAAAACGATAAGGAAATATACCCACCATTTAACTCCATCGAAGGACTAGGAGATACCGTTGCCAAAACTATTGTTGCTGAAAGAGAAAAGAAACCATTCCTAAGCATTGAAGATGTTCAAAAACGAGGAAAAGTATCAAGAACTCTAATTGATAAAATGATAAGCATGGACATATTAAAAAATCTACCAGAATCCAATCAATTATCTTTATTCTAATTCCTTGTAAAAAACTCCAATCTATGACATAATCTTAATAGAGAGGAGAGTATATGAAAAAGAAATTATTAATACTGGGTATTATCGCATTAGTACTAATAACTGGTTGTGGTCAAGGTAGTAAGGATATCACAGTTAAAGAAGAAAAAATGGTCTGCACTAGAACCGGTAATATGAACAACTTAGAAATGGACTTTAACTATGAAGTTTACTACGAAGGAAATAACGTAAACAAAGTCCAAACAACAGAAAAAATAACCAGCGAAGACACTTCAGTTTTAGAACAATCTAAACAACAAATAGAAAACCTTTATAGTAACTTTGATAACATTGAAAACTATAACTATAATGTAGTAATAGAAGGAAATACATTAACTAGTACTACAGATATTAATTATGAAAAAATAGATATTGACGAATTACTAGAAATTGATTCTTCTATTAGTCAGTTATTAAATGATGATAATAAAATTGACTTAGAAAAAATTACTCAAGTATATGAACAAACAGGTGCAACCTGTGAGAAAGAATAAAAGATGGCATAAGTCATCTTTTTTGTTTATAAATAATTTAATTTTACAAAACAAAAATGAAAACTTAATAAAAATAATATTAAGATAAAATTTTATTAGAGAATAATAAAGTAAGGTGAATAGTTATGCTGTTATTAAGAAAAGTAAAAGAGTTGGTATCTAGAAACAATAAAAAGACCTTAGTGATAGGTCTTTTTGTTGTGGGAATATCTATACTTTTAACAACCACTTCATTAGCCACGACAACGCCAGTAAAAAGTATCACTATGACTTCCAAGAACACAAGTTTTGAAAATAAGGAACAAGGAAGTTGGAAAGCTGTAAAAAGTGCTAAATGGATATCCAAAGAACAAGCACAAGTAACATTTGGTATAGATACAACCCTAATGACAGATGAAAAAGATAAAGATATCGTATTTATATTAGACACATCAAGTTCTATGACAGGAAATAAACTAGACAGAGTAAAACAAGATACGAAAGAATTAGTAAAAACGCTACTTTCTAATAATAACAACCAAGTAGCATTAATTTTTTTTCTAGTGACGCTAATCTTATTTCAGGTTTTACAACTGATCAAGAACTTTTATTAAATGAAATAGATGATTTAACTAATACTAAGGGTACAAGTTATTTTAAAGCCTTAATCAAATTAAATGAACTTTTACGTAATTATCAACACCAAGATGATAGAGAACTAATTGTATTATTTTTAACCGATGGTTATCCAGATATTGATACACCAAATCAAAATGGTCAATATCAATACTTAAAAAAAGAATACCCGTATATAACCATAAATGCTATACAATATGAAATGGGCGGTATCATTTTAAATCCCATTAAAAAAATTAGTGATAATTAATATCTAGCAGATATGAAGACACTAAATAACGTATTATTTGATGCCAGTTTATCGCCAAATACTTATGAAAACTTTCAAGTGATTGATTATATTGATGATAGATATTTTGATTTAGAAAAAGAAGAAGATATCACAGTATCAAACGGTGAAGTAAAACTAGAAGAAGAAAATGGTACTCAGAAAATAACCTGGACAATTTCCGATTTAAGAACTGGCGAAGAGCCTCAACTAACAATGAAATTAAAATTAAAGGAAGAATACGTTTCTGAATCTGGTGTTTTTCCAACCAATGAACAACCACAAATAACAACAAAAATTAAAAATCAAGAAGAAAATGTCTCAACTACCGAGACTCCATCTATACAAAGTGAATATCAAGTAATTTATGATTCTAATGCACCAAGTGGTTGTACAGTTGAAGATATACCAAGTAATCAATATCATTTTGTACTAGACACTGTTGAAATTCCATCTGAAAAACCAAGTTGTAACGGCTATGAATTTAAAGGTTGGGAAATAGTAACAGATAGCGTCGAAGAAATTAATGATAATTACTTTATCATGCCAGAATCAAATGTAACAATAAGAGCCAAGTGGTCAAAAGTAAAATTGGAAAAAACAATGAGTGGAGAAGTGTACAGTCCATCATATTTATACGACGTAATAAAAGAACATGCTGTCATGGATAATATAGCTAGTACCTATGTTTCGTCAAGGTCTGGAATACAATTTGGTTATATTTCATCAGATACTAACGGAAAAGGAATCTATGAACTATCAGAAACAGAAAATGACGAATTTCCAATATATTATTATAGAGGAGATATAAATAACAATCATGTAAAATTTGCAGGTTATTGTTGGGAAATAGTCCGAACCACATCTACGGGAGGAGTAAAATTAATCTATGATGGTGAACCTGGAACAGATGGCATCTGTAATAAAACAGGAACAGATTCTCAAATAGGAAAAAGTGCCTTTAGTACAGACAACAGTTCTTTATCAAATGTAGGTTATATGGTAGGTCCTACCTATGGTCGCTTGAGTATAGATATGAATAACGTATCAGATAGTGACTGGGTATATGGAAATGACGTTGTCTGGGATGGAAATAAATACACATTAGTAGATACAGTAACAAGTTCAACTGCCGATTGGCTGCACGAAAGATATGATGTCATTGGTTCTGGACACAGGTATACATGTCGTTCAGATAAATCTCAATGTTCTAGTCCTGTGTCATATGTAACTTCTGTTTCCGATATGCATACTATGTATTCCATTCTGTTGTATGGAGGTGACAAAGTTGACGATGCAATAGCTGAAATGGTTCAATCTGATAATGATATTAGAAATCAAGACGATTCTACAATTAAAACATACATTGATACATGGTTTGAAAATAATTTATTAGATTACCAAGATTACCTAGAAGACACTCCATGGTGCAATGATAGAACCGTTTATCAAAAAAATAATATGGATAATAATTATGTTATTCATACATTAGAACATGGACTAGCATTTGGAATTAATGGAAGAGATAGTACGCTAACATTAGATTGTCCGGACGCAAATGATGCATTTACAGTCAACAGCGAAAACGGAAATGGCAAATGATAAAAGTACCTTAGCAGAAAAATATCATTATACATGCTTATCCAGCAATAACTCATGCACAACAGTATACTATATTCACACGTATGGTGAAAATACTATCTTTTATTTTACGTTAGAACAAGGTAAAAAAATCGACACATTAAGACAAGAAATGATGACTAATACGAATGATTCAGTTATAAAAGAAACAATTGATACTTGGTATGAGAATAATTTACTAGATTATGCAGAATATCTAGAAGATACCGTATGGTGTAATGATAGAAGCATTGTATCAGGTAGTTTGGCAGGAAAAGATGAAACTGCAACAGATGAAACTTATTTTGGACCATATGAAAGAAAAAACACAACTCATAATCCAACTGTAACTTGTCCAAATAAAAATGACGCTTTTACCGTAAGCAGTGAACTAGGAAATGGTGATTTAACTTATCCAATTGCTACTTTAACAATAGATGAAGTAAATATGGCTGGAGAAGCTGGTGGCAACAGTAATTATTACTTATTTACATCAAACTCTTGGTCTTCCTATTGGTGGACTATTTCTCCAATATTTACTTATAATTCTGGCGCTTCACCAAGTAATTATTACATTTATTATGATGCAGGTGCAGAATATGTAAGTGTAAACAGTACACGTAACGTTCGTCCAGCAATTTCACTAAATCATGATATCGTAGTAGTAAATGGTACTGGAACAAATTCAAATCCATATGAAGTTGATTTTCCATAATAAAAAACAGAATATTAAAAGAACAATTCTTTATTTAAAACAATAAAAAGTACAAGTTATATCAATAATTTGTATTTTTTATTAGAACAATATAGGTGTTAGCATTGTTGTAAAATTTGACAATTTGTTCGATTTATGATATAATTTGTTTACTAATTGAGGGGGATAAGAGTATGTTAAAGAGTATTAAGAATTTAAAAATAAAGAAAAAAATGTTACCATTTTTACTAGCAAGTACATTCGTACTAAGTGCAACAGGTTGTAGTAGTAAAGAAAATACAGATGAAGTAGCACAATATGATATTCAAATGATTGACTATAATGAAGAGGCACGTAAATTACAATATGAAAGAATCACTTCAGAAGAATTAGCTTCACTAGAAAGTGCAGATAAAATTGCCACTAAACAACAAGAAAATGAAGATTTACAAATAGTTGCTACTTATTTCTCAATGGGATACTTCTGTGGAAATGATAGAGAAACTAATATGACCAAGGAGCAAGCAAAACAAGAAAATCCATCTTATAGTAGTAACGAAGACTTCTTAAAAGGATATGACACTGGAAAAGAAGATAAATATTTAGAAATAGCTGAAGAAGAAAGACAACAATACGTAAGTGTAACAACAGGTGCAGAAACGGATTTAGATAAAGAAGTAAACTTTTATCCGTTAAATAAGTTATATGTAGCGTCATTTAGCGAAGATAATATCTTAATATACGCTGATAGCCAAGAAAATATTTTATCTGGAAATTATCAAGTGGTCCTAGGTGAAGACTTAAAGATAGAAAATTGTATAATAAATAATCTTCGAAATTTCGCAACAGACAACTCAGAACTTATTGAAGATTCTGAATTTATAATCCCAGCTGGATATCGAGTAATACCAGAAATTACTCCAAAAACTTTTCCAACCAAGGTAACACAAACACAAAAAACAAGATAAACTTAGAAGTAGAAATACTTCTTTTTCTTTGTTATAATAACAAACGAGGGATAATATGAGAAAATATTTGACATTAGTAAATAAAGAAAACAAGATAAAAAATAATTACTTAAAAAATATAAAGTTAGTAGACACTAAACTAGTAGATAACACACCATGTCAACTAGAAGAGAAGACATATCAAAATTACTTAGCCTTAAAAGAAGAATTAGCAAAAAATAAAATAGAAGTAGGGCTAGGCTCTACCTACAGAACAGTAGAAGAACAACAAACTATCTGGGACGACTATGAAAAAGAATATGGTCGAGAGTATACTAAGAAATATGTAGCTATTCCTAAGACCAGTGAACATCATACCGGACTAGCAATAGATCTATCTTTAAAAGTAAATGGAAAATACACCTGGGATAACAATGAACTTTTAGCCGAAGAAAAAACATTCAAAGAAATTCATAAATTACTATCAAAATATGGATTCATTCTAAGATACCCTAAGGGTAAAGAACAAATAACAGGTTATAACTATGAACCATGGCACATTCGTTATGTAGGAGAAATACCAGCTAAAATCATAGAAAAAAACAACTGGACTTTAGAAGAATATCTAACAAAATTTTCTGCCATAGTCTATGTAAATAAAGAAAAAAACATGACTTCCTTCGATGTAGTAAATAAAATAAGTGATATATTTGGTATCAAAAAAGTAGGACACACAGGGACACTAGACCCCTTAGCAGAAGGAGTTTTAATCGTAACCATAGGACAAGCTACCAAGATAGCAGAACTTTTAACAGCAGAAGACAAAGAATATATTGCTGGAGTTCTATTAGGAATAGAAACAGACACTCTAGACATTACAGGTAAAGTAATAAAAACAAAACCAATCGACTTATCAAAAGATATCGAAAAAGTAATAAACAGTTTCCAAAAAACCTACTTACAAGAAGTACCTAAATATTCTGCAGTAAAAGTAAACGGTAAAAAACTATATGAATATGCTAGAAAAAATCAAGAAGTAGTTCTACCAAGAAAAGAAGTCACTATCAAAAAGATTAAATTACTATCTAGTGATAATGACACCTTTATGATAAAAACAACAGTAACCAAGGGGTGCTATATCAGAAGTCTAATTAGAGACATAGGACTATCTCTAGATACTTACGCCACGATGACAACACTGACTAGAACAAAACAAGGAAAAATAGATATCAAAGAAACTTCGACTTTAAAAGAAATTAACCAAGGGAAAGCCAAACTTCATGCCATAGATGAAGTTCTAGACTTCAAAGTAATAGAAGTAGATGAAAATCTAGAGAGAAAAATAAAAAATGGGCAAAAATTAGATAATATTTACCATATCAAAGATAAAGTAATATTTAAAAATAAGAAAAAAGAAATACTAGGTATATATAAAGTAGAAAAGGACAAACTAAGAGTATGGAAGAACTTCTAAAAAGTTCTTTTTCTTTACAGTCAAATGATAAAATCTTTCTAGGAAAGAATAAGGAACTATAGTATAATAAACTAGAAAGTAGGGAGTGTCATGTTAGAAGCAATATTTTTATTAATAGGATTTTTCATTATCATCAAGTCAAGTGATATTTTAGTAGACTGTGCATCATCACTTGCCATTCGTTGCAAAATACCAAAAATGTTAATCGCTCTAACCATCGTTGCCTTTGGAACTTGCGCTCCTGAAGTAGCGATATCTTTTCAAAGTGTAGCGAATCACAACGGTACCATGGCCTTTGCTAATGTAATAGGAAGTTGTATTGTAAACACTTTTTTAATCATAGGTTTAGCGGCAATCGTCAGACCAATTAAAGTAAAGCATGCAACAATAAAAAAAGAGCTCCCCATTCTTCTAATCATCACAACCGGTTTCGTAGTATTAATGGTAGATAGCGTCTTTAACCCTTTAACACCAAATACTTTTTCTAGAGCCGACGGAATTATTTTAATTTTATTATTCTGTATGTTTGTTTCATATATAGTTCAGTTATTAAAAAGAAAAGATGATGATGCAGAAAATATAGAGCCCGTGTATAAAAATATATTTTTAATTTTATTCTTATTAATAGGATCTATTATATGTATTACGCTAAGTAGTGATGTCATTGTAGATAATGCCACTATATTAGCTAAGAAATTAAATGTCAGTGAAAAAGTCATCACTATGATAGCAATAGTAATTGGTACATCTCTACCAGAAATGTTTATGACAGTAACTAGTGCTAGAAAAAAAGAGTTTGACATGGCAATAGGAAATATAATAGGAACAAATATCTTTAATATCTGTATTGTTCTAGGACTACCAATTGCTATTTATGGTGACTTAGTATTGGTAAACTTTAATCTAATTGACATTATCACCGTATTTTTAACATCATTCTTATTATATATATTCGCAAGAAGTGAAAGAGTAGTGTCTAAAAGAGAAGGAATTTTAATGCTCGCTATATTCATTGTCTATTACATATTTTTAATTGTAGCATAACACTTGCCAAATATAAGAAAATATAGTATATTATAAGTGCTACCAAGACCCAGTTTAAAGAATTTCCGACTTTTTACTTAGTCTTGGCAAATATCAGGAAAGGAAGTGTAAATATGGCTTTAACAAAAGAAGAAAAAGCAAAGATTATTAAAGAATTTGCTAAAAATGAAAAAGATACTGGTTCTGCAGAAGTACAAATCGCTATTCTTACAAAAGAAATTAACGATTTAACAGAACATTTAAAGACACATATTCACGATTATCATTCAAGACGTGGACTTTTAAAGAAAGTTGGACAACGTCGTAACATGTTAAGTTATCTTGCTAAAAAAGATATCCAAAGTTATCGTGAAGTAATCAAAAAATTAGGTTTAAGAAAATAATAGTACTACCATGGTACTATTTTTTTATCTATAATTTTAAAAAATAAATACAAGAAGGTAAAGATAAAGCGATTATAAATGAAAAAACAGTAACTTCTACAAGTATAAAAAAAGAAATCAATAAGCGTCAGTAAAACAAATAAAAATAAAAAGAAGAGTAGAATTTTCTTATTTTTTCTGTTATTCTAATATTGGAACTTATATGGAGGAAGTATGAAAAAGACATTTGAATTAGATTTTTATGGAAGAAAAATTGTAGTAGAAAGTGGTGAACTTGCCAAACAAGCAGATGGTGCAGTTTTAGTTCGTTATAATGACACAGTAGTTTTAACTGCTGCTGTTGTATCAAAGACAGCTAACTTACTATCTAGTTTTTTTCCATTAACAGTAAATTATCAAGAAAAATTATATTCAGTTGGAAAAATCCCAGGTGGATTTATTAAAAGAGAAGGACGTCCTAGTGAAAATGCTACACTAGCAGCTCGTATGATTGATCGTCCAATGAGACCATTATTTCCAGAAGGATTTAAAAACGAAGTTCAAGTAATCTCGACAGTTTTATCAGTAGATCAAGATTGTTCTCCAGAACTAACAGCTATGTTAGCTTCATCTCTAGCAGTATCCATTTCTAAAATTCCATTTAATGGACCAATCGCTGGAGTAAAAGTAGGACGTGTAAATAATGAATTTGTTATTAACCCTACACCAGAACAATTAGAAGTATCAGAGCTAGATTTAACAGTAGCGGGAACAAAAGATGCTATTAATATGGTAGAATCTAGTGCCAAACAAGTACCAGAAGATATCATGCTAGAAGCTCTAATGTTTGGACATGAAGCTATCAAAAAATTAATTGCTTTTGAAGAAGAAATAATTGCTGCCATCGGCGATGAAAAGATGGAGTATGAAAAACTAGAAATAGAAGATGAGATGAAAGAACGAATTACATCCCTTATTTCTGATAAGATGGATGCAGCTCTTCGTATCAAAGATAAACTAGAAAAATATGCAGCTATCGATGCAATCAAAGAAGAAGTAGAAGAACTATACACTAAGGAAAATGAAGATAAATTAAAAGAACAAGAACTAAAGGAATTACTAGTAAAAGTAAATATGGTAGTATCTGATATAGAATACAATCTATTTAGAAGTATCGTTGTAAAAGAAGGTATCAGAGCTGATGGTAGACAGATGGATGAAATTAGACCATTATCAACAGACATTGACCTACTACCAAGAACACATGGTTCTGCCTTATTTACTCGTGGAGAAACACAAAGTTTATCTGTTACCACACTAGGAGCAATAGGAGAACACCAAATTCTAGATGGCCTTGGTCTAGAAGATCAAAAAAGATTTATGTTACATTATAACTTCCCACAATTCTCAGTAGGAGAAACAGGAAGATATGGTGCCCCAGGAAGAAGAGAAATTGGACATGGTGCTCTAGGAGAAAAAGCTCTACTTCAAGTAATCCCTAGTGAAGAAGAATTTCCATATACCATACGTGTAGTCTCAGAAATTCTAGAATCCAACGGTTCCTCATCACAAGCAAGTATCTGTGCTGGATGTATGTCACTAATGGCTGCTGGAGTACCAATCAAAGCGCCAGTCGCAGGAATTGCCATGGGACTAATCACACATGATGATGACTATACAATCCTAACAGATATTCAAGGAATGGAAGACCACTTAGGAGATATGGACTTCAAAGTAGCAGGAACAAGAAATGGTATTACAGCTTTACAAATGGATATTAAAATCAAAGGAATTACCAAGGAAATTCTAAAAGAAGCCCTAGAACAAGCTCGTGTTGCTCGTATGCAAGTTCTAGATGTTATGCAAAAACAAATTGAGAAGCCAAGGGAAGAAGTATCACAATATGCACCTAAAATGGAAACATTTATGATTGATCCAATGAAGATTAAAGATGTCATTGGTAAAGGTGGAGAAATGATTACAAAAATCATTTGTGATGCCTCAAACGTAAAAGATGTAAACAATGTAAACGCTGTTAAAGTTGACCTAGAAGATGATGGACAAGTAATCATCTACCATAGTGACAAAGATATCATCAACAAAACAAGAAAGATGATTGAAGACGTAGTAAGAGAAGTAGAAGTTGGAAAAATCTATGAAGCGAAAGTTGTGAAAATAGAAGACTTCGGTTGCTTCGTTCAACTATGGCCAGGTTGTGAAGGACTAGTACACATTTCACAACTAGCTCATGAAAGAGTAGCGAAAGTAGAAGATGTAGTAAAAGTAGGAGACCAAATTATCGTAAAAGCATTAGGTCAAGATAAAAAAGGAAGACAAAATTTCTCAAGAAAAGATGCTCTTCCAAAACCTAAGAAAAAAGAAAAAAATGATTAAAACAACAAAAAGTTCATTCCTTGAACTTTTTTTCATATACTTCTTTAGGTGATAAAATGTTAAAAAACAAACTAATTCAAGTAGCGGTAGTATTAATACTAGTTGTCTTTAGTTTTTATTATACAAATAAAACCATAGACATTATTAAACAAACAGACCCACTTATGAAAAAAATAAAAGAAGAAAGTACCAAATATCAAATACCTGCAGAAAATGCCAAGGAAGAAGACAATAAAATTATTCCTGGAAAAAATGGTAAAGAAGTAGATTATGAAGAAACCTATCAAAAAATGAAACGATATGGAACATATAATGAAAGTTTAACCGTTTTTAAAGAAACAACACCGTCAGTATCGATAGAAGATACTTATGATAAATATGTAATATCAGGAAACGAAGAAAAAAAAGCAGTAGCTCTAGTATTTCCAATTACAAAGGAAAACTCTCCAAACAACATCACAACCATACTAAATGGAGAAGATGTACAGGCAACTTTCTTTCTCGATGGTCTATGGTTAGAAAATAACTTATCACTAGTAAAAAATATGACTAATCATGAACTAGAAATATTATCATACGATAACAAATATGAAGAAGTCTATTTTACATCCTCAATCCAATATTTAAAAAACATAACGGGAAATAATAGCAATTATTGTTATGCCGATTACGATAATAAAGAAGTAATAGAACTATGTAGTAAACTAGAACTTCATACCATAACCCCAACCATAAAAATAACAAATACACCATTTCAAGATATAAAAACCAAATTAAGTAATGGTTCTATCATCTCTTTTCCTATCAACACTACTACAGAACTTGAACTAAAAACAGTAATTGACTTTATCAAATCCAAAGGCTACTCCATAGTAACCTTACAAGAATTACTATCTGAATCCCTAGAAAAATAATAATCCCAATAAAATTTGACAATTTGTTCGATATATGGTATAATCAGCTTACCAATTGGGGGGATAAGATTATGAAACTTAAAAATTTAAATGTAAGAGGAAAACTACTACTTTTATTAACAACAGGAGTACTTTCATATACACTAGTAAGCTGTATATCTTCTAATAAAGTACCAGAAATCGATGCTAATTTGGAAAATACATTAGAAAATACAAAGGATGACACATTATTAGATGAAGTATTAGATGTAAAACAACAAAATGGTATTAACTACAAAGATATTTTAAAATTAGAAGAACAAGTTAATAAATACAATTTAGTAAAAGATATGAATTTAGATGATGATTATAATAATTTATCAAAAGCTGCTCAAGAAGATTTAGATAACTTATCAATAGAAGGAGTAAAATCTTTAATTGATACAGCAAATGGAGATATCTCTAGTGTAGAAGAAGCTAGATTAAAACAAAAATTAAAATATATTAAAACATCATCAGAAAAATATATAGAAAAAAATGGAACAGAAATCTCTATTGAAATGTTAAAACGTGCAGTAAAAGCTGGAGTATGTGATGCAGTAGGTTTAGAACCAACTTCTTATGACAGTGTAAAAATCAACCCAGCATCATCATCAGATCCATTTGATATAACAGTAGTTATAGATGATCCAATAAGCGGAGTAAGATTACATAAAGCAATAGCTGAAGATTCTATCTATGGAGATGCCATCAACAAAATATATCAATTACAGAGCCAAGACTATAATCCATCATTATCAACTATCGAAGAAAATGCAAGGGAAGCTATTAATATGGTGAAAGTAATTGCTTATTCAGGAGCAGAAGAAGGTAAAAAAATAAATCCAGAGTATAATTATTCTGAAGTAGAAGAAAAAGCTAAGACAAAATAAGACTAACAATGATTAGGAAGTAAATATTTTTTACTTCCTTTTTCTATGTATTGATGAAAAAACCTCTTCAAACCTAGAAATTATAACGGTTTTACTTTCCGAAACTTAAAAATTATAGTATACTTACTTATAGGGTGAAGAGTATGTACTTAAAAGAAATCGTAACAAGCGGATTTAAATCCTTTGCAGACAAATTAGATATTAAATTAGATGATAAAATTACCTGTATTGTTGGACCGAATGGTTCAGGAAAAAGTAACATCGTAGATGCCGTTAGATGGGTACTAGGAGAACAATCAGTAAAATCCTTACGTGGAGACGGTTCTATGAGTGATGTTATCTTCTCAGGTAGTAAAAGTAGAAATCCCCTAAATGTAGCCTCAGTAGAATTAATTTTTGATAATAGTGACCATTTTCTAAATGTCCCTTATACAGAACTATCAATCAAAAGAAGAGTTTATCGTAGTGGAGAAAATGAATACTACTTAAATGGTGAAAAATGCCGACTAAAAGACATCAATAACTTACTCCTAGATACTGGTATGGGAAAAGAATCTTTCAACATTATTTCCCAAGGTGAAGTAGAAAGAATTTTAAGTAATTCTCCAACTGACAGAAGAGTAATCTTTGAAGAAGCCGCTTGTATCTTAAAATATAAAAAAAGAAAAGAAGAAGCCCTAAGAAAATTGGATAGAACACATAATAATATAGATAGAGTAAACGATATTATTACAGAACTAGAAAGCCAAGTAGGGCCATTAAAAGAACAAAGTGAAAAAGCAACGGAATACTTAGAAAATAAAAAAGGGTTAGATAATTACGAAGTTGCTTTACTGACATATGATATTGAAAATGCCAGTATTGAATTAGAAAAACTAAAAACGGAAAAAGAAAAATTAGAAACAGATATTACAAACTTATCAAGTGAGACATCATCAGATGATGCCTTAGACTTAGAACAAACAAACTTAATAGAAAAACAAGAAAAAGAAAAAACTTTTCTACAAAGAAGACTTCTAGAAGTAACAGAACAAGCAGAAAAGATAAACGGTGAAAAAGCTCTACTACAAGAAAAAAATAAACAAAATCAAGACCAAGAAAAAAGAGATATAGAATTAAGGCAAATATTAGAAGAAAAATCAAGTACAGAAGCAAATATCACAAAATTAAAAACAGAACTAGAACTTATTATAGAAGAAGGTAAAAAAGAAGAAGAAACAGCTAAAAACATCACAACGACTCTTCAAAAAGCAAAACAAAAAAAAGCAATGTTGACCAGTGATTATTCAGAGCATGAAAGAACGCTTATTACTACAGAGCATCAAATAACTAGTCTAAAAAGAGAAATAGAAGAAGGTGGAGACTTACCAAGAAGTGTCAAAAAACTCTTGCAAACATCCTCTCTTTCTGGAATCCATAATACAATAGGGAACATCCTTAGTACAAAAGATGAATATGTAAAAGCCTTAAATATTGCGATATCCGCTTGCAAAAACTTTGTAATTACCAGTGATGAAGTATCCGCTAAAAAAGCCATTACTTATTTAAAAGATAACCATCTAGGAAGAGCTACTTTCTTTCCATTAACCATAATTAAATCAAGATATATTGACAATGACAGTTTAACAAAACTAACACAAGACTCTGACTTTGTAGGAGTACTAAGTGACTTAGTAGATTACAACAAAACTTATCAAAATATCATAGAAAATCAATTAGGTACAGTGATCATATCTAAAGATTTAGATTCTGCAACAAAACTAAGTAAATTAGTAAATAGACGTTATAAAGTAGTATCCCTAGAAGGTGATGTAGTAAATGTAGGAGGAAGTCTAACTGGTGGATCTATCTATCAAGCGAAAAGTATTATTCTACAAAAACAAGATTTAAAACGTTTAATAGAAAAGAATGAGTTAATAAAACAAGAACTAGAAGAAATAAAACAAGAACTAGAAACAGTGGAACTAGAAATCAGAAAAATAGAAGAACAGGAATTTACAAGTTCTAAGACGAAAGTTTTAATTAAAGAAAAATATGATACCAAAAACCAGGAATTAATAAATGAAAAAAATAATTTAGATAGATTAGAAAAATCTTGGCAAACTCTAAATGCTATCTTAAATAACACAATAGATCAAAAAGAACAAGAGTTAATTCAAAAGTATCATAGTCTAAATGCTGAAAAGAAAACTATTACTATTACCTTGGAACAATTAGAAAGACAAATAGAGACTTTAAAACAACAACAAGAAGAACGACTAGCCAAGAATAAGGTAAAAAATGCAAATCTTAGAAATTTAGAAAAAACACTTCATGAAAAAGAGGTTTTACTAAATCGTCTAGAGATTAAGATGGATAATATGTTAGAAACTCTAAATGCAGAATATGAATTGACATTTGAACATGCTAAAAAGAATACTCATTTAGATGTAGAACCAGAAGAAGCTAGAAGAAAAGTTGCTACTTATAAAGCAAACATTAAACGAATTGGTATGGTAAATCTAGCATCGATTGAAGAATATGAAAGAGTAAATACAAGATATACATTCCTAACCAATCAAAGAGAAGACCTACTAAGGGCAGAAGACACACTGCTTGAAATCATGAATGAAATGGACGATGTCATGAAAGAAGAATTCAAAACAACTTTTGACCAGATTACTCAGGAGTTTAGACAAGTCTTTAAAGAACTATTCGGTGGTGGACAAGCCGACTTACGTCTGACAGACCCAGACAACCTTCTAACAACCGGAGTAGAAATCGTAGCTTCTCCTCCAGGAAAGAAACTAACAACAATTTCTCTATTATCCGGAGGAGAAAAAACACTAACTGCTATCTCTTTACTTTTTGCGATACTAAATGTAAGAACAGTACCATTCTGCTTATTTGACGAAGTAGAAGCTGCTTTAGATGAAGCAAATGTAGGAAGATTTGGTAAATACCTAGACCATTATAAAAACAAAACTCAATTTTTAATCATTACCCATAAAAAGAAAACAATGGAATACGCCAATACGTTATATGGAATAACCATGCAAGAATCAGGAGTATCCAAATTAGTTAGTGTAAAATTAAATGAAGCAGTAGAAACACTATAGAGAGAGGAATCTCTCTTTTAAAGTTTAATGTATAATAGCAATTTAACTAAATTTTACAAAAGTGTGAAAAAATCATCAAAATATTATACAAAAGTGTGAAAAAAACAGGAATATTTCTTGCAAAAGTGTGGTCCAATACTATTGAAGGCGATAATACTATGCGAAGATTTATAACCGGAAAACTTATTAATTGGAAAAATAGTAAGGATAGAAAACCATTGATTTTAAAGGGTGCAAGGCAAGTTGGAAAAACATATATATTAAAAGAATTTGGTGCAAATAATTACGATAATGTAGCATATTTTAATTTTGATCACGATGATGGATTAAGAGAATTATTTTTAAACACTAAAGACCCAGAAAGAATTATTGAACAATTATCTTTAGCAAATGGTAAAAAAATAAATCCGAATAAAACGTTAATTATCTTTGATGAAATACAAGAATGTCCTGATGCCTTAAATTCATTAAAGTATTTTTGTGAAGAAGCGAGCGATTATCATGTAGCTTGTGCTGGCTCATTTCTTGGAATACGCCTTTCTAAAACATCTTTTCCCGTTGGTAAAGTAGAGTTCTTAAATTTATATCCTATGACCTTTAGTGAATTTTTGATTGCTGATAATGCAGAAAATTTAGTTGAAGTCATGAGACAAACGAAAGAAATAAGAGAAATCCCTAAATTATTTGAAGATAGGTTAATAGAAAAACTAAAAGTTTATTATATCGTTGGTGGAATGCCTGAAGTAGTATATAGCTGGGTTAATGATAAGGATATAGAAAAAGTTAATAAAATTCAAAAAAATATTTTAGATTCTTATGAGAATGACTTTTCAAAACATGTAGAGGCACATGATGCAAATAAAATATCATTAATATGGAACGGAATACCTTCACAGTTAGCAAGAGAAAATAAAAAATTCGTATATCAAGTGGTAAAAGAGGGAGCTCGTGCCAGAGAATACGAAGGAGCCCTAAATTGGTTAAATGATGCAAATTTGATTTCTAAGTGTTATTTAGTAAGTAAATGCGCCTTTCCTCTAAAAGCATATTATGATTTATCAGCTTATAAAATTTATATGAATGATGTTGGACTTTTAAGAAGAATGTCTAATTTAGATAGTAAAATAATATTAGAAGGTAATAAACTTCTAGAAGAATTTAAAGGATCATTTACAGAAAATTATGTTGCTAATGCATTAAACTATTTATTAGATGAGGCACCTAATTACTATACTTTTGACAGAAATAAAATTGATTTTGTAATACAAAGAAATAATAAAATAATTCCTATAGAAGTAAAATCAGATAAGAGCACTAATCATAATAGCCTAACTAAGTATAATGCCAAAAACGATAATGAAGTATCATTTAGATTTTCATTAAACAATTTAAGTAAAAATGGTAAGATAATAAATATTCCACTTTATTTTATAGAGTATATTAATAATTTAAATTTAGATTAAAAGGATAGTTAGTGTAAAATCAAATGAAACACTATAGAAAGAGGAATCTCTCTTTTATTGACTTTTATATAGTTTGGACTTAAAATATTGACAAAAGAAAAGAGGATTCTATGAAATATATCATAACCAATAATTTCTTAATAGAGTATGATGATACGACAAAAGAAAAAGCTATTAAACTTCAAAAATTAATAGAAGAAAATCCTTTCTTTTTTAAAACTTTTCTAACATCAAATAAAATAAGTTTTATAGATAAAAGCTATCCAATATATATAAGAAAAAATGACTCTATATTAAATCATTTAGATACAATATCTGCATGGGAAGCTCAGTTTACACTATCAAATTCTTTTGAAGAAGAAGATTTACAACAAGCAATTCTCCTACATCTTTTAGAAGAAAACCCTAAAGATATGATATCCAAAAAAATGGCTGCCATCACATATTATAAGACTAAGAATAATTACGAAGGCCTAAAAGAGTATTTAAAAGAAGAAACAGAGGAAAAGAATAAAGAAATATTAACATGGTTAGAAGAAAAGATAGGTCTAAAAACCTTAGAATACCTATTACAAAAACTACTTAATAGCATAAAAATAAATTTAGTAATAGAAGAGAAAGACTTAAAGAAAAAAATAGAAGAAATAGAAAAAATAACAATAGAAGAAGTAGAAGTAAATGATTACTTTCTACAACCAGTAAAAAATACTAAATATTATCCTATGTCAAAAGAAGAAAGTATTGCTCTTTGTAAAGAGTTTTTATCAGTTATAGATCCAACTCTTACATGGACTAAAATATTTACAAAAATAATAAGAGAAAATAAAATAATTGAAAAAGAAATGGATTCTAGAATAAATGGCTTAGTAGATTCTTCTTGTTGGGAATGTAGAAAAGGCTATGACGGCATATAGTATATTTTTGCTCCTTTCCAAAATAATATTTTTGATGTCATAAGACTAAGTCATGAGTATATGCACTACTTAGGTTGTAAAAGTGGACAATATAAAGAGTTATCAGAATTTCCTAGTATCTTAATAGAAAGACAACTGTATCGTTTTTTAATAAAAAAAGGTTATCCAATGGAAGCGATAAAAGCCCATTTACTAGTAAGAAGACAAAATACAATGGAATGTGCAAATGAAGTTCTAGGGTTAACAGATAATTTAAAAAGTATTATTGACAACAAAGAAATAACAATCTCTTCACAAATAGAACAATTGAAAAAACTAAACATAACAAAACCTAAAAATATATCATATAAAACCTTAGTCATAAGAGAAAGTATCAACAAGATAAAAGAACTTCAAAAAACAAAAATACCATTTTTAGAATCCTATAGTTATATTATTGGAGACCACTATGCCAGGATAGTAGATAAAAAACTGCAAACAGATAAAACCCTATATCCAGCAATAATAGATATTACTGAAAATATAGAATCACTAACAACATCTCAAGTATTAGAAAAACTAAATCTACTTCCGGACAATAAAATTATCAAAGGAAAAGAGAATATCTATGAAAAAAGAATGCCACATGCTGAAAAATGATGTACTTATTAATGACCAAGAAGAACAAAAAGAGTATACAGATTATTTTAGTTTTGAAAACTTACAAATTTTATTAGAAGAACAAATAAAAATATTAAAAGATACTTTTAATATAACAGCAGAAAAACTAAACGATAAGCTAACAGAAATGACAGATATTATAATTCTTCAACGAATACAATCAGAAGAAAATAACTTAACTTATAAAAAAACACCTCTTAAGAAAGTATCAAAACAACAAACGATATTTTTATGTAAAACTTTTTTATCTGAAATAAATCCTTCATGGTTAGCTATATTTAATAACTTACTAGAAAATAATAATATTATAGAAGATAGAAATGATCCCAGAATAAAAGATGTAATTCGTTATGATGATATCTGGCAAAGTATAAAATCAAATAATGAAAATTATATATTTGCACCCTGGCAAGAAAATATAATGGATTCCATTAGTTTAATACATGAATTTACTCATTATATTACTGCTGTAAAGAATAAAGGAAGAAAAGATTATCATGAATTAGAAGAGTTTTCTTCTATATTCTGGGAAAAACAAATGGAAAAATTTCTAGAAAAAATAGGTTATGATAAAGAAATAATAAATATTTGGGAATTAAATAGGCAAGCATCTATTATCTTGAATGAACATGACTGTTTTAGTTACATATATTTATTAAAAACTTTACTACGAAACAATAAAATAACAATGGATGACAAACTATCTTGGATAAATATAATTGAAGAAAATGCTCGACAAACTTGTCCAGATTATGACATAGAAAAAGACTATAATTGTAGTAAAGAAGAGTTAGCAAGGGAAGAAGGATATGATGAGTTTAAAAAATTACTAACCAATGAATTAGAAATAATAGAATCTTATAGTTATATTGTGGGAGAATACTATGCTAAAGAATTAAGTAAAAAAACAACAGAAGATAAAGATATTATTCCCAATATGATTGAAATAACAGAAAATCTACCTAATCTTTCTTCCAAAGAAATATTAGAAAAATTACACATCAATCCAAAAACTTTGACAAAATCATAAATTTATGATAAAATATCAGCACGAAAAGAGGAGATATTATGACAAAAGAAGAAGTTGTTCAAATGTTACTAAAAGGTATGTTACTTTTAAATGAAGCAAGTTTATATGATGCAATAGAAGATTTAGGTTCCATTGCACAAGTTTTAACAGATGTACCAAACAATGAAGTATCTGACTATGTTAATGCCTTTTTAATGACATATGAAATGACGTATGAACAAGAAAAAATGATACCAATGAATAATAGAAAAAGTATGGTAGAAGGTATTGTTTCTCAAATGCATGGCCAAGATTACCCATCAAATCTAAGCGAAGAAGAGTATACATGGTTTATGCATGGTGTTGATTCATACCAAAAATCTACAATTCAAGACATAAAAAAAAGAACTATTAAATAGCTCTATATTCATCCTTTCCTTTGAAAGGATTTTATTTGTCTATATGATCAATAAATAAAATTCCATTCAAATGATCAAGTTCATGTTGAAAACAGATGGCTAACTCTTCACGAGCTCTAACATGTATTTTTCTACCTTCCATATCATAAGCTTCCATAGTAACTCTAGCATATCTAGGAACAATACCCTCAACAGGACGATTAACAGATAGACAACCTTCACCCATCTCTACATAAATCTTTTCCATAGAATTACTAATGATTTTAGGATTAATCAAAACATAAGTTTCAAACTCTCCCTCATCAATTTCATTCACGACAACAAAGTATCTTTTCGCAACCCCTAATTGAATAGCAGACATCCCCATACCAGGTCTTAAATCATATTTCTCAGATAATTCTTCAATTTGAGAATCATGTAAATATTCAATCATTTTATTGATTAAATCTTTATCTTTTTTTGTTAAAGGAAATGTAACTTCTTTACTAACTGTTCTTAAACGTTTATCCTTTTCATCTAAAATATCTTTCATTTTAAGCATAGTACCACCTCTTTATGCAAGTATATTTTAACAGAAAAACCGAGAAAATAAAAGAAAAAACGTATAAATTTATACGCTTTTTACAACGCTTAAACAGATAAGCGGCAGCCAACCACGATGACTAATAAAATGAATAACACTAAAACGATAGCGTAGTTAGAGTTATTATTATTGCCATAGTAATAAGGATAGTATGGCATTTGATTATATTGCCCACCACAACAAGTAGACCCATTACCATAATAATACATAGAATAGCCTCCTTTACATAATCTACTATAAATTATGTAAATTGACAAAATTTGTTCATAAAAACAACCTAGCAGATAATCCATTTCACAAAACAAACAAAAATATGGTATATTATTGTATAGAATGGAGAGTGATACATTGAAAAAAATCATCAAGTATGTAGACAAACCACTATTAATTGTCTCTGTATTACTTTTTGTTATCGGTCTAATTATGGTATTTTCTGCATCTAACGTAACAGCTTATATGTCCCATGCAGTAAGTCCCTATAATTACTTTATAAAACAAGCAGCCTTTTTATTAGTTGGATTAATTATGTCCCTCATGATGATTAAGTTTACAACCAAGGCTTATGGAATGTTTTCCTGGGGATTAATAATAATAATTATTATAAGTTTGTTAGGACTTCTAGTAATAGGTCAAACAAAAAACCAAGCTATTTCCTGGTATGATTTAGGTCCAGTTAGTATCCAACCAAGTGAATTTGCCAAGATAATTACGATTGTTTGGCTTGCTAGATATTATGAAAAAAACAAAAAAATCAAAAGTTATGGAAAAAGTTTATTTCCACTAGGAATATGTGCAATTATTACTTTACTAATATTTATTCAACCTGACTTAGGTACCGCAATTATTTATGTAGTAATTGTTGCAGTTATGTTTCTAGCAGCCCCTATATTAAAAGAAATTAAAGCAAAGACCATATTTGGAATATTAGGATGTGCTGTATTTGCCGGAGTAGTATTATTGAGTGCAGGAAGATCACTCTTACAAGATAGACAGTTACAACGTTTTGATTTTAGAAATCCGTGTGACAAACTACTAACAACAGGAAACCAAGTATGTAACTGTTACATCGCTATTAATAATGGTGGTCTAACGGGAGTAGGACTAGGAAATTCTACACAAAAATACTTATATCTTCCAGAACCATACACAGACTTTATTTTCGCAATTATTGTAGAAGAATTAGGAATTATTTTTGGAATAGGAATTATTCTTCTATACATATTTTTATTGTATAGAATATTGAAGATAGGTAGAGAAAGTCCTACCAATCGAGGAGCCCTTCTATGTTATGGAGTAGCTGTATATATTTTTTTACATATAGCGATAAACTTAATGGGAATCTTCGGAATGATGCCAATGACAGGAGTTCCACTACCATTTATGAGTTATGGAGGATCTTTTACAATTTGTTTAATAGCCGCATTAACAATTGTTCAACGTGTCAGTGTAGAAAACGGCTTAATGAAAGAAAAACCAAGTAAAAATAAATAATCTACATAACCTAATTCGCTATGAGTTAGGTTTTTTAATAGGAAATTTAAGTAATTGACATTCAAATTTGTAAATCCTATAATAACAATCAAAAGAAAATAAAAGGAAGATATCATATAACAAATAAACTAAAAAATTTTAAAGATGAATTAGTAAATAATATAAATCAAGCACCCCAAGTATTTGTAGTAGGACATCATACTCCTGATTATGACGCTATAGGTGCTGCAATAGGAATAGCTACATTAACTAAAGTATTAAAGAAACCAGTATATATTATTGTAAATGATCCTAGACAAACACTAGATCAAGGTGTACAAAAGATTATAGAAGAAACTGAAACAACCTATCGTTATATTAACCTAGAAGAGTTTAGAAATTATGTAGATAAAAATTCATTATTAATAACGGTTGATGTAAATAAACAATATTTAACCTGTGTACAAGATGACTTAGATAAAGTTGGAAAAATTATGATAATTGATCATCATCAAGAAGAACCAGACACAACAATAAAAACAGAAAACAAAAATAAATATATTAATGAAACATCATCTAGTGCCAGTGAAATAGTAACTCAGATTTTAAATAGTAAGCAGATTCGTTACTCTAAAGAAATAGCCAAGTACTTATTGGCTGGAATAGTTTTAGACACCAATAGATTTCAAAAAAACACAACCGCCACAACATTTGATACAACTAAAAAACTATTAAGCAAAGGTGCTGATTATGAAGCAGTAAATAAATTATTTATATCTAACTTTGTAGAGGATAGAGTAACATATACACTGATTTTTGGAAGAAAAGAAGTCTTACAAGAACATGTATCAACAGAAGCAGGAATAGCTCCACAAAGTGTTTTCGTAGAAGACAATACATTTATTGAGGCATATAGCCAAGTAATAGGTCAACCAACCGTGTCTTTCACTATCAAAAGAGATCAACCTGATATGTTATATAGACAAGATGAATTAGCTAAAGCAGCAGATAAAATGATGCAAAAATATGCGGATGCAAGTTTTGTCTTAGGATACGTAAGTGAAACAGATGTAGGAATCAGTGCCAGGAGTAAATGCCAAATTAATGTTGGAAAAATAATGAGTTTACTAGAAAAAACATCATTCACTATAAATCCAAACTTACCAGCATCATCTCCAGTAATAAGAAGTGGTGGCGGAAATAAAACAATGGCCGGAGGCCGTGTAACAACTAACGATATTTTTGCTGTTGAAAACTTCTTACGTAAAGCAGCATTGGAAATAACAGTATCAGATGAAGTAGAAGAAACTCAAAAAATAGAAGAACCAGTACAATTAGTACAAAAACGTAAAAAGGTAAAACTAAGAAAAAAAGCTTATGTAACTAAATAATACATGAGTTTTATTTTTTATCGGGAACACTCAACTTTTCCATAATAATATAAGTGAATATTTGAAAAATAAAACAGGAGGTGAACTTGTCTTTTTTAAATATTACAATATTATGGGAGGTTTGATATGACAGAAAATAAATTTTATACTTGCAGGTATGATAGAACTTTTAAAGAAGTCTTTATGAAAGAGGAGAATAAGGATTTACTTATTTATCTATTAGAAAAAAATATTAAAGGTAAAAATTAATGATTTAGAATATCTAAATTTAGAACAAAATGTAGATAATATTTATGTAAAAAGAAAACACTTTGATTTGAACTTAAAAACTGATGTAGGAAAAATTCAAGTAGAAATTAATTCTATTAATAAAGGATATGTAAGACCAAGGAATATGGCTTATATTTGTGATACTTATTCTCATC
>CALVSH010000097.1 GCA_944358945.1 uncultured Bacilli bacterium
GAAATCAGAAGGATGCAGGGAGGGAGAACGGATCGGGAACTGGGTGGATTTTCAGATCTGTAAAAATATACAGGCGCGGGACCTGAAAAAAATGCGGAAAAGAGAATACCAGACCAGCTCTGGTGAAGAACTGCTGCTCAGACCGTATTTTGTCGGTACGGGAGCAGATAACGGCGCAGAGACATTCACCCGTATAGGCAAGAGCATTTATACACTTGCCAGTCTGAAAAGAGCGATTCAATATTTCCAGGATGGTAAAAAAATACCGATGTCTTTTGCAAAGACACTGCGGAATGTCTATCCTTTAGGGGAAATAAGGGTAAAACAGTTTTATGCGTTTTTGGAGTCGCGGGATTGGAAACTGCCGGAGGGAGACACGGACTTGTATACATCCGAACACGCGGACGGTTCTCGTTTGGAGAGAAAGAGGGCCAGGTGGTATGACGCGTTGGAAATGATGGATTTGTTTATCGAACTGGAGGGGAAAGGAAATGAGTAGATATCAAATAAGAATAGAACTGCTCAGTGATCTGTGTGTGTCGGACGGCGGCGTCTACAACAGCGCTTTGGATACGGAACTATGTTATGACTCTTATGGTTTTCCATTTATTCCTGCAAAAAGGCTGAAAGGATGTCTTAGAGAATGTGCCCTGGAACTGCGCGAATGGGGAAAAGAGATTCCTCTGGAAATGATGTTTGGAGAAGGCGGCAGATATGAGAAAGCGGGGAAAATTTTCATTGGAAATGCGTACTTGGAAGATTATGAGAGTATGAAAGCGGAAGCGAAAGAACACAGCGGAAGTGTGCTGTTTCATCCTCAGAATGTGTTGAATTACTTTTCCTATATACGCACGCAAACAAGCATTGATTATGACACGGGAGCAGCGGATGAGGGTACGCTGAGGACGATGCGGGTGGCAAAGAAGGGACTGACATTTATCGCGGAGGCGGAGATCCGGGAGCCGGAAGACGACCTTCGCAGCGCCTTGAAGTCATGCTGCAGGATTCTGCAGCATATGGGAATCGCCAGAACCAGAGGATTGGGAGAAATAAAAGTGACCTTGGAAGAAGGACAGGAGAGTATTCCAATACAGCATGCGCCATGGAAGGAAGGAGCAGACTGTATCCGTTATGCAATTCACCTGGAAGAACCGGTCATATGCAAAAGCGTCAATGGCGGCGAGGCAAAGACATTAGATTATATTGAAGGCAGTAAGATGCTGGGAATCATTGCGGAAATCCTGAAAAACCGGGGAGAAGATTTTCGGGAATTTATGGCACAGGGGAAACTGGTCTGCTCTAATGCCTACATAGGAAACGGGAAAAAACGTTTTGCCGAGGTCCCGGCATATCTCTATGCGATTAAGAATAACGGCAGGGAGTATGTCAATAAACTGTATGAAGAACCAAAAGAGCCGGAAAATATACAGTTAAATATGATGAAACACTGTTATGTATGGGCAGATGAAGACCAGAATCTGGAAACGCAGGATGTGCGGGTAGAAGAACGGTACCATCACAGAAGGCCGTCTGATAAAGCGGTCGGAAGAGCTTCGGAAGAGTCGGATGCGGAGAGCCATTTTTATCAGATGTCCAGTATCATGGCCGGACAGACGTTTCTGGGATATATCAGGGGAGCGGCGGCGCAGATCCGCCGGGTCTATGAAGGACTGACGGAAAGAAACGACTGGAGACTGGGATACTCCAGATCGGCAGAATATGGGAAAGTGCAAATCCAGGTGCTGGAGACAACATTTTGGAAAGAACCGGAAGAAGGTAAATACCGGGAATTTGTAGTGAAGCTGGAAGCACCGGCCATTTTATACAATGAAAAGGCTTTCTGCTCGGTTGATATCAATGATTTGAAGGCGGAGGTTGGCGCGGTTCTTGGGGTGTCTGAAGAGGACTGTGAAGACGTGCAGTCTTATTTGAATTATACGACGGTAGGCGGATATAATGTGACTTGGGGAAAGAGAAAACCGATTCTCTCCGCCTTTGATAAAGGGACAGCGCTGCAGTACCGGATGAAAACCCCAGTCAGCTTGTCACTGCCTTCGGTATATTTTATAGGAGAACGGACTTCAGAAGGATTTGGGGAGATTTCTGTTTATCCAATAGATCGGCAGCAGAGGCTGAGGCACGGGCGGATCGCCAAAGAAGAGGAAAGAACGGCAGAACCGGAACTTGATGTGAAGATGGGAACATTTGGGGCCAAGCTGTGCGGGAGCCTGTTTTTGGAGTATGTGAAGACAGAGGCGGTGGAACAGGCGAAAGCATTTGCTGCGAAAGCATTTGCTGAGGGGAAAGATATTGCGGGGATGCGTCCGGTTGTCGGCAATATGATGCTGATGTGCGCCCAGGCAGAGACCCTGGAACAGGTGAAAGAAAATGCAGTAAGCAGATATGGAAAAAAATCTGCAAAGAAAGAGAATAAGTATCAGATTGCAGATATGATTCTGGACTGTGTGAAAGAGGACTGCAGCAGGAAAATTACGGATGGATTTGAGCAGCGTTATAATATCCGCTGCAAAGACGGATATCCGACTTATGAACGATTGTACTTGAAGGAATTTTTAAATGAATTGAAATATCTGATTCGGATGAAGGAGAAAAAGGGGGCGGGAAAGGATGAGTAATTCTGTGATAAGGCGAAAGTATTACGCCGTCGAGATCGTGCTGCAGTCTCCATTGAGCGTATCGGGGGGAGCAGATGAATATACGGATTCGGACGTACTGCGGAATGCGGACGGAGAAGTATTTGTTCCCGGGACCTCTCTTGCCGGGGCATTTCGCAATTATTTGAATCTGAAAAAAAGCGAAGACGGAATCTTTGGATATTCAGATGGGGAAAAAGGCAGGATGAGCCCGGTGTATGTGTCGGATCTGGCTTTCACTCAGGCTCCGGCAGTAACTGTAAGGGACGGCGTACAGCTGGGGAAAGACAAAACGGTACAGAACAAGTTTGATATGGAAATCATAGAGACAGGTGCAAAGGGCATATTCTATCTGAGCTATCTGAAAAGAGAAGCCGATATGGATACGGACTTTGAATCGATAATCGCTGATATCTTTCAAGGAATTGTGAATGGAGAGATCCGGTTTGGCGCCAATAAAACCAGGGGATTTGGAAGACTCAAGATATCGCGGATCTATCAGCAGGAATTCGGGCGGGAAGACGTGGAAGACTGGCTCACATTCGCGCCGCAGGTAAAAAATGTGTTGGCGTACAAGATGGCACAATCGTTCAAAGAATGGGATGTCGGTCGGGATGCACCGTGCGCCAGATACATAAAGATGAGGATTCCTCTCAGACTAACCGGAGGAATTTCCATCCGAAAATATTCTTCCCAGCCGCAGAAGGCGGATTTTGAGCATATTACCTGCAACCAAAAGCCGATTATTCCGGGGACAAGCTGGAATGGCGCTATTCATTCAGACGCGGCGAGTATTCTGAGTGATCTGGGCTGCGCAAATATACAGAGCAAATTGAATCGATGGTTTGGACATATAGAGGAATCCAATAGCGGGAAAAAATCCGAACAGTCGATGGTCATAGTAGGAGAGAGCGTCATCGAAGGGGCAAGAGCGCTTCCGGTAACCAGAAATAAAATAAATCGTTTCTCTGCAGCGACCATAAATGGAGCTCTGTACTCAGAAGTAGCCTATTTTGGCGGAGAGACGGTATTGGAATTGATGGTGAAAAAAGATGACGACGGGGATTACCTCTCATTGTTGGGAATCTTGATGCTGGTGACGGAAGATATTCAAAACGGTTATGTAGCTGTCGGCGGTCAGACTGCCATAGGTCGGGGTATTTTCGCAGAAGATAAGAACCGAAGCATTCAGTACAGCGAGCCGGTTTCGGAAGAAGCCTGTCTGTCTGCTTTATATTCTGTGCTCTAGGAGGTGCGTATGCTGATTGCAAATTTGAAAAAGATGGAAGATGCTCCGCAGAAAGGAACGGTTCTGGCATATTTTCAGAGCAAAATTATGATGGAGCCTTATGCGGATCGCCTTGCCCTGAAAAATGCCCTTATGGAAGAGGAACGCAGCGGAGAAGAACTCTTGGAGATGCATCTGTTTGATGAAACAAAAGAGTATAGATGTATTCGTTCGGAAAGCAGGCGGTTTCCGGATGGCGTCATCGAATATGTATCTGATTTCTCACATCAGGATATGGATAATGTCTTTGCGGAAACAGTGCTGCTGGAGAATGGAGACGGCAAGATGACGGTTTGGAACCATATCCGATACGATGAGCAAAATGGGATGGCGTCATTGGATGATTATCGGCTGAGCATGGAGAAAGAGGGGTAAATCATGATGGGTAAATATAATTTTGTAAATCCGTACAATTTTGTACCGCTTTCAAAAAAGTGCAGTGAATGGGATGAAGATGCAGAGTGTAAATATTCCGGAGTGATTGAATACCGGATTCGTACCGTTACCCCGCTCTTTATTCCCAACACAAGCAACTCAGATGCGTTTAAAATGAATGTGGAAGGGCATAAATCCTACGATTTCTTCTCTTATACAGATCTGTCCGGTCAGAAGGATACTTGCGCAAACAATCCGCAGCAGCCGGTGATACCCGGAAGCGAAATGCGGGGGATGCTCAGGGCAAACTATGAGATATTGACGAATTCCTGTATGTCGGCTATTGATGGCGATGAGATCTTGGGGAAGCGCACACTGGAGACATTTAAGAGCGGACTGCTGAAAAAGGAAGCAGAAACCTATGTCCTGTATGAAGCCACGGACTGTTTGATGCGGACTAGGGGTGAAAACAGCCTTAAAGATGACTGGGCAAATGACAAGTCACATTATTTGCGGAAATGTTACGTTCAGAAAGATGTTAAAGAAGGCCAGAAAGTTTATTTTAGAGTGATAAGGAGAGATCAGAGAAATCAGGTAAAAGCTCTCGCTCAACAGGTATCGCTGGAACCGAAAGCAAATATGCGAGAAGGCTACATGATCAAAGGAGAGGACGGACCGTTCCTGAACGGCCAAAAACAGCAGAAACACTGCGCCCATATTTTCCTGCTTAACCCTCAGAAAAGAGTGGGAGAAGTAAAGGCGGAAGTGCTGGATGCAGCGCTGAAAGCCTATAAAGATAACGAAATGCCTCCGCACCATCCTTATGAAGAATACACGCGGGAGTGGAAGAAATTTAAGGATGGAAAGGGAGAAGATTATTTTCCGGTGTATTACAGCAGTGCAGACTCCAAACATGTGATGCTATCCCCTGCCTGCATCACGCGGGAGATCTACAAAAATAAATTGGGTAAGCTGATAGGATCTTATGCCAGTTGTGACGGGGTGAAGAAACTGTGTCCGGCATGCGCTCTTTTTGGAATGGTCGGCGTCAAATATTCCAGAGGGTCCAGAATACGTGTGGGAGATCTGGTCTGCACGGATGAACGCCCTGTCGCTGATCTGTACGAAAGACCTATAACACTGCCGGAGCTTTCGTCTCCCAAAATTAACAACATGGAATTTTATCTGAAAAGGCCTGCAGACAACGCTGTATTTTGGACTTATGATTATTATGTTGGTAAAGATCAGAGAGTGAAAGTGTTGCCCAAAGGGGCGGAGATCAACGGGCGGAAATTCTACTGGCATGATTTGAAAACCTGGAACAGACTTAAAGGGGAGAGACAAGAACCTATCGAAAGAAATATGACTGTGCGGCCGTTAAAAAAGGGCGTGATGTTTTCCGGGAAATTATATTTTGACAAAATTTCAAAGAAGGAGTTGGATCAGCTAATTTATCTTTTGAGGGCCGGAGATGAAAAAACTTTGGAGGAAAAAAAACACGGCTATAAACTGGGAGGAGCGAAACCATATGGGTTTGGAAGTATATCCATAGACGTAGACCGAGTACTGCTGCGCGTGGTGAAAAAGGATGTGGAGAACCACACCGTATCTATCCTGCCGGACGTATT
>CALVSH010000098.1 GCA_944358945.1 uncultured Bacilli bacterium
AGTGAAACATTTTTTTGTTCATTTCTCCTGTGGTCTGTGAAGATAGCAGGTTTTGGTCTCTTGGGTGAGTGGTTTAGCCGACGCTCTGCAAAAGCGTTTACGCGGGTTCGATTCTCGCAGAGACCTCAAAAGTAATCCGTGAGGACGAAAAGATACGCAACTTTAGGTTTGATTCTCATTATACGGAATTTGTGGTGCATCGCTGTGGTTGCGGGCGGTGTGCCACGGTAAACTAAGGAAGAAGTTATGACTGGCAAGAAAGTGAAGACAACGGTTAAGGCTAAGGTAACTCCTACGACTAAGAAGTCCAAAGCGATTAAACCTAAACTTGGAAGAGGTACAGGAGGATTTCTGACTACTTCCATCAAGGCTGTCGTGTCTAAGAAAAAGAGCACAGAAACAACAAATGATGGAGGGAATAAGAATGGATAAGCTGCTTGTAAGACTTCTGCCTATTTTGCTTAACTTGTATATCATAGCAGCTATGTCGTTTTCTTGGTCAGGCATAGACATATCCGTTTACGACTATTGGTTTTCGTGCCCTATTCTGATGGGTATATTGCTTACTGTATTGAGCCATACACAAGGGAAATACCATTGTAAGTGGATTAGAGCCTTGTGCTACAACTTGATTTTTACTTCTTCATTGACATACATTGATTCAGTATATGTTTTGTTTGAAACTGCGCAGCCATACTTAATAATTCTGACTGCATCAATGTCAGTATCAATCATTACAACAATCGTCTTGGCCATTAACCACTTTCGCCGCGTGCGTAAGTTATTAAAGAAACATAAGTATGAAGAATTGCGCCCTATTAAGTGTAACCGCACAAGAAAAGATTGACAAGCTACCGTTCTTCATGCGGTATGTCATATACAAACTTGCCGATTGTATTGATGATATTATCAACGGAAAGTGTGACGAACAGATTCTTGTCAATACCATGAGCACTCTTGAAAACAACGCAAATGGAAGATATAGCAAGGACGATTTGCTGAACTATGACAAAGCAGGTGAAGCACTCGGATTTGGCACAACGAATAGAGCGGGATTGAAGAAGCTACTCGACAAGAACGGCATACATGAAGTGGTCATAAACAACATGAAAGTTGGATTCAGACGCGATGAGATAATGGCTCTGAAAGACAAACTCAATGAAGATATACGCAAGAGAGAATTGAAGCGTAAACAGAAAGAACAAAGACAATCGCTAAAATATAAACGATAACTCTTTGCAATCCAACTTTTTCTGACTATCTTTGCGTAAAGATTGCTTTCAGGAAACATGGAAAAGATATTGAAGCTGTTTACATACGTTGATGGTACGAACGACACCCCGTTCCCAAGCGTTGATGAGCAAGTAATAATTGGCTCGTTTACATATACCGCTAACCGCATGGGAGGCGCACCGCAATTTTCTGCTACTGTAAAACACAGACTATGCTTGGACGATTTGTGGAACGATAAAGTATATGCAACGTTTAATGGAGAGAAATACTTTGTTATCAATACGCCATCATCTTCAAAATCAAACGATGATACGAGATATGAGCATGATTTGGAACTCCTTTCAGAAAGGGAGATTCTGAATCATGTTTATTTCATAGACGCTGTTCAGGGAGATTCCGATACAGACATTTACAAAAGCAATTCGACAAAAGTTCTGTTTTACGGTGACATACAACAGTTTGTAATAAGATTAAACTCTTCGTTGTCTTATTCAGGACTTGATTATACGGCAGTTATAGACGAAGGAATTTCATCCGAGGACAAGCAAGTGTCTTTTGAAGATAAATATATTCTCGAAGCCATACAAGAAGAATTTAACATTTTCGAAATTCCTTACTATTTTGTAGGGAAAGTCATACATTTTGGATATACGTCAGGAGCTATAACGAAGGTATTAAAATATGGGTATGACGACGCATTGTTATCAATATCAAAAGAAAATGCGAATTATCAAGTAATAAATAGAATTACAGGGGTTGGTAGCTCGGACAATATACCGTACTATTATCCAAATCCTTCACCAAAGGGATTTATATCAGCAAAGGCTGGTGAAACTAACATCGGTGTTAAAGACGAAAATATTATTATGTCAGACCCCGTTAGTTTTTCTGCTATAAATGCTATAAAATCTATTGAATATGAGACAACAGAGTCTGAGAGGACTAAAATACAAAGGATTTTAAGGTATGACGATGGTACTTCATATACACAAGATTTCCCAAATACAGGGAATGTTACTATTGAATTTGAAGGATATGGCTATGTAGATATTCCATTAGAGCTGAATTATGTATATAAAATAATTAATGGGAATGAAATAACATTAGCTCCATCTTTAAATATCGCTGGCACTGAAGTCAACGCTTTGGACTTATATATTGAAAAAATAGTGAGAGTTAGCGAAACGGGTACTGAGCACGAACCAAGTTCAAGCACGTTAAAAACTTTTACTTTTACAGGATTAAGTAAAGACAAAGAATATACGTTCAAGTTTTATATGAAAGTAAAACACCCTGTTGATTTTACTGTAATATTTGATGTAAATACAGTTGAACGTAATTTTTGGTCATACGATGATGAGGAAGTTGAATTGTCAGATTATGGGCTTTCAATACAAGATGGTACAACCCCGTCTGTTGGGGACACTATACGTTTGAATGTAGACCATTACATACCCGTATCACAGTACCTGATGCCATCTATTTATCGTGAGACAAATGGAGCACAAAGGTTTTATAATGCAAAAAACAATACTTATACGAATGAAGAAGGAGAATATTATGAATTTGAGAATGAATTTTCAGTAAATAATATACGTGAAGGAATAACTTCTTTTGACGATATAAAACCGTCTATCGTAGAGATGGAGAACGCAAGCGGACAGCGGATTGACATGTTCTCTGAATTTGCATATGACACTGATGATAATGATGAAATAGACGCCGATACAAATGAATATTTGCATCCGTACTTTTTTGCAAAATTGAGAAAATTTGATGGAGAGTATGGCTTTAACTTGTTTGAACATGCAATCGAACAACAAGCAATGCAGATTTCATTCACAAGCGGTATATGTGGTGCATGTACGTTTGAGATAGGAGTAGGGAAAGATACAGGGAAGAATACGGTTCAAGTAAGCGAAAGTGGAGCTTTAATGAGAGACGAAAACGGGGATGTTGTTATCTCTGGAGAACCACAAGACAGACAGAATGATACGCAAAATTATGAGGTGTGGATAGCATTAAAAAAGGATGATACTACATATCCTCAAATAATGCCGAATAAGAACTACAATTATAAGCCCTCAACAGATGATACATTTGTAATACTTGGTATAAACCTTCC
>CALVSH010000099.1 GCA_944358945.1 uncultured Bacilli bacterium
TGCTAAAAGCCAACAATTTGAAAAAGATTCAAAAAAATATAAGCTAAAATTTGTAAATACATCATTTAATAGAGAGAAAGTATTAACTGAACTACTTGGATGGGTAAAAAATGAGCTAAATAAAAAGTAATCATTGATATATTGATTTACTAATTATAAATTAACATGCTATAATAAATCATAAATATCAGTGGTGATTATATGAGTGAAAGAGTCATAAAAAGAGAACGAATTAGGAAAACTAATGATTGATGAAGTAAAAAGGATTTAAAACATTACTATATAGAATAAGAAAATAAAACTTAATTATGAAAAAGTTATTTTAGGAGATGTAAAAATGAAAAATCTTATAAAAGAGATAAAACAATTTACTGAAGAACGAGACTGGGATCAATTTCATAGCCCAGAGAATTTAGCAAAATCAATTTCTATAGAGGCAGGCGAACTATTAGAATGCTTTCAATGGAACTCTAATTATAATATTGATGAGGTAAAATCAGAACTTGCTGATGTACTTAATTATTCATTAGTGCTTGCAGATAAATTGGGAGCAGACCCCGAACAAATTATTTTAGATAAGATGAAAATTACTGCTAAAAAATATCCCATAGATAAAGCTAAGGGAGTAAGTACAAAATATACAAAATTACAATAAATTATTAATGTAGTAAGGAGTATGAAAAATGTTGGTGTATGAAGGAGTAAAATCAGGATTCATTAATGATGTAAATTTAAATTTAATTGTAAATAAAATATATGAAAAGTATCAAAAGTATTTTGGAAGAACAAGTGATCCCCAATTAAATTCTTGGAAGAATTCTATGCAATATATGAGAGGAGTCTTAGATGACAAAGAAATACCAGATAATGCAGGTGTAGCAATCGAATTTAATATTCCAACAACATCTAAAAGAATAGACTTTATTTTATCAGGAAGAGATAAAAATAAAAAAAATTCGGTTATTATTATAGAATTAAAGCAGTGGGAAAAATGTGAAGCAGTTGAAGGTAAAGACGGAATAGTTTCAACATTTACTGGCCATGCCATAAGAGAAGTGACTCATCCTTCCTATCAAGCTATGAGTTATGCAAATTTAATTAGAGATTTTAATGAAACTGTACAATTAGAAGATATAGGCCTATATCCTTGTGCCTTTTTACATAACTATGTATTAAGTAAAGATGACCCGATTTGTAGTAGTCAATATCAAGAATATATAAATGAAGCACCTATGTTTGGAGCAAATGATTTTATAAAATTAAGAAATTTTATAAAAAAATATATTCTTGAAGGAGACGATAGAGAAACTCTATATAAAATTGAAAATGGAAAAATAAGACCATCAAAACGACTTCAAGACTCTCTTACAAAAATGTTACAGGGCAACAAAGAATTTAATATGATTGATGAGCAAAAGGTCATTTATGAAGATGCTATTAGAATGGCAATCGATACTTTATCTGCAAATGAGAAAAATGTATTGGTAGTACAAGGAGGACCGGGAACTGGAAAATCAGTTTTAGCAATTAACTTATTAGTAGAACTTACTAGCCGAAATATGACATGTTTTTATGTAACAAAGAACGCTGCTCCAAGAGCAGTATTTAGAGATAAATTAAAAGGTTCTTTCAAAATGTCATATATTAATAATTTGTTTCAAGGTTCAGGAAATTTTACGGAAGCAGAAAGCAATGAAGTTGATTGCTTAATTGTCGATGAAGCACATAGATTAAATGCAAAATCAGGAATGTTCCAAAATCTAGGAGAAAATCAAATTAAAGAAATTATTAATGCTTCAAATTTTTCAATATTTTTCATTGATGAGGACCAAAAAGTTACATTAAAAGATATTGGGTCAGTAGATGAAATAAAAAAATATGCTAAAGAATTCAACGCCGGAATAAAAGTGGTTGAATTAGAAAGTCAATTTAGATGTAATGGGTCAGATGGTTATCTTGCTTGGCTAGATAACGTTTTAGAAATAAGAAAAACAGCAAACTTCGATGGTATGGACTTTGATTATGATTTTAGAGTGATAGACAACCCAAATGAACTAAGAAGATTAATAGAAGAAAAAAATAAAATAAATAATAAATCAAGATTAGTTGCAGGATATTGTTGGAATTGGATTAGTAATGGTAAAAATGATTCTAATGTTCACGATATAGTATTTCCAGAATATAATTTTGAAATGAGCTGGAATTTAGGTAATTCTCAAACCTGGGCAATTGATTCAACATCAGTAAATGAAGTGGGGTGTATTCACACTTGTCAGGGATTAGAATTTGATTATGTTGGAGTAATAATTGGTGATGATATTAGATATGAAGACGGCCATATTGTTACTGATTATACAAAACGAGCTAAAACTGATCAATCATTGAAAGGAATACATAAAATTTCAAAAGAGCAAGGACAAGAAATAGCCAATCAAATAGCAGACAAAATAATTAAAAACACATATAGAACACTTATGACTAGAGGAATGAAAGGTTGTTATGTGTACTGTGTTGACAAGAAATTGCAAGCTTATTTAAAAAATAAAAATAATCAATAAAACTAAATTTTTAAAGTTTATTCGTCGATAAGCTTTAAAATGTGATATTATATATAAAAGAGCGCTAGTACAGGCTTTATGTTTTGTGCTGCGTTTTTTAGTTGTAGGAGGTAGGAAATGTTTAATTCAGAAAATTTTAATGATGAAGATGTAAAACACTTAAAATTTAGCAACGATTTTAATATAACGTTAACAAATAAAATAAAAATAATTTTTGGACCCAATGGTATTGGTAAGACATCAATATATAAAAATATTAAAAGAAGATTTAACGATTATTCATTTATTGATTATGCTGGTGTTGAACAATCTGTATTAACAAGAAAAAATGAGATTGTAATAGGTCCTAGTATTTTATTATTAGAACAATATCAAAATGAAGAAAAAATTTTAATTAATTCAATTGATATTAAGAATAATTTAAAACAATTTAATATTACAAATAAGGCTGCTTCAAATAAAATCTCTGATAATTTAGATAATCTTAGAAAAAATCCAAAAGAAGCAATAAAAAAATTTACAGGTAAAAATCTAACAAGTATTTTTAATATGAACGATAATTACAAGAACTTTTTTAAAGATAACGCGAAGCAGTTAATAGAGGTTAAAGAAATTCAAACAGATATAGAAACTATCAAAGATAATTATAAAAGACAATTTTTAGAAGAAATAGATAATTATTTAGAAGAAGATGATTATATATGTCCAGTATGTGGAGTAAAAAGTAAAGAAACAATAAAAAGCATTATAGCTAAGAAATTATTGAATATCAAAGAAATACAAGAGGACATAGTAAAAAAGTATCAGGAACTTCATTCTGGTTTAAAACCAAACGAAGTTTTAAAAGAAATAACAGAGTTACAACAAATAGTTGCAGATAATAACGTAACTATCGATGATTTAGAAGATTATTTGCTTTGTGGGGGTGACAAAGGTAAAGCAGAATTAATTTTAAGTGCAAAAGAAAAAATAACCGATTTAGACAGAAATATTGATAAACTAAACAATGAAAAAGATAAATTTTATCAAAATTTAAAAAAATATAAGGAAAATTTGTTATCGACATTTCAATTACAATTTGAAGTTTCTAATGAGAATATTATTTTTGATGATGAAAACAAATTTATACAAATAAAACTTCCAAGAAAGATAGAGGAGTATAGCACAGGAGAAATTAATTTAATGACATTTATTATATGTTTATTAGAATTTATATCAAGTGATAAAAAATATCTGATTATTGATGATCCGTTAAGTAGTTATGATTTGCCTAATCAATATAAAATAATGTATGAAATTGCAGCAGCAAAAAGTGATTCAAAAAACATTCTAATATTTACACATAATATAGATACCGTTAATATTGCTAATTCACAGTATTCGGGTATTTTTGAATATGAAGTACTAGAAAAGAAAAACCATATATTATATTTAAATAAAGTAAATATCAATGCCTCTGCAAATATTTTCAATGTTGAAGAATTGATGAAGCACATGCCTTCAACGTATCCTCATACAAAATATATTGAATTATTACTAAAAAAAGAAACGTGGGATAAATCAAATTCTGATGAATTTGAGAATCATTTAATATTTCATTATGACGAGCCCTTCAGCAAAGAAATAAATGGAGATAAATATAAGAATGATTATATGGCCGATTTAATAAGTAATTTTGATATTAATACATTACAAAATGTATCATATATAGAAAATATGGCAAACAAAATTATATATACGGCCGGTTTAAGAATATGGATTGAAAAGCAATTTTATTATAATTCACCCACTGATGCATCTTTACATGAAAAGCAGTTTGCTCAGAAAATAAAATATATATTTGATAATAATAGATGGCATGGATCATCAAATGTAACGAGAGAATATTTAATGAGCAAAAAAGTAATGCTAAATCAACATATTCATACAAATAGTCAAATTGAACCTTTTTACTATGCTTTGAATTTATCTCTAGATGATATAGAAAAAGAAATTATTGATATAAAAAAACATTTTAAATAAAGTATTTTACTACATGAATCAGAAATATATAGTTTGAAATTTTCCTGCCGATGTATATTTCGAACAATACGAAAGGAATGAAAATAAATATGAAAATTTCATCTTTTTCTGTAAAAAACTATAGAAGTATAGTAGAAGAACGCAAAATAAATTTAAAAGATTACAATGTTTTAATTGGCAAAAATAATGAAGGAAAATCAAATATCTTAAGAGTTCTTTCAGTATGTATGAGCTGTATTGATGATTATCGTATATGAAGTAGATGGTGGTTATCATAATCCATTTAATAAAGAAAACACCCATCAAGTTCATAATGATGAGTAAAAAAATTAATTATTTGAAAAAGCTGGTCTTCCGTTAATAAGATGCAAAACTGATGGAATACCTGACGAAAAAGAAATAATTAAATATATTAATAAAAGGGATGTTAATTATGAAAGATAAGAATAATACAAAAATAAAAAAAGAAATAATAAACTATTCAACTAACACTTTGAACATGGAAAAAGAAAGAGAAAAACAATTGTATCAAACAGCAAATTCAATAATAACCTGTATATCAATCCTAATTGTTGCTATTATGAGCTTAATCTTTGAACTACTAGATAGGTTGAAAGATGTAGATTATTTAATAGTTATTTTTGGATGTATTTTGATTTTATTGTTACTAGTCAGCCTATTTTTTTCTATTAAAGCCCATTGGTTCTATAAAAAGAAATATACAAGATCAGGACAGGATTTAATCAAATATATTAATGAACATAAGGAACAATATTTGGATGAAGATGGTTTTCTTGATCAAAAAATACATGATATTGATCAAATATATATAAGTTTAGAAAAAGATAATAATTTAAGATTAATTGATTTAATAATTGCATCAATTTTATTATATATGTTTTTGGGCTTGATATTAATATTTAGTATTGTTATTATAATTATAGTAATATAGATAAGGAATGACGTTTATGAAAAAAAGCAATAATAAAGACATCAATAATCAAAAAAACAAAAATGAAAAAAGTAAAAAGATAAATTCTCAAGAAATTAAAATTGGACCCACTTTGCCAACAATTAGTAAAAGATCAGAAGAACAATCTAAGCGTGATATAATCAAATATTCAAAATAATAATTACAAAAACAAAATGATTATTTAACATTATATGAATATTATGCGCTTAACTCATATAATAATTCTACAAAAGCTTATACTATTATTTACAACAAATATTATACATGCTATACTTACTTATATAAATGAAGTAGTATTGGAGTGATAAAATGAATGATGCAAAAAATTTAAACAAAATAAAAGAGATGTGTATAAGAGATGGTATAAGTGATGGAAAAATAAGCTCAGAATATTTGTTTACAATTGATGCAGTAGATTATTTTTATTATAGTAAAAATATTGGAGAAATAGATATATTAGATGGTTTTGTTGATGGAGTAAATGATGGTGGGATTGATTTTATTTTAAACAAAAATGATACAATGTATTTAATACAGGGAAAATCATCTCCAAATTTGTCAACTGAAGAAATAAAAAATGTCTTTTACAAAATTACTGAAACGGTAGAAAAATTTGAAAAAAATATAATTGATAGTTTTAGCAGCAAATTGCAAACGGTATATCTAAATAGATATGATGATTTGAGTGATGACAAAAATATAGAATTAGTTTTATTTACCAATACCGCTTTAACTGACAAGATGAAAAGCGAAATTGAAATATTCAAATCTACGGATAAAATGTCAAGTTATACCATTTCAATATATGATAAAGCTGATATTGAAAAAAGAAAAATCATGTTAATCCAAGGTGGAGAATTTGTTAAAGAAGATAAGATCCAACTATGGGAAGCAAATAATCATTTAATATATAATGGTGGAATTATAGTTAATATAAAAGCTTCGTCGTTGAAAAGCTTATTTTTAAAACATTCCACAAAAGGATTATTTAGTTATAATTTAAGAGAACATATTTCACAAAAAAATGTTGATAGTGGAATAGACAATACAATAAAAAACGAGCCACAAAACTTTTGGTTTTATAATAATGGAATTACAATTGGTTGTGTAGATTATATGGTTGATGGTAACACAGTAAAATTGTATGATTTTTCAATTATAAATGGTGCCCAAACAACTACAAAAATAGGTGAATCTAAATTAATCGATAAAAATCATGATTTTGCGATTGTTTGTAAGATTGTTAAAGCCAATGAAACCTTGGCCAATTCTAATGAATTTATCAGTAAAATTTCTGAGGCCTCTAATTCACAAAAACCAATTAGACCTAGAGATTTAAAAGCGAATGCAATTGAACAGAAAACATTACAATATAGAGCTAGTCAGAACAAATACCCATTGGCCATAGAAATAAAACGTGGAGTAAAACCTTTTAATGAGAAGAAAGTAAATAATAAGTGGCAAAAGGTTACTAATGAATATGTTGGTCAATTAATTTTATCTTGCACATTTCAAAAGCCTGGAACTGCAAGAAGCGGTAAATCGGCAATTTTTAGCTCAGATAAAATATATAATTTGATTTATAAAAGAAAACATGATTTTAACACCTTATATGAATACGTCAGAATCGCTAATATTTATGATGAATTTAAACTAAAATATTCTAAAAAAGAGGAAGACCCTAAAAAAATAGGAGTTTGTCAAAATGGAAAATTTACAATTCTAGCTATACTTTTCTATTTATACAAAAGATTATATTGCGGTGTAACAGGATTTAATGATCCTAATGTTAATGCAGATAATATCAGTGGTGAATTAAGTTTAAACTATAAGGATGATGATTATGAAGAAAATTTATATTATTTATTTGAATTTATTATAAAAAAAATTTCAGATCTATATTCTGTAAAAGAAAAAGAATTAAGTTTAACAAGTTACTCAAATTTTTTTAAAACGGACAAAATATATACTGATGTCATACTACGAGAAATTGATAATATTTTAAAAGACAAATATGACTTTCCAAAGATAAAAAATACTATGAAAATGTTTGATAGTCAGCTATGCGAAATATATTAACAAAGGAATATCTATGGGAAAGATATTGAATGCCATTAAAATGTTAAACTATTTAAATACGGGGAACAAATATAATGTTAAACAGTTATCAGAGAAATTAGGTATATCTGAAAGAATGGTTAGGTATTATAAAAATGAATTAGAACAGACTGGCATTCCCATAGAAACATTTATGGGCCCAGATGGTGGATATTATATCTTAAAAACAAATGAGCCATATAATCAGTTTAATAAATATGACCTTGAACTACTAGAAGATGTTTATAATAAATTAAAAGAAATAAACTACTCAAACATAGATAAATTAGAAAAACTAATATCTAAAATAAAACATCTAAGTGACATCGAAGAAGAAAAAAGTAAATACTTTATTACTAATAAAATAGAAGATAATTCTAAAATGTATTTCACCTTAAATAAAGCAATTGCTAACAAAGAAAGAATATTAATCTTATATAAAAACCTTAAAGGAGTATGGAAAGAAAGATACATTCATCCCATGCACATATTTAAATATGATAATAAATTTTATGTCACTGCCTTTTGTGAACTAAGGAATGACATAAGACACTTTGAATTTAGTAGAATAAAAATAGTAGAAAAATAAAGACATAATATTTCCTACATAAACGTTATAATGAACTTAGAAAAACGTTATGTAGGATTTTTTTATGAAAGGAATATATAAATGAGAGTAGTAAGTATAGGAGATTTAGTAACAGATTATTACTATAAAAACGGCAAACTAATTGGTGTAAATGGTGGCATGAGTTCCCATAATATAATTGCAAATATTACTAAAATGAACATAGATACAGCCGTATTTGGCGTTTGTGGAAACGATATATATGGACATATATCTATAAAAAGCTTAAAAGATATCGGAGTAAATGTAGATAATATAGAAATAAAAAAAGACCTAAAAACAAGATGCTTCCACGTATCATATTTTGATGATGATGGCAAACTAGAATTTAAATCAAAAAAAAGATGTCCGGTATGCGATGAAAAAAGATGGTATGAACCAAGTAAAATTGATTCAAATAAAATCTTAACCAAAATAAAAGAAGATGACATCCTCGTATTTGATAACCTAAATAACGAAAATCAAAAAATCATCGATAACTGCCAAAATAGAAAGATACTAGACTTAGGCCAATATTTTGAGCTTGAAAATTATAGTAATGAAGAAATAGTAAATAAACTATACAGCAATTTTGATATTATTAATTTAAACGAAAGAGTAGAACAATATTTAATAGACAGATTTAATTTAAATAACTCAAAAGATATTTTCAATATGCTAATGCCGAATTTAATCATCATAACTAGAGGTCAAAAAGGTTCAGAGTTTATTTGTAAAGACTTTAATATAACTATGAAACTAGAAAATCCAGCCGAAGAAATAGATCCAACCGGTGCCGGAGATGCCTTCTTCGCAGTATTTATTAGTGAATACATAAAAAA
>CALVSH010000100.1 GCA_944358945.1 uncultured Bacilli bacterium
CATAAGTTTTTTAAGTCTTTTATCATATCAAAACAAGATAAATTTTCTTTTTTATCTTCATATAACTTTTTCTTTTTCTCCAAGTAATAATTATAAACAAATCGACTACATCCAAATGTTTTTTGAATGAATTCTATCTGTTTACTATTTGGATAAAGTCTAAATTTATATGTCCTATACATAAACCACCCCTCCTGACGAGAAGATTATATAATACATTTGTTCGCATGTCAACTATTTTTACTAAGTTTTTCATTTTTGTTTTATAAAAGAAAATTCCTAATATATAAAAAGACACAAAAATTATTCAATTTGTGTCTATCATTTTTAAATTTTTTTCAGTTTCGATAGTGTTTTTTGTTTTGTACTTGGTTCTACTACTACTGCTAGGGCATCACGGGGTTCTAGAATGATATTATATTGGTCTTTGATGGCATCTAAGTTGTTGTATAGTTGGTTAGCATAACAATTTTTAATAACTCCATTTTCATCTAAATTGTAAAATGGTTCTACTTGTCTTAGATAATTTATTACTTCTTTATCTATGTTGTTTGGCAAGCTATATAGGTTGTCTTTAAAGCTGTTTATTAGAGATTTAGCCATGGTAATATTTTGTGTTCGTAGGGAGATGAGATCTGGATTGGTGTTTTGGTAAGCTTCTTTTATTATTTTTCCAGAATAATTCTTTCCTTGATATTTAGGATCTATTACCATTCCTGATAAATATAACATCGTAATTATTTCATCATCTAATGTTAGATTGTAATTTTCAAATACACCAAAGCCAGCTAGTTTATCGTTCTCTGTTAATAAAAGCTTTAAAATTAGGTCATCACTTCCAAAAAGATGAAGATAAACATCTTGATATTCTACAGGAAATAATGCGTTATTACATACTTCATAAGCAGAATTAGTCAGGGCGGATTTATCTAAGTTTTTATTATAATCTATTATTTTCATATTTTAGTTCCTTTCATTATAAAATTCTATTATTTTTTTGTATAAATATTCAGTTTTTTCTAAAGATTCTTTTCTTATAAATTCATTTTTTTGATGGGATGTATCTGGACCAGGTCCTAAGATAATAAAATTTTTCTTAATATACGATCCTTCTGTTAGATAACATTTTGTTTGTTTTTTCGTAGATATTTTTTCTAGAAAAGTAATATCATTGGGATTTACATTAGGAGAGATTTTTTGTTTTATTGTTAGCTTGGCATTGTGTTTTGACAATAAGTCTTTTACTTGTTTTTCTACTTGATTTAAATGTTTTTCCTTGGCAATTCTAAAATCTATTGTAATCATGCATTTACCGGGTACTGAGTTTACTGTTTCTCCTCCTTTAATCATTCCAATGTTCATAGTTGTGTATGGTACGTCAAAATCTTTTACTATTTCTTTTTTTAGAACATTTTCATAATAGTCTTTTAGATTATTTATAAAATCAACACAGTCATAGATTGCATTTTTTCCTTTATTTGGTGTTGATGAGTGACATTTGATTCCAAAGAACTCAATTTTTAGTTCTAATACCCCTTTTGTTCCGTAGATTGGAATATTATCCGTTGGCTCCCCTATAATAATATTTTCTGGAATAATTTTTTCTCTTATCGTTTTAATTCCTTGAAAACTAATTTCTTCATCGTTTGTAAAATATAGTGCTAATTTATTTTTTTCTAAATCTAGTTTAGAAATTGCGGATAGGATAGCAGCAATACCACCTTTCATATCACAAGCACCTAGACCAATTAATTTACCGTCTTTTTCTTGCAGTGTGAAAGGATCATCATCCCAGGATTCGTAAGCAACTGTATCAGTATGGCCTAAAAAGGCAATATTGGGATGTTTTGCGTTTGTTGCGAGTAAACATTTGTCTATTCTTTCTGTTTTAAAATTATATTTTTTTAAGTAGGACTCAATAAAGTCTAATATTTCTTTATTTTGTTTATCTTTTATTGTGTTATAGCTTACTAATTTTTTTAAAATTTCTTCTAGTGTCATATTAATTCCTCTCTTTTTACTTATTTTTACTACATCGCCTACCCTACTTTTTAAAATATAAAAAAATACAGATTCATCTAAAACCTGTATTTTACTTTTCTATTTATTTTCATACAGGTATAAGCAATGCAAAAACCACTTATACCCGTTTTCTTATTAAGAATTCTTCGTATAAGTGTTACCTATATGATTCCACCAAGTTTTATAAGTTTTTAATGTTTTCATATAAATAACTTCCTTTCTTATATATTTTATGCACTAATCGTATCATTTTTTACAATATGTGTCAAAAGATTTTTATATTTTAATGGGTTGCTTTTAATATTTTAGCATTTACCTCGTGTGATTTATTTAAAAGATAAATTACCTGGGTTTGAATAATGGTAAAAATAATTCCATATATAACAGATTTTATTCCGAAAGTTGCGACTCCTACTATTAATACACATATGCCAATTATTCTTAGGACGATTGCTGTATCTAATTTTTTATTTTTCTTATGAATAAATAAGGCAAAGACATCATATCCTACGGTAGATGAGTCTTCTCTTAAACATAGATAATGTCCTACACCTACAAAGATTCCGGCAAATAAAACAATAATTAATGGATGAAAGAAAAAAGAGATTCCTGTAAAGTGTAGAAAGTTAAAAAATACCATGTAACATACACTACTAAATAAAGAACGATAAAAGAAATCTTTTCCTAGAGCGACTCTACCAAATAATAATAAGAAAATAGTAATGACGCTACTGATATATCCAATATCAATATTTAAATAATGCGATAATAGTAATGAAGTACTAGTTACTCCTCCATTTATAATATTATTAGGAACTGTTAAAAAGGCATAGGCACTTGTCAATAATAAGTTCCCTAAGGCAATAATTGCCATACTTTTTAAATTTTCTTTTATGTTTTTGTCTGTATTTTTTTTCATGTTTACTTCCACCTTATCTTATGTGTTATATCTTTTAAGATAATATAAATTTAGTCTTTTATCATAATTATACATTAAATTTGCTTCTCGGTATATTAAAAAAAGAAGTATCAGAATTATATACTTCTTTTAAATCTTGTTTTTATTATTGTGTTATACTAATTATCTTTATTATAAATCTTCCACTGTTTCTATACCTAAAATGCTTAAGGCATCTGTTAGAACTTTTTTAATACAAATTAATAGTCTTAGTCTAGACTGTTTTAAAGTTTGATTTTCTTCTTTTGAAATATTTACTTGTTCATAGAACTTAGAAAATAGACTAGCTAAGTTATAAATATATTTTGTTAAATGGCTTGCTTCATTTGAAGTTAGAAGATTATCAATTACCTCTGGAAATTGAGATAGTTCTTTTATTATTTTATTTTCAATAGCGGTTGTGAATTTTAATTCATAATTTTTTTCTATCTTTTCTTTTTTTAATATGGAGTTTATTCTTACTATGCTATATAAAATATACATACCTGATTCTCCTGTAAAGCTAGTTGCGTTTTCTAAGTTGAAGTTTACTATTTTGTTTTTAGAGACGTTTAGCATAGTAAATTTAATACAAGCATTTACTAAGATGTTTAACTTTTCTTCGGAAATAGTAGAATTTCTTATTTTAAAACTTTTTATTAATTTTTCTTTTACTTTTTTCATGAAATCAGTTACTAGTACTACTGTTCCACCAGATGTAGACATTTTATCACCATCTAATAAGACATAAGAATAACTAATTAATTTTGGTGTTTTATACCCTAATATATCTAATGTTGCGCTAATTTGTTTCATATATACTTCTTGGTCTTCTCCTAAAACAATATAGTTATTTTTAGGATTTAGATTGATTTTATATATGGAATATGCAATATCTCTCATAGGATATAGAGATGTTTTATTGGAACGTGTTAAGACTAGAACAGGTTCCTTGGTAGGAATGTCGTAGTCAGATAAATCTACATATAACCTACCTAGATTGTCTTCGTGTAATTTATTCTTTTCTTTTATTTTAGTTAAAATACCTTCTAAAACATTATTGTAAACGTAGTCTGATTCATGCGTAAATACATCAAAATGGATGTTTAATTGATCAAATATTTTTAATTGCTCTTCTACACATTTATCTGTAATTTTTTTGAATTTATTAATAATTTCTTTGTTGCCATTTTCTACTTCTTTTAAATAAGAAAAGGCTAATTGTTCTAGTTGTTCATCTTCTTTTGCTTGGTTAGAGATTTTTACATAAACATCTAATATTTTAGAGAAGCTATCATCTTTTAGGCCATACTTTTCTATCCCTATTACTAGTAAAGCTATTTTTTTACCTATATCATTTATAAAATAATGTCTTTCTACTTGGTAGCCGGTAAATTCATATAAATTGCTCATGAAATCTCCAATTAAACTATTTCTACATCTACCGATATGAGG
>CALVSH010000101.1 GCA_944358945.1 uncultured Bacilli bacterium
GGACGTTGACTGCGGGAGCAGTAACATCGGGCGGGGCCATTTCGGCTGCGTCAGGAACAATTTCCGGCGCCCTTACAGTGTCAGGGACCATAACTGCTGCAGCAGTGAAAGTAACAGGAGTATTGACCGGATCAACCGCCACTATGTCAGGGGCGTTAACAGCGGCATCCGTTAAATCTAGCGGAGAGATAGTATCCACTTCAGCGAATGCTTTCCGCGCTGCATTGGGTAATTATGGATTTATCATAAGAAATGATGGAGGTGCCTTTTATCTAATGTCAACAGCAGCCGGAGACCCTTATGGCACTTGGTCCAACTACATAATTATAGCTGCTGGAACTTGTGATACAACTTTTCCAAGAGATGTCACTGTACGCGGTAGACTTATATCCACCGAGAACCATGCCGCATCATGGATCGGATCATTAAATGGAAGTTCATCTGTATTATACCTATCTAATTCGGGAGTGAGTACAGGTTTTTCTGCTATGACTACAATTAAAACTACCAATGGCGCTTGGGCTACTGGTGCTTACAATCACGATAATGCCTTTTATATTTTGTACGGAACAAACAGTAGGATATCGAGTGGCGAAAATGGCTATGATACTGGTTTTGTGTTTAGCGACAATGGAAACTTTACCCTAAAAGGGACGATAACTTCTGGCGGATACGGTGTTCTTAGAGCTGCCAGCGCAAACGGATATTATGGCTTTGTTTTGCCTAACGGATCAGTTAGCGATTGGGTTAGAACTACACAAAGCGGAATAATCCCATATCAGTCAGGCGGACATGGAAGTATCGGGACATCGTCATGGCCATTTAACCAATTATGGGCAAGAGAAATATACTGCACAAACTTCGCAGGAACTACCAATCAAAGACCATGCTGTTCTTATAATACAAACGGTCGAAGAGTAGCATTTGTTGCTTCAAGAGGGTCGGGCAATACTTATAAAGTAAATTTCAATGGCCAGTATAGCGACGATGCCAGCTCTACAGCATATAAGTCTCTGGGAGTGACTGTATCCTCATCAGATATTCGATTGAAAAAGAACATTAGAGACACTGAGATTAAAGCGCTTCCCGTGATCAACAAGATCAGAATGAGACAATTTGACTGGATCGAAACAGGAAGCCACCAGGAACTGGGTTTTGTGGCTGACGAGTTGGAATGTATCAATCCGAATTTCTCTTCCGGAGGCGGATATGATGAAGATGGTTCTATGGATGTAAAGATTGTGAATGAGTTTTATCTTTTGGGATACCTAACCAAGGCGGTGCAGGAGATCAGTCAGGAAATGCTGACCATTACAGCAGCATCACCGATCCTGTCCCAAATGCACGATCACGAGAGCAGGATCACATCCATTGAGAGGAAGGAGCAGGCGCACACATCAAGAGAAGAAACTTTGCAACTCCAGCTCTCCCAGGCGTTTGCTAAAATCGCGGAGCTGGAAACTAAAATCAATACTATGCAGGCAACTGCGTAAGGAGGTCAAAAATGAACAATATGAGTCCAAAAAGCGGAAGGATGCTAAAAGAGGATGGGACATATATCAATGTCGCAGACGCATTATCCACGGACGAACCCGGAATACAGGGAGTAGAAGAACAGATTGGAAAATACGCCCCGATGTCCGGCAGAATGATACGAGAGGACGGAAGTGTGGTAAATATCGCTGATTTGATTGCCAAAGGGGGAATGGGCGGGGGAGGAGGGACAGAAAATTATAATGCTCTGTCCAATAAGCCCCAAATTAATGGCGTGGAGTTATCAGGAAATAAAACAGCTGAAGACCTGGACCTTCAGCCGGCAGGCAATTACCTGACCGGTGAGTCGGATCCAACAGTCCCGGAATGGGCGAAACAAGACAATAAGCCTGAATACACGGCCAGTGAGGTGGGAGCAGTTGCGATTAACCAGGGAGCAGAAAACGCAGGGAAAATCCTGACCGTTGGAGCAGATGGAAATGTGGCACCACAAGATACCCGGCAAAAAAACCTGAAAAAAACGATTGAGAACTACTACGCTATGCGCCGCACCGGGAAGGTCTATCAGACCAAATTATGGAAATTCGCGGAGAACCCAACATCCACCGGAGAAAAGCTCCTGGACAACGCCGGACTGGTATTCTCACCGTCCACGGATACAGAAGAGGGACAGGACGATTACCTCAACGGCCAACACCCGCTATTTGAATGGGTACACTGCAATTACATCCGGGACGATGATGGCACCGCAAGGCCCACGGCGATAGAGGGGACAGAAGACTACAAGACTACCGGTGCGGTGGATGTGGGAGCCATGCAGATGAGCTTCTACTTCAAATGGGACGCCAGCAATACGGAATATGACCTGATTACCATATCAGATCTTCCCCATCCCGAACTGGGACTGGAGCCCTGGGTGGAGTGCGTCAAGGAAGATGGCGCCGTGGTTCCGTGGTGTATCGGATCAGCATACGTGTCTGGACTGGCCGAGGATGGGAAACTGAGATCTCAACCCGGTCTGAAGCCGGAAAGAAACCAGTCGCACAACAACATGATCGCCAATTATCAGTCCAAGGGAGCAGGATACTGGGGAGCAGGTGCTTGCCGGAATGTATTCCAGTTCATTTTCAACGCCATCAAAGGGGCCACGAAAAATTCTCAGACGCTGTTTGCAGGATGCACGAGTTACAACTACCAGTATGAGGCAGCTGTACAGAGCGCAGAGACACACACCTACTTTCCGGTTACCAACTCACAGGCTAATAACCTGGTGGTGGGAAGCTATGTATCTGTAGGCTACGCAGGAAATAACAACGGCACAGAAAACCGTGACCGTGGACAGACAACGATGCATTCCTATGCAGATGATGTCAAGATCCTATCCATTGAGACACTGGATGAAAACAATAAGGCGGTGTATCTGGATATACCGGAGGAATCAGCATTCAACACGCAGCCACACGTATACACAGAGGAATTCTCTGCCCCCATCATTCTATCCACCATGCACTGGTGGTCTGGCGCTACGGACGCGGTTAAGGGACGGAACGATGGATCGCCGGGAAATAACACGAATGGGAAATATCCCTACCGGGTGCAGGGCCGCGAATACGCAATCGGTGCCTATATCGTAGCATCTGACACCGTGATGGATCTACAGGCCGATTACACCAAAAAGGTGCTTGTGGCACCAAAGGGCGTGGCCCACTCTTCTTCTGATGCCACGATCCGCAGCACCTATACGAAAATCGGGACAATTCCGGCGGCCACTGCAGGTGACAATGCGGACTGGTGGGTCGGTGATATTGACATCGACATGGACTCTGGATCCTGGTATCCCAAAACAGAAGGATCCGGATCATCCCAGGGAACTGGTGATAGAGTGTATGCTGGTGGATCTACAGCCACATCCGGAATGCGAGAGTATTTACAGGGCGGGTCCCTCTGGTACGGCTCGGCTGCCGGGGCCTCTTGCCTGAATTGCTGGAGCGGGCTCGGGGGCGGGGGCTGGGACTGCGTCGCCTGCGATTAATCGGCCTTCGGGGGTGAATTCCCCGAAGGGGAAGAGGGG
>CALVSH010000102.1 GCA_944358945.1 uncultured Bacilli bacterium
CGAGAACCTGCGCGACGAAGCCAAGCGGATCTGCGTCACCACCATCCAGAAGCTCTCGGTACTCATCTCCAAGAACGCGAACCACCCCATCTACGGCAGGCACGTCGTGTTCATCTTTGACGAGTGCCACCGCTCGCAGTTCGGCAAGATGCACAAGGAGATCGTCATGAAGTTCAAGAACTACCACCTGTTCGGCTTCACGGGCACGCCCATCTTCGCCAAGAACGCCAACATGAGCGGAGACCCCACGCTGCGCACCACCGAGCAGGCGTTCGGCGACCGCCTCCACTCCTACACCATCGTCAACGCCATCGACGACGGCAACGTGCTGCCGTTCCGCGTGAGCTACTACTCGACGATGAGGCCCGCCGGCGACCTCGGCGACGACCAGGTCGAGGCCATCGACCGCGAGGGGGCTCTTACGTCGTTCGCCCGCATCCTTAATAATGCTGAGTACATTTTGGACCATTACAATCAGCACACCAAGAGGCGTCACGACGGCTCTGGATTCACTTCCATACTTGCAACAGATTCCATTACGGCGGCAAAACGCTACTATGCCGCGCTCAAGCAGTTACAGGTCACTCGAGCCGAGCAGGGAAGTACCAAGCCGTTTCTCAAAGTTGCGATGATTTACAGCTACGCGCCTAACGGGGACGACTTGGCGACCGGAATCATCGCGGACGAGTCTATGGACACCGCCCAGCTTGATGCGAGCGATCGTGACGCGCTAGATGCCGCAATCTCTGATTACAACGCGATTTTCGGCACGTCCTTTTCTACAGATGGAGCCAAGTTCCAGAACTATTACAAGGATGTCTCTCTGCGTCTTAAGTCTCGCGGGCTCGATATGCTCATTGTGGTGGACATGTTCCTCACTGGCTTCGATTCGAAGACGCTAAACACCCTCTGGGTGGACAAGAACCTGCGCATGCACGGTCTCCTCCAGGCTTTTTCCCGCACGAACCGCATTCTCGATTCAATTAAGACGTTCGGCAACATCGTCTGTTTCCGTGATCTCTCCAAGGAGGTGGATGATGCGCTCGAACTGTTCGGAGATGAGAAGGCGGGTGGAATCGTTTTGCTCAAGTCATACGGTGAGTACATGAGTGACTATCTCAAGCTCGTCGATGAAATCCGTGGGCGCTTCATGGACGACACGGGTCGCCTTGTGCTTCTGGGCGAGTCTCAGCAGAAGGCGTTTGTCGCTGCCTTCGGAGCGCTCCTACGCGTGCGGAATGTGCTCTCGGTCTTCGATCAGTTCAAGGCGGATGACGTGTTGAGCATGCGCACGCTGCAAGATCTGCAGAGTACCTACTTGGATCTCGCGGACCAGTTCAAGCGCGACGCCAAGGCCGAGCAGGCCGACATCGTCGACGACCTCGTGTTCGAGATCGAGCTCATTCGCCAAGTTGAGGTCAACATCGACTACATCCTCGATCTCGTGATGCGCGCCCGTTCCGGCAACGGTGAGGACAAGGTTGCTTACGACAAGATCAAGCGGGCCATCGCGACCTCGCCGCAGTTGCGCGACAAGGCGGAGCTCATTCTCGAGTTTGTGAACCGTATGGGTGTGACAGCAGATGGTGTTTCCAAGACCGATAGGGGCGATGAGAGCTTCCGTCGCGCGAAGGTTGATGCAGCGTGGATGGACTATGTGCAAGAGCAAGTGGAGACGGAACTTGACCAGATTATCTCGAATGAGAAGCTGAAGAGTTCCGAGGCGCGACGAGTGGTTAGCTACGCGTTTGAGGCGGGTGGAGTACCGGAAACTGGAACGCTCGTGCAGGCATGCTTGCCGAAGGTTTCTCGTTTCGCTAAGGGTAACGCCTATGGCGAGCAACGCCATCGTGTTATTGCGAAACTTCAAGCGTTTTATACCAAGTTCAGAACGCTTATTCGGCATTACCCGGTTGAACATGGTAGAGCGTGAATCATTCGAGGGGGATCTGAGGGCATCGGACAAATGAGGAGTGAACATGTCTGCGCATACGCTGCTTATTGGAAACGGTCTGAATCGAACGCTTGATGGATCTTGCTCATGGGTGAAGCTCATGCAGAATCTGGGCGGAGATATGTGGTCTGAAGCGTTTGCGGACGTTCCTTCCCCCATTCAATATGAGGTTCTTGCCGCCCGTCATAATCGCAGGATTGGCAGGCGGGGAGCGGATACCTATTTGCAAACCAAGAGGAGAGTTGCCGACCTTGTTTCAGCTATACAGATAGGGGATGGATGTGTTCACAATAGGCTAAGAACACTAGAGATCGATAATGTGATAACCACAAATTATGACCTGAGTTTGGAGCGCGCTCTGAGTTTCGGCGACTTTGTTCAGCCTAACATTATGCAGAGTAAATATCTATTCGAATCAACCTCAGAGATTAACCGCGTTAAAATCTTTCATGCTCACGGCATAGTCACCAAGCCTCAATCTATCTGCATTGGCTATGAACATTACTGTGGCTACATTCAGCGCATGCGCCAGAGTCTGCTCGATTCGGCGCAAGCAGAGGAGGATTCAAGCTCCAAGCTTGAGAAGCTAGTACTTGATGGTGAGGTCGCCACGACTTGGCCAGGGCTATTCTTCACCTCGGATATAGACATCATTGGGTTTGGCCTCGATTTTTCTGAAATTGATTTCTGGTGGCTTCTTTCTTTAAGGGCGGCTTTTTTCACCGGCTCTGATCCTGCCCTTTCTGGAAGAGGAAACAGAATTAGATTTTTTGAGCTCATTAATGCGGAGGAACGACATAATGGGAGAACCTCTACCTGCGACACAAAGGCGATTACTTCCGTCAAGAAGGCAGCTTTAGATGGCTTAGATGTAGA